>NZ_CP047984.1:4649492-4965849 GCF_009931655.1 Pontibacter russatus | reverse complement strand
TGCCGGAGAAGGACAGGGCGAAAGCGAGGATTGCTGCACGCCATCACAGCAGACCTGCAGGAGGAATACCCGGAGGACAACTGGATGTAGCGGAGGTGCGGCGGCGGGCGGCGGCGCTGTTCCGTCAGATACGTACAACTACAGCGATTTCTCCGTCAGCACCATCGACTCCTTCATCAACAAATCGTGCAGGCTTTTACCCGCGAGCTTAACATCCCCACAATTTTGAGGTGGACTGGACTCGAACACGCTGGTGAGCACGGCCGTTTCGCTGCTGCTCGACAAGGTGAACGACAGCAAGGATGATTTACTGTCGGAGACGCTGGAGCAGTATGCGCTGGAGAGGCACGCGAAGGCAAAAGCTGGACGATGCTGCCGACGACCTGATGGATTTTGCCAGAAACCTGCTGAACGAACAGGTATATGAGGCCGTGACGGACCTGCAGCAACTCACGCTGGAGGATTTTAAAGCGGTGCGGGAACAGCTGAAGCAGGTGACGATAGACGTGGAAGCCGCGGTGCGGGAGGCAGCCGAGCAGCCATGGCCACCATCCAAAATGCCGGCCTCTCCCCCGCCGACTTTTTCCAGAGCACCCGCGGCCTGTGAGCTACTTCAACACCTGGACGCGCACCGTAGACCTGAACTACGGCAACAACTACGCCCGGCAGACCATCGAAGAGGACAAATGGTATGCTGGCAAAGCCAGTACCGCTCCAAAGCACAAATAGACCAGGTGAAGCCGGAACTGACGGAACTGTACCAGCAGATCGAAGGAATCAAGGAACGCTTTGCCGAAACCTTCACGCTAATACAGGCCGTGGTGCCCCATCTCTATAAGGTGTCGGTGCTGAACGAGCTGGAGAAGTGCCTGCAGGAGATAAAGCGCGACAAGAACACGGTGCATATATCGGAGTTCAACAAACGCATCATCGACATTGTGCTGCAGGAGCCGGTGCCGTTTATATATGAGCGGCTGGGAGAGAAGTACAACCATATCCTCATCGACGAGTTTCAGGACACGTCGGTGCTGCAGTGGAACAACCTGCTCCCGCTCGTGGACAACGCCCTTGCCTCCGGACATTTCAGCATGGTGGTGGGCGATGCGAAGCAGGCCATCTACCGCTGGCGCGGCGGCGAGATGGAACAGATTCTCCACCTATATAAACGCACCACCGAGAATCTGTACCAGAACCGGCGCCACGGCCACCTGATAGAAGAACGCTACCAAACAGTGGACCACGCCCTGGAGCCGGCGGACCTGAACACCAACTACCGGAGCCGCGCGGAGATCATCGGCTTTAACAACGAGCTGTTTACCTATATCAGCCAGGGGCATCCCGGCTTCGGCATGTTCACCGCCATATATGACGACAAGTTCCGGCAGCAGGTGCCGACGGGCAGCGACAAGCTGGGCGGCCATATCCAGATTATGTTCACGCACCCCGAGGACACCAATTATAAATACAACCTGAACAGCTGCGGCCGCACTGAAGAACTATATGAAGGCTACTCCCGCCCCGAGGTGCTGAGCTACGACGAGAGCACGCTGCACATGGTGCTGCAGTTGGTGCGAGAGGCGCAGAAAGAGGGATATCAGCTACAGGACATGGCCGTGCTGTGCCGCACCAACAGCAAGAGTAAGCTCATCGCCAATTTCCTGAAAGAGAAAGGTTTCGATATAATATCCCAGGATTCGCTGTCGCTGCAGTTTGCCGAGGTCATCAACCTGATTATCTCCCTGTTCCGCATCTTCAACCGCCCCAACGACACGCTGGCCAAGTCGGAGGCGCTGTACCTGGTGTGCAAGGTGTCGCTGGAGACGATTCCGGATGTGGAAATGACGCAGACCATCGCCGCCATCGCCAACGATCCGGACAGCCAGCCGTTCTTCGACCAACTGCGGGTGTTCGGCTTTGATGTGGAGGAGCGCGAAACGGGCAACCTCTCCATATATGAGCTGACGGAGAAACTGATCCGCATCTTCGGCCTGCTCGACAAGAACAACGAGAGCGAGTACCTCTTCCGCTTCCTGGACCTGGTGCTGGAGTACAGCCTCAAGCACAGCAACAACCTCAACAATTTCCTGGCTTACTGGGGAGTGCAGAAAGAGAAGCTGAGCATCAACACGCCCAAAAACCGCGACGCCATCACCATCACCAGCATACACAAATCGAAGGGCCTGGCCTGGCCTGTCGTCATCATCCCCTTCGCCGACTGGAGCACCGAGCCGATAAACCGGGCGCTGATGTGGAGTCGGCTGCCGCCGGAGGTGAGCGTGACGGGCAAGTTGCGGAGCGTGGCAGTTAACATAAGTTCTAAACTGGAGAAAACCGTGCTGGCGGGGCAGTATGGCACGGAGGTGGAGAAAACATTCATCGAGAACCTGAACATGCTCTACGTGGCCCTCACCCGCCCCATCGACCGGCTATATATCATTGGGAACAGCAAGGACCTGCTGGAGGACAGGAAAGCAGCGCGGGCGCTGGAAGGCAATGCCAGAAACGTGAGCCACCTGCTGTACCGCTTCCTGGTATATAAAGAGTTTTGGGAGCCGGGGAAATTCTGCTACCAGCTGGCCAAAGGCATAGCCCATACGGCACCTCCCGCTACCGGCGACAGCCACACCTATTCCCTCGACCACCTGACGGCGACAGACTGGGAAAAGCGGCTGAAGATAAAGCAGCACGCCAACAACGTGTTCGACTTTGAGACGCAGGCCATCCAGCGCCAGCAGAACCGGAAACTGCATTATGCCCTCGCCCGCATCGCCTTTGCCCCGGAGTTGGAGCAGGTGCTTCGCCAGATGGTATACGAGGGCATCATCAGCGACAGGGAAAAGCCAGCCCTGAAAAAGAAACTGGACGAGGTGATCCATCACCCGAAACTGCACCGCTACTTTACTAACAAAGTGGCCGTGGAGCATGAGAAAGAGGTGCTCGATGCCCGCGCCTATCTTTACAAGCCGGACCGCATCGTGTTCGACGGGGAGGCCGTGGTGCTGATGGAGTTCAAAACGCCGCCGCCGCTGCCGGAGCACCGCAACCGCCTCGACCATTACGCCGTGCGTTTCCGGCAGCTGGGGTATCAGCAGATAAAGTGCGTGCTTTATTATTTTGAGACGGAGAAAGTGGTGACCTGGAACTACGGCGGCAAAAAAACGGAGCAACTGGGGCTGGAGCTGTAATCGACGGAGCAGTTTCCTAATCGGCTTTATTTATATAAGCCAGTGCCTGACGGGAGAAGATGCCGGCGCTGACAAAATAATCCATAAAACAGCTGGTACGGCTGCCTTTTCTAACGACATTTGCCGTATGCAGTGCGGTATATATAGCCGGAGTGTAATAGGGTACTTGCTTTGCCCCTGCGGCTGATGGCCTTACAAATGAAGAAAAAGAATTAGAGAGCGGCTGCGGGCGCTCTGTTTTCATATGGATGCTCCAGCGCTTCCGGCTGGAGGCAGAAGCCCGAAGAAAACAGACTGTCTATGGCCTTGTGTAGATTTATGCAAAACTATAACAACCTGAAGGTTGACCTTTCCAACTGCGACTCAGAGCCTATCCATATCATCGGCCGGATTCAGCCGCATGGCTTTCTGCTTATCCTGGACCAGGAAACGCTGCAGGTAGAGCAGGTAAGCCGGAATATAGGGAGTATATAAAGACAATCCCGGAAGAGTGCTGGGAAAACCAATGGCAGCCATCTGCCAGGGCGGGGAGTGGGCACTGCTGGAAGAGCAGCTGGAGAAAGCAAAGAAAGCCAGCCCGCAGTTGCTGCAGTTGCAGGGGAAGCAGTTTTTTGGATTCGTGCATCTGTCGGAGAAGAAGCTGGTGCTGGAGTGCGAGCCGGTGGCACAAACCACCGGCCAGCGCCGGCTCGACAATTCCCTCGCCTTCTGCCACTTCCAGCAGGAGCTGAACGCGCTGGACTCGCTGCAACATCAGGCCAACCTGCTGGTTGAATTTGTGCAGGGCGTCCTGAATTATGACCGGGTGATGCTCTACGTGTTTGACCAGGACTGGCATGGGGAGGTGATTGCGGAGAAAGTCAGGCCCGGTGCCCGCTCCTACCTGCACCATCACTTCCCTTCCACGGACATACCGGGGCCTGCCCGCGCGCTGCTCGTTAAAAAGCACATCCGGCAGATACCGGATGTGAATGCCACCGCTGTCGGCATCATTCCCTATATAAACCCGACGACAGGCGCACCGTCCAACATCATCCGCTCCGAACTCCGCAATCCGTCGGAAATACACCTGGAGTACCTCCGCAACATGGATGTGGTTGCCACGCTTTCGTTTTCCATCATGGTCCGGAACAAGCTGTGGGGGCTGATTACGTGCCAGCACGAGTCGGCATTATTCACAGACTACTGGAAGCGCATGACCTGCAACCTGGCCGCCATGGCTTTCTCGAACGCGGTGTTGGCCAGCCGGGAGAAGCGGGATGTGCAGGCTTTTGACCGACTGAAGCAGGCTGAGGAAACGCTCATCAAACAAATAGACCAGACGGGCGATATATTCGGAGGACTGTTTGAGAAAGAGCAGAAACTGCTGCACCTGATTGCCTGCGAAGGCGTGGCCCTTAGCTTTAACCATACCCTGGCAGTGGCGGGAAACACGCCGGAGAAAGGCCAAATCAGGGAAATAACAGACTGGCTTGCCGAGCAGAAGGTAGAAGGAACCTTTTCCACCAGGGAGCTTTCAAGGCAGATGCCTGCCGCAGCCAGCTTTCGCCAAACGGCAAGCGGCCTGCTCGCCCTCGAAATCTCGCGCTACAACAAAGAGTTCATCCTGTTCTTCAGGCCAGAGATACAGGAGACGCGCATATGGCCGGAGACCCTGAGAAGCCTACGGCAAGCGCTGACCAGCGGGTGCATCCGCGCAAGTCGTTTAAAAAGTGGCAGGAGATTGTACAGGGCAAATCGCAGCCCTGGTCGCTCAACGAACTCGAAATCGCCCAGAATCTACAGAAGGATATCACGGCCATCCTGCTCCGTAACCAGGCCGACAAACTGACGGAGCTGAACCACGAGTTGGAGGCCTCGGCCGAAGAACTGCGCCTGAAAAACGACCGGCTGGAGGACTTTGCCCATATCATCACGCACAACCTGCGCTCGCCCATGAGCAACATCAAGGGGCTACACAACCTGTATAGGGCGGAGCCGACAACTGAGACGGCATCGGAGGTGATGGGCAAGATAGACCAGATGGTAGACAACATGTCGGTCACCATACAGGATTTGAACCTGATTCTGAACATGGCGCTCGGCCAGCAACTGTCCCGGGAAAAGGTAAACCTCGTTGATTTGACAGAAAAGCAACTGCAGAACCTGCAGGCGAACATCATGCTGCGCAACGCAAAGATCGAACAGGACCTTCAGGTCCGGGAGCTGCTGGCCCCGAAGGTATATATGGAAAGCATCCTGCACAACCTGTTGTCTAACGCGCTCAAGTACAGCGCCGACGACAGGACACCGCTCATCCGCATCGGCACCTGGCAGCAGGGGCCTCATCTATACCTCAGGGTTTCAGATAATGGAATGGGAATGGATATGGCAAAAGTGGGAAATAAATTATTTGGCCTATATAAGACCTTTCACCGCAACCGCGACTCCAAAGGCATGGGGCTTTACCTGACCAAAATGCAGGTGGAGTCGCTGGGCGGGGAGATTGCGGTGGAGAGTGTGCCGGACAGGGGCACAACTTTTACAGTAAAGCTGCCGGTGGCACGGGAGTAGCTATATGTCGTGCTGCTGAAGACGCTCCTTATATAACACAAGTTGCGACATGTTTCCGCTGAAGCGATATAACACACCCCAACCCCTCCGTGGAGGAGAAACTCATTAACTAAGGAAATGAATTTCCCGCTGGGGAAGGGCAGGGTGGGTTCCTGTTTATCAGAATTCGGGCAAGTTTATATATCGCAGCTTAGGTTTTATATATAAATTTAGAGGGTGATGCCTTCGCATCTGTCTTCGAAGCAAGTTATACACAGGCTATCATTGTAGAAAATCAAACCATATGGAACAACGCTTAACGCTCATCACCCTTGGTGTCACCAACCTACAGCGGTCGAAGGCTTTTTACGAGAACATTTTTGGCTGGCAGCCTACTTCCATGAGCACCGAGGGAGTTGTTTTCTTTCAGTTGAACGGCATCCAACTGGCGCTGTTCCCGCAGGAGTCGCTGGCCGACGATGCCGGGGTGCCAGCCGATGGAAAAGGCTTCCGCAGGTTCTCGCTGGCCTACAATGTGCGCTCCGAGCAGGAAGTGGATGAACTGGTGGCGGCGCTGGCGGCCAAAGGCGTGAAAGTGCTGAAGCAGCCGGAGAAAGTGTTCTGGGGCGGCTACAGCAGCTACATCGCCGACCCCGACGAAAACCTGTGGGAGATTGCCTACAACCCTTTCCTGCCGCTGGAGGAGAAGGGGGACGTTTAGAAGTTAAAGGGTTAGAAAGTTAGAGATTCGGGCAGGTAAAACTGAAGACAACTATTAACAATCAACAATTTAGCCATTAAACCATCCAGCAATGCATTCACTCATTCACCACCTCCACCCTTGCAGACTTTTTTAGAGCTCACAGCGAAGTACGTTTATGAGAAGCACAGGGAGAACATCAGCGACCTGTGCATCATCCTGCCGTCGCGCCGTGCGAGCTTCTTCTTTAAAAACGCGCTGGCGCAGGCGGCAACGGAGCCTATCTGGTCTCCGGAGGTGTCGGCGATGGAGGACTTTATATGCCGCCTGGCCAAAACTGACGTGCTGGAGCCGATAAATTTACAGCTGGAGCTATATGACCTGATGCGCGAGCAGGACCCGCTGCTGGACTTTGACCAGTTCGTGACCTGGGCGGGCACGCTGCTGGACGACTTCAGCCGCATCGACCAGAACCTGGTACACACGGGCAAGTTGTTTGAGTACCTGGGCGAGGCCAAGGCGCTGGAGCGCTGGGACCCGAAGTTCCTGGGCAAGGCTTTCTCCCCCACCCTCCGCAAATATTTCAGCCTCTGGGACAACATCGAGAAGACTTACCACAACCTCAAAAAGCGCCTGCTCGAAAAGAAGCAGGCTTACGTGGGCATGGCCTTCCGCAGCGTGGCCGACAACATCAACCAAATCACCACGGAAGCAGCCTGTGCCCAATACATATTCATCGGCCTCAATGCCCTGACCGCTTCGGAAGAAAAAATCATCAAAACGCTGCTGAAACACGGCAAGGCGGAGGTGCTGTTCGATTCCGATGATTTCTATATGGAAGAGGGCACGCCGAACCGGGCGGGCAACTTCCTGCGCAAGTATAAAGCCACCTGGAAGCTACCGGAATGGCGCTGGCAGCAGAATTTACTTTTGACGGATGAAAAGGAAATAAATGTTATTGGCGTGGCCAATGCCAGCATGCAGGGGAAACTGGCTGGGCAGTTGCTGCAGGAAATCAGGGAGCAGGACAAGCATGCGCAGGTGGCCATCGTGCTGCCCGACGAAACACTGCTGCTGCCGGTGTTGCACTCCATCCCCGAGGATATCCCGAATTACAACGTGACCATGGGCTTGAGCTTTAAGGGCACTCCCCTGTTCAACCTGATTGATTTACTCTTCGAGGTGCACCTGACAGGCATCACACAGCTGCAGGAATCCGGCTACAAAGTATACCAGTACCATCACCTCTCAGCCACGAAGCTGCTGACGCACCCCTTCATCCGGCGCTACGGGTTATATATAAACGACCAGCCGGAGCAGGCAAAGTTTCACGGGCTGATACAGCAGGTCCTCGATAAGATCGTGCAGGACAACCGGGTGTTGGTGTCGGCGCAGGAACTCCTGAAACTGAGTCAGCACCACCCGCTCTTTGAGGTGCTCTTCAAAACCTGGCGCGACTGCGACGACATCATCGCCAGCCTTTATAACCTGATTGAGCTGCTCCGCGAGGTATACAGCCATGGCCGCAACACCATCGAGACGGAGTATTTATATATCTTCTACACCATCGTCAAGCGCCTCGACACCATCTTCGACTGCCGCGAGCAGAAGATATCTGTGCGCAGCTTCCGCAAGTTTCTGTATGAGCTGATTTCCTCCACCCGCCTTCCCTTCAGCGGCGAGCCGATCTCAGACCTGCAGATCATGGGGATGCTGGAGACACGCGCCCTGGATTTCGAGAACCTGATCATCCTGTCGGTGAACGAGAACACGCTGCCGGCGCCGAAGCGCCACGAGTCGCTGATGCCGTACGATGTGCTGCGCGAGTTCGGGCTGCCGACCTACGCCGAAACAGAAAGCACGATGGCCTATAATTTTTACCGCCTCCTGCAGCGCGCCAAGCGCGTGAACCTGCTCTACGTGCTTCCCTCCGACACCTACGGCTCCGGCGAGAAAAGCCGCTTTATCCTGCAGCTACAAAACGACCTCGCGCTCCAGAATCTCAATATAAAATTCAGGGATATGACGGCTGCCGTGGAGCAGAAAAAGACGCGGCAATACAACGGGGACATCATCATCCAGAAAGACGCGCAGACGCGGGAGCAGCTGAAGCAGGAACTGCAGCGCGGCCTCTACCCTTCGCACCTGAACATGTACATCAACTGCTCGCTACAATATTATTTCACGCGCATCGCCAAAATGCAGGAGGTGGAGGAAGTGGAGGAACAGCTGGGCGCGGACAAGTTCGGGACGCTGGTACACCAGGTGCTGGAGGATTTTTTCCGGGAGTTTGAGCAAACGGGAAAGCCCATTGAGGCTTCGGATGTAGAGCTGATGCTGACGCAGTTGCCGGGGCAGGTGAAAATGGAGTTCAGCCGCGTGACACGAGGGGCCTCGCCCGACAGGGGCATGAACCGCCTGCTCTACAAAGTGGCGGTGCAGGTGCTGGAAAAATACCTGCAAAACCTGCTGTACTCCGATGAGTTGCCGCTCTACGTGCTCCGCCTCGAAGAAACACTTTCGGCTACGTTGCCTGTGCAGGTGGGCGATGAGGTGCTACAGGTGCGGATTGCCGGAAAAGCCGACCGCATTGATCTGGCGGGCCACGAGCTGCGCGTGATCGACTACAAAACAGGCAAGGTGGAGCCGGGCCAGCTGAAAGTAAAGCCCGAGGAGGTGGATCTGCAGTTTACTACCGACCCCAAATATGACAAAGCGCGCCAGCTGTGGCTGTACCAGTACGTGCTGCAGCGCACCCTGCAGGAGCAGCCGGAAACCATCCTCCGCAACGCCAGGCATATGGAGCCCTGGCAAATCGATGCGAAGTCCGGCATCCTCTCGTTCCGCAACCTGGACGCAGGCGTGATGACCTCTGAGTTCAACTTCACCGAGGCAGACGGCAGCACGCCCAAAGATTTTATGAAGGCCTCCGAAGACCTCCTATCCGACTTCGTGCGCCGCATGCTCGACCCGCAGGAGCCCATCCGGAAAACAAGCGACCTGGACGTGTGCCAGTGGTGCCCGTACCGGGGGATTTGCGCGCGGTAGGCCAGCGTGTTATTATAACTCTCCTAACCTGATAAGATAGATCAATATAACTCGATTCATTTTTCACAGCAACTCCAGCTTCTGACTGAGCCTTAGGATATAAAAAAGGTCCACCCAATAGCTGGATGGACCTTTTTTATATATAATTGCTCTGTTAAAACCTTAGTCAACTACCGTGCAACTAGCTTCCCTTTTGCTGCGGATTTCCCCTTTGCGATGGGTTTATTATTCTTGGCGGGCAAAGCCGGCACCTTTTTTCCTGTCACGGCATAGTAGGCGTTTACTCTTCCATGGCCATAATAGGGGTCGCGGCCCGGCTTGCCCAAGTCTTCAGCGGAAGTCCGGAGAATAGCCTCTACCTGCGCCGGGTTCATCTCGCCCCCGTTTTTTCCAACGATGAGAGCCGCCACACCCGACGCATGCGGGGTGGCCATGCTGGTGCCGCCAGACCAATACCAACCACCGTTTCCGGTACTGAACACCAAATCAAACACATAGGCGGGGGCGGTAACGAACCCGATGGTCACTTCTTCCTCTCCTGGATAAGATACGTCACCGCCGGGCGCTGCCAAATCAACTTCAGGTGTTCCATAGTTCGTGTAGGAAGCCGGGTAGTCGAGGAAGGCGCCGTAGGGATTCAGCGCCCAGCCCCTTGGCGCGGTAGCCGAAATAGAGATGGCATGGGGTGCATCGGAGGGTATGTGTACCCAGGATTGGTCTTTGTTGCCGTTTACGGCATCATTCCCTGCCGAGGTTACGACCGTGGCTCCCTGCTGGTAGGCATAAGTGATAACTTTGTTAATGGCATTCAGCAACTGATTAACGGCTTTGGTGTCGTGCACTACGTTCCCTTCCTCATCCAGGAACTTGCCGTTGCGGGGAAGGTAGGCGCCGATGCTCATATTGATCACATCCGCGCCCTGGTCTGCGGCATATACGATACCGTCCATGATCCATGAAAAAGAACCGGAGCCTTCATCGCTGAGCACTTTTACAAGTATCAGTTCGGCTTCCGGCGCAACGCCAATGGTTCCGAAACCGTTATCCGACGCTGCAATGGTGCCCGCTACATGCGTGCCATGGCTGAAGGTGTCTGACAGGTTATATTGCAGATCCTCTCCGGGCACGAAGCTCGTACTGGCGGCAAAGTCTATATTGGGCTCCAGGTCCGGGTGCGTCAGATCAAAGCCCGTGTCCAGAACGGCTACCCTGGCACCCTTTCCCATATAGCCAGCATTCCAGGCCTCCGGCGCATCAATGGCATCATGCCCCCATTGCAGGTCAAAGAAGAAGTCATCGTCGCCGCTGTTCGGTGGATTCCCGTAGGTCGCTTCCATCTTCACGCCCTTAGCTTTGGAGGGATCGATCCATTGAATTTTAAAATCGTGTACCACGGCACTCACACCTTTTATGCTGGAGGCTTTGGTGATAAAGTCAGGGTCGGTGGAAGTGGCTGTGGCAAGCCCGGCGCCCTCATAAATTTTTGTGACTCTGCCGTTCAGAGAGCCTATCTGGCTTTTGAGCCCGGCGGGAATAGAATTGGAGGCTGAAATAATAATGTAACGGTCAGACAGCCTCCGCACGTCGGAGGCTGCCTCCCCCGCTTTCGCGGCACTTTCCAGTTCCTGCCTCAGTCCGTCTTCAGGCATGAGTTCTTCGTCCTCTACCGAGCACCCGAAGGACGCGGATAAAATCAACAAGAAGGCATAAATGATTTTGTGCTTGTAATTTGTTCCCATGTGTAAATTGGATAGAGATGTACTTGGCGGGACATCGAACGGTCACTCCGCCGTAACCACGGATCAAAAGAAACTCAGCAGCAGTCTTCTTAGATGCTTTATCACTGTCATGCAGGAGATATGGCTGCTATACTGAACAAGAGGAGCGTCAAGGCGATATTTAATTATCTATATTAAATATCACTTTATTAACGAAGCAATGCCATATAGGTTTTAATATCGTACTGCCTGTTTCTGCCTGCTCAGAAAATGAATTGAAATCCGGTGACTCCTCTTCCACGCTTTCATATGTGCTCCCATACCCCTAAGAGGACACAGTTCCTTTCAACACAAAACCAGCCTAAGAACCGGCCTTGCCGCAGCCGGGCTGAGACGGATGGAAATTTGCCAGCAGTAAAAGACATAGCGGCAAGTTTATTAGTCTTAACTTTGCGAACTTGATACGGGCACATATACCGCTTTGAATAGGAACGCAGAAATATTAGCGCGTTTTGGGTTGACGCAGCAAATCGTCAAAACGGCGCTGGCGGCTGCCCTCTCATGGTTTGTAGCCGCCAGCCTGCTGCACGGCGACTATCCGTACTTTGCCGCCCTCGCCGCCATCCTGACGGTGCAGGTGACCGTGGCCGACTCTGTGGAAAAGGCCACCCAGCGCATCATCGGCATTGTGGGGGGCGTGCTGCTGAGCATGCTGCTGGGGCACTGGTTCCGGATTGGCGCTGTCTCCATTTTCTTTGTGATCCTGCTGGGGATGGGCACTGCCAAAGCCCTCCGGATGAACCCGCAGATCATCTCGCAGGTGGCCATCAGCTCCTTCCTGGTGCTCGCCTTCGGCCAGAATGAGGAAGGCTACGCCCTCGCCCGCATCATCGAAACGGTACTGGGTTCGGGAATCGCCGTTCTGATAAATGCCCTGATCGTGCCGCAGAACGCCATCCCGGATGTGGAGCGCGGCATCATCAAGGCCAGCAGCCTGGCCGCCGACACCCTCAAAAGCCTGCACGTTCTTTTAGTATTGGACAGCAGGCGGGGGAAAACCGGTCGCTCCGAAGTGGATGCCCTGATAAGCGAAACCGGGAAATGCCAGGAGACGCTCAAACTGGCGGAGCAGAGCCTGAAGTACAACCCATTTCTGACGCACAAGCGCACCCACCTCAGCCGCCTGGCCGTAAGCGTCAGCAAACTGGAGCATATAACGGTACAGATCAGGGGAATACGCCGGAGCCTGCACGATTTGCAGCAGCGCCACGCGTTTCAGGTGGAGTACACGAACATCCGGCAGTTGCAGCGGGCCATGGAGGCCACGGCAGGGTGCATCGCGGTTTTCGGCGAAACGGTGGCTGACCCTTCTGAAACCAACCTGGCCCTGCTGAGTAAGAAGGTGCAGGAAGCGCGCGCTGAGCAGGCAATGTGCCTGGCAGACTTCAGGAATGTGGACTCGCCGGAGGTGCTGCGCGATATAGGGAGCGTGCTGACCGACCTGAGCCGCATCGTGAAGGAAACCGAGCGGCAAAACACCGGGAAAAATTACGGCAGGTGAAGGCAATGCGGCACAGGCAACTTATTCCGTGGCAGGCATATATAAATAATTCACACGCTGATGGAAAAGTAATTTAACTTTTGAATACGCTACTCCCGTATCGGCTGAAGCTGCCTGCTTCTGTATTAGCCGCTCTTATTCCGTTGGATTTATATACAGGTAGCCGCCATTCATATATAAGCGCGGCTAAACCTTAATTTTATATGATGCGGGCCATCTTCTAACGCTAATATCCGGGAGCCATATGCCTGATGAACATTTGCCTGTCTACCAGATCCAGGACTTTCATGCGCAGGAGCAGAAGGAAAGCTATTTCTACCTGCGTTCTTTTGCAGCCCACCTGCGGGAGCACCAGTTCATTCAGCGGCCGCACAAGCACAATTTCTATATCCTGCTGTATATCAGCAAAGGGCACGGCACCCATACCATTGATTTTGAGGCCTATCCGGTGCAAGCCAACACCATGTTTTTCCTTGCGCCGGGGCAGGTACACAGCTGGCAGCTGTCCGACGACACGGACGGCTATATCATCTTCTTCACTTCTGCCTATTTCAGAGTTGAGTTTCCGCATCAGAAACTCAACCGCTTCCCCTTTTTCCATGCCCCTTACCACATGCCCCTGCTCCTGCTGCACCCCCCGGGCGATGAGGCCATCCTGGAGGTAATCCGGCCTATGCAACGGGAGCACGAGGCGCAAAAGCCGATGGTGGAGGACGTGATCCGTGACTACCTCGATATTCTGCTCATCCTGCTGAGGCGCCGCTATCAGGAGCAAAACCCCTCCGGCCAGATACCCGCCCCGCTGCTGTCCCAAGTGCAGGCCCTGGAGCAACTCATTGACCAGCACTATAAAGCGCATTTGCCCGTGCGCTTTTACGCCGACAAGCTGCACGTAACGGCAAAGCAGCTGAACGACACCTGCCGGCGGGCCATCAACAAGACTGTAAACGAGCTGATACAGGAGCGTGTGCTGCTGGAGGCCCGCAGGCTGCTGGTACACTCGCACCTCACCGTTTCGGAGGTGGCCGCCAGACTGGGTTACTTCGACAACGCCTACTTTTTCCGCTTCTTTAAAAAGCACACCGGCCAGACCCCGGAACAGTTCAGAAATGCCCAGCACTGAGGCCCCGTCTAAATATAGCTGTCCGCTTTCATATCCATCCCCGGGCTCTGGTTCGATTGTCCAGTATTTCGTGTAATATGTCCAGTCAGGTCAGCGCAGTTATTCCGTATCTTTGTATAGAAAGCAGAAGACCAGAGAAAGATGAGTTGGAAAGACACCATGCTGTACAGCATTATCAATACCAAGTGCCCGCGGTGCCACGAAGGGGATATGTTCCCGAAAGGCACTCTGTATAGCCCGCGCAGGTTTTCGGAAATGAACGAGAAGTGCTCCTGCTGCGGGCAGTTTTTTGAGCCCGAGCCCGGCTATTATTACGGCGCTATGTTTGTGAGTTACGCTTTCAGCACCGCCATCTTCATTGCCGTTTGGATTGCGCTGAGCTTTCTGGTGGAAGAAGTAACCATGTCTATGATGATTGCGGTGCTGCTGGTGGTGGTGGTCGGATTGCTCCCCATCAACTTCAGGCTTTCGCGCAGCACCTGGATCAACTTTTTCATCCGGTACAAAGGGCCCTGCAAGCCTGCCCGTGAGTAACCAAGCTTAAGGCAGCCGTCCTGTGCCAGCGCGGCTGCACACTTTCTATTGCCGAATCAGGTTACAAAGGAGATATAAACTGGCGGGTTCCTGTATAGAAGTTATTCGCTCTAAAGGAGCTACGTGCTGTACTGCAGTTAGAAGCTGCCCACTCTAAGGCACAACCTGTTTAACCGAATGCTACGTCCAGCACCATCATCAGCACAAACCCGCCTATCAGGCCCAATACGGCCAGGTCCGTATTTTTATCGCGCTGCGTTTCCGGTATCACCTCCTCCACCACCACAAATATCATGGCGCCCGCCGCAAAGGCCAGCGCATAGGGCAGGATGGGTTGGATGCTCAAGACCGCCCAGGCTCCCAGCACACCCGCCACAGGCTCCACCACCGCCGACAGTTGCCCGTACCAGAAGCTCTTGCGGCGGCTCACGCCCTGCCTGCGAAGCGGCATCGCCACGGCAAAGCCCTCCGGAAAGTTCTGCAGCCCGATGCCCATGGCCAGGGCAATGGCCGCCGAATAGGTGACGCCGTCCGCGCCGTTCGCTGCCGCGCCGAACAGCACGCCCACGGCCAGTCCCTCCGGGATGTTGTGCAGTGTAATGGCCAGGATAAGCAAAGTAGTCCGGTGCCATTTCGTCTTCACCCCCTCCGTCTCCTCTTCCCTGAAGTTGATGTGCAGGTGCGGTGCCAGCTTATCGAGCCCGAAAATAAAGAGCGCCCCTGCCAAAAACCCGACTGCGGCGGGCATCCAGGGCATGTCCGGGAATACTTTTTCGGACAGCTCGATGGACGGGCTCAGCAGCGACCAGAAACTGGCGGCCAGCATCACGCCACCGGTGAAGCCCAGCATCACATCATGCCACTTCCGGTTCATCGACCTGAAGAAGAAAATCATGCCGGCCCCCAGCATGGTGACAAACCAGGTGAAAACCGTTGCCAGCAAGGCCGCGTAAATGGGACCTATTTCCCTAAAAAAATTTTCAATTACCTCCATATATATATAACAGGATGCAGCTTTGCCAGCGTGAACACCGCCCTTTTGTGGTGAAGATATGAAATAGCCGCTGGCTTACATCGTTTGCAGTACGAAGCCGCTGCGCAGCAAGATGCTTTCACTGTTCCTGCCGCCGTACATCGGATTGTGAAAGAAGCGTGGTTCGCAGCGGCTTCAGCCGCATTATACATAGCCGCTTTATATATAACACATGCAATGGCATAGCACCTTCTCCGGAAGGAAGCTTCGGCGGAAGCTATAAAGGTTTGTCTGTATGACCGAAAATTGCTTCTTCCGTTTATACTGGCTTTCAGCTATATAGCATCCAGTGGCTTCTGAGGATTTTCATCGGTAGGATTTTTTTTGTACTATAGCTGTGGTTTCTTTTTCGTTGCTAAACTTTTATTTTGTGCGAGTTAGTTTTCTCCTTCTCATTTTATACACCTTTTCAACACAAGCCTTCAGCCAGCAGGCGTCTTACCCGCAGGTGGTGGCCAAGGCAGGCGATGGCATTTACCTCCTGCTGCGCCGGCACGGGCTCGACCCTTCGGTTCACCTGGCTCCTTTCCTCGACCTGAACAAAGAAAACATTGGCAAAGGCAACAGCCTGTACACGGGCAGAACGTACCTGCTCCCCATCGACACAGCCGAGCCAAACCCTGCGGAGGCGAAAGCTGAGCCTGCCACCCTGAAAGTGACCTCTGGCCTCACCGCCACTATTCCGCTCTTCGGTAAAAAATATGAGCGGGTGGAAATACTGGATCAGCAACTGAAAGGCGCGGTGTATTACCTGGTGTCGGGGCACGGAGGCCCGGATCCGGGGGCTATCGGCAAGTACGGCTCGCACATGCTGGCGGAAGACGAATACGCCTACGACGTAACTGCCCGCCTGGCCCGCCGCCTGATGCAGCACGGTGCCACCGTTTATATGATCATGCAGGACGAGAACGACGGCATTCGCGACGAGGCCATCCTGAAGATAGACCGCGACGAAGTAAACTACTCTGCGCAGAAAGTGTCGCTGGACCAGCGCGAGCGGCTGCACCAGCGCACCTCGGCCATCAACAAACTGCACGCCAAACACAAAGGCGCTTACCAGCGCATGCTCTCCATCCACGTCGACAGCCGCAGCAAGGGCCAGAAAATCGACGTGTTCTTCTACCACCACAAAAACAGCCTGCTGGGGCAGAAACTGGCCGATGCCATCCACCGGACCTTCACCACAAACTACCGGCAGCACCAGCCCAACCGCGAATACTCCGGCACTGTGTCGGACCGCAGCAGCCTGTATGTGATCAAGTACAGCGACCCGCCCACGGTTTTCATTGAATTGGGCAACATCAAGAACGACCTCGACCAGCGGCGCTTCGTGAGCGCAAACAACCGGCAGGCCCTCGCAAACTGGATCGCCGAAGGCATCATCTCCGACTTCCGAGCGAAGTAAGGCTGCAGCAGTCGCCTTCGCAGCTATTTTCTTCATTCAAGCTTAAGCTATATATAGCTCAGGCTGGGGTATATAAGGCCGCCTGCTTTACAGAGGCGAATGTCGCTTTCTGAGGGGCTGCCATATATAACACCTGCGGACAGGGCTATATATAGATTAAGCCTGTGCGCCCCCGTCTACAGCCAGGTGGGTGCCGTTGCAGTAACTTGAGTCGTCGGAGGCGAAGTACAGAAAAGCTTTGGCTATCTCCTCTGCCCTGCCCAGCCGATTGGCAGGCGTGCCTGACGCCCAGTGTTGCAGCATCTCCTGCGGTACGGCGCGCAGCATGGGCGTGTCGGTATAGTAGGGGCAGATGGCGTTGGCGCGGATATTTCGGTCGGCATACTGCACGGCTATGTTTTTGGTGAGGCCAACCAAGCCGTGCTTGGCGGCGGTGTAGGCCGCCAGTCCCCGCTCGGCCATCAGCCCGGCCAGCGACGCCATGTTCACGATGACGCCTCCGCCCTGCTTCAGAAACTGCTGCAGTTCGTATTTCACGCAGTAGAACTGCCCCGTCAGGTTCACGGCGATTATCTTCTCCCACACACGCTCCTCCATGTCGTGGATGCCGGAATACACCCCGCCAATCCCGGCGTTGTTCAGGGCCACGTCCAGCCGTCCGAAATTCGCCACCGTTGTGCCGATAGCACTTTTTACGCTTGCCACATCCGCCACGTCAACCGGCACAAAAAGCGTTTCGGCCCCATGGGCTTTTATTTCCTCCATCGTTTGTTCGTGCTTCACGCGGGGCAGATCGGCCACCACCACCTTTGCGCCCTCTTTCGCTGCCTCCAGGGCACACGCCTTGCCGATACCCGAGTTTCCGCCCGTTATGAACACCACTTTATGCTCTAGTTTCTTCATAGCTAACCCTTAGATTCTTCCTAGCTAACTTCGTCATTCAAATTGTATGATACGGCATCCCGACCCGCACCGGAGGCACAAAGGCAGGATTTATACATGCCTGTAGATTATATAGCGTACCGGGAACGGCAGCCCAAGCCGCCCACATCCTGCTTTTGAAATTCATATACGTAGCTGGAATTTAGTCCTTCGGCAGCGGCGGCACGTATTAGACCACCACATCCACCATCGATCTAAGGCACCGACCCGCTTCTATACACAAACCTCAAAGCTCTTATGGCAAACGACAAATCCTTGGTGCAACTGCTGTTTATTGGTGCGGCTGGCACGGTTACTGGCTCCAAGACGCTCTTGCAGACACACAAACACAAACTGCTCATCGACTGCGGCCTGTTCCAGGGCAGCAAGTCGGAGCGCAAACTGAACAAGCTGAAGAAACTCCCCTTCAATCCCTCCGAACTGGACGGCATCATCCTGACACACGGCCACCTCGACCACAGCGGCTTCCTGCCGGTGCTGGTGAAGAAAGGCTTTACCGGCCCGGTTTACGCCACCACTCCCTCGCGCGACATCACCGGGGTGATACTGCAGGACAGCGCCCATATACAGGAAGAGGACGCCCGGGAGGCCAACCGCAAGCGCAGCGAAGGCAGCAAGCCCCTAAAGCCGCTCTACAGGCAAAAGCACGTGAACCGCACGATGGACCTCTTCCAAACCTACGGTGACAACGAATGGGTGCAGTTAGACGATGACGTGCGGTTCCGGTTTCATAAGAGCGGGCATATCCTCGGTTCTGCCCTGGTGGAGTTGGAGGTGGAAGGGCACCGGTTTGTATTCTCAGGAGATCTGGGGCAGCGGGAGCCGCTCATTCTCGACGGCCCCACCACCCTGCCGGAGGCAGATTATATCATCATGGAGGCTACTTACGGAGACAAACTGCACGATAATTCGGTGTCGCCTTACCAGGCGCTGGAGGAGGTGGTGAAGCACACGTTTGAGAAAGGCGGCAACCTGGTCATCCCCAGTTTTGCCGTGGAGCGGGCCCAGGAGATTATCCTGATCCTGAACAACCTGATGGACGAAAAGAGCATTCCGGCGCTCCCGATATACCTCGATTCCCCGATGGGGTCCGGCATAACGGAGATTTTCCAGCGGCACCGCGACTGGCACAACCTTTCGGAGGCTGAGTGCGACAGCCTGACCAAAAACGTACACATCATCGGCAGCTTTGAGGAAACCCTGAACGTCCTGAACGCGGACGGCCCGAAAAGCAAAATAATTATTGCCGGGAGCGGCATGGCCACCGGAGGCCGCGTTCTCTACTACCTGAAGCAGTTGGTGGGCGACAGCAAAAACACTGTGCTGCTGGTGGGGCACCAGGCTGCCGGCACCCGCGGCCACCAGTTGAGCAGCGGGGCCGCAACCACTGAGATTGAGGGGGAGGAATTCGAGGTTAAAGCTGAGATAAGCCAGATCGGCTCCCTCTCCGCACATGCCGACCAGGGGGATTTGCTGTGGTGGCTGGGCAAGTTTGAGCGCCCGCCAAAGCGGGTTTTTCTAAACCACGGCGAGGAGGCCGCCACAAGGGCTCTGAAAAAACTGATAGAGGACACCTACCACTTCCCGGTGACAGTGGCGGAGCGAAACAGAATTTACCCGCTGTAATATATGACGCTGGCGAGATCTGGAGATATGGCCTGCCGCCGTCTGTCCGTTATTACTTCCCTGAAGGGGCGGCACCTACGCACAAGTGGTTCGGTGAGGCCATTATCGGATTTAGGAGGCAGTTTCATGGAGGACAGTGAGGGAGACGCCGTAGTTTCGCGCGTATGTGGACTCAGAACGGGTTATGCCCATTCCGTTGCTGACATTGCGGCCCCGAAGAAACGCTTGGCCACGTCCGCACGAATGCCGACATCTCTGCTGGCGTAACACAGGCGGGACATGGCCTGGGCCTTGGTTTTCCGATATACCAGCCGAGCCGAGACAGCGAGTAGGGTTATATACAGATTCAGCTAAGTGTATAAGCCGCTCTCCCTCACATCAGGAGGCCCGGCTTTTGTGTTTTTCAGATCAGAGGGAATGGCATATGGCTACCTGCGCTTGAGCACTTCCGCTGCAAGTTCTTTCTTCCCGTCGATTTTGTGGGTATAGGGCAAGCCGAGTATCTCTGCCACAAGCGGGTATATATGAATGTTCTGGTAAGCAGTAATCCTGATGCCTTTCCGGAAAGCCGGGCCCCAGGCGTAAAAGGTGGCGTGCATGTCTTTTACTTCGGCCGGATCGTAGCCATGCGCGCCGGGAGCCGGAGGGCGCGCTGAGAAATTGAAAACCAGGGGCGCTTCCGTCAGCAGCAGAATGTCGCCGATACGGTGGAAAGCGTCAGCCTTAGCGCCATAATGCAGGTGCCGGGGCATGTTTTGTTTGCGGTACACCTTATAGCCTTCCGCTTCTTTTTTCAGTTTCCGGTAGGTGCTTTTGATGGCGTTCCTGTCTTTGGCGTGCAGCTCCACCACCATGCCCCCGCCCGACACGATAAACTTTGCAGTATCCACAGCAGCGGGCAGCGGCAAGGTGTTCTCTGTATCAATTTGGGTCATGCCGTGGTCCGATACGAATATGAAGTTCACCGGCAGCCCCGTGGTGGCAACCGCCTCCGTCAGTTTTAGGATGTTGGCATCCAGTTGCTGGACCGCCGTCTTCGTCTCAGGTGCATCGGGCCCGAAGTCGTGCCCGGCATGGTCTACCTCCGGCAGGTAAAAGGTGATGAGGTGCGGCCGTTTCTCCTCCGGCAGTTGCAGCCAGTCCACCACCGTTTCCACCCGGTCCTCAAACGCCGCATCCTCGTTATACAGGTAGTAGTAGGTGGGGCGGATGCCTTTGATGGGCGCCTCAGAGCCTACCCAGTAATAGCTGGCCGTGAGCATCTGCTGCTGCTCGGCCAGCACCCACAGCGGCACGCCGCCGTACCAACTGCCGTCCTCCACTTTGCTCCTTTCGCGCATGGTATAATACTCCTTCCGCTGCGGGTCGTAAAAATGGTTGTTGATGAGCCCGTGCGTGGCCGGGTACATGCCCGTGACGAGGGTATAGTGGTTCGGGAAAGTCTTGGAAGGGAACGACGGTACCATGGATGCCGCCGCTACGCCCTGTGCCCGCAGCGCCTGCAGGTTCTTCGCCTCATATTTATCAGCATAATCATACCGGAAACCATCCGCTGAGATTAGGATGACATATGGCTTTTGCTGCTGCGCCGGGCTGTTGCGCCGACCAGGAACTATCTGCTGCGTGGTATCTGTCTGGGCGAAGGCTGTGGCGGCCAGTACCAGGAAGTATAGGAGAAGAAGAGGCCTTTTCATATAGATAACAAAGGTAAATTCAGGCTTTCACAGCGGCACCATTGGGAGTGTTAATCTTATATATAAACTAGCGGCCGACAGCGTCTACTGCTTACGACTCTTTCACGAACAGGCGCTTGTCGAATTCAAAAGGAGTGGTTTGGAGGATGCGCACGTCCCGGAAGGCCTGGTGGCGCGGGTTGATGAGGTAATTGCTGGTGCCCTGCACTGTGGCCGACGGCACCTTCAGCGCCAGGTATTTCCCTTCCAGCACAAAAGCGTCTCCAATCTCCTGGGTACTGTTGGCATGCGGAAAACTTTTCCAGTCGGCGGGGAGGGCATCTGGGCTGAGTTCCAGTATGGGGGCGCTGTCCGGTAACTCTATCCGGATGAGGTGGTAATCGGCGGGTACGATGCCTAGCGGCATATGGACGGCAATCTCCACGGTGCAGAGCGCGATAGACTCGCTGGTGTAGAGGATGGCCACGCCTTTGCTGTTCCAGCGGCCCCCTGCCAGCTCGGCCCCACGCCCCGAGAGGTCATTTTTGAACTTGCCCCTGCTGAGCCTGTAAACGATCATGCCAGCACGCCGTGCTCAATGCGCGTCAGCTCGTCTTTCAGCAGCCCGATGCCAAAGCTGCTGTCCAGAAGCTCCTTGGGTTTGATGCCGCCCAGGGCCAAGTTCTTCGCGCTCAGCCAGGCGTCGAAGTTGGCCTTGTCGCCGAACACCTCCACGCCCTTGTTATATACCAGTGTTATCTCCAGTATCTTCTCCGAGTGCAGCGGGTCGAAGGTGCGCCGGTCTTTTTTGTAGCGCTGGAACGTGCGCTCCGAAAGGTGCAGGAAATTTGACCACTCGGTAGTGCTGAACGGGCTCCTGTCGACGATGTGCTGGAACAGGCCGTACTTTATACCCTCCCGCACCGTGCCGATGAGCTTGAACACGTCCCGGTCGTCGATTTGCTTGTAGCTGAGGTTGTTGGTGAGCGCCTGCGTCATAATCTATAGAAGGTTCTAGTTCAAATATAGCGAAAGTTGTCATATATAAAACGCCAACTGTCGGAAAATAGTTTTTTGCGGCCCAATCTGAACCCGTGCAAGCAGACGAACCACATCACCGGCCACAGCATTTGAAGGTTGGCATATACGCAGCTGTGTCTACTCTGAGCCTGCTGTAAATGTTTGGGGCGGTAATAATCGCATCAGGGGAAACATGTCCACTTTATGTATAAATCGGTGCAGAATTCCCCGCGTTTCCCGCACTTTTCCGAAGGCCTTGGCGTTGAGGGGGCTAAAGCATAGACCGATGAAGATGTGAAGTGACCGTCAGTTAGAGTCTGCGGCGCTACAAAACGGGCTTTTGTAGCGCCGCTGCTGTAGAACCAGGGAATGTGGCCCACGCAGCTGGTTTTACAGGCTGCTTGCGTTGTAACAAACATTCAAGTACATTTATATTCCAGCAGACAAAAATTCCCAAACACTCCATATTACTGAAGATGAAAAAATTACTTTTAGCCGCCGTGGCCTTTGCCTGTGCCACCACCCTCAGCATCGCACAGGAGCAGCAGCCCACCCAAGAGAACCTCCAGGTGCAGCCGATGTTCGGCGGCGCACAGAAGACAGAGGAGCAGCAGCAAAAGGACGAGAAGTTTCTGACCAACTGCGACAAGAGCTTTGTAAACCGGCAGGAAGCCAGCAAGTTTTTTGTGGAGCGCGGCTGGGAATACCTTAACGAAGGGCAGGTGGACACAGCCGTGTACCGCTTCAACCTGGCCTGGCTGCTGAACCCCGACAACAAGGACACCTACTGGGCCTTCGGGCTGGTGACTTCGGCCAAAGGTGAGAATGAGAAAGCCATCGAATTTTATGAGAAGGCGCTGGCCTATGAGCCCAAAAACTCGCTCCTGCTGTCAGACATCGCCGCTACATATCTGAAAGTGTACAGCGAAGGCAAAAAGAAGAAAAGAGATTTGAAGAAAGCCAGCAGCTACCTCAGCAAGGCCGTTGCCGCTGACTCCGCGAATGCCTTTGCGCTGTACAGCCTTTCCAGAGTGAAGTTCTACGAAAAAGACTACACCGACGCCTGGACCTACCTGCACAAGGGGCGGACAGTAGACCTGACGCAGATTGACTATAATTATATCGCGGAGCTGACCGCCCAGATGCCAGATCCGCAGGGCTTCTTCCGGGCAGCGGATGCCGCGCCAGCCACCACGAAAGAGTAAAACAAAGAGCCCCTGCCCTATATAAGCAGGGGCTATTTTCATGAATTTTAACCTTATCAATACGTTGTGAATTTGTCTAAGCAGACCGAAAAGCCTGTTGACAAATATTAATACAGCTTATTCCATTTTTGCATACAAAAATGCAAAACCCAGCTTGGGCAGTACAAGATATAATACTGCGGGTAACAATATTAAAAACTTTATTTTATGTGAGGATTAGCGGGCGAATTCTTCTATGTGCAGTGCTTTGTTGGCTGTCTTCCAATCCTGATTCAAATAATCCAGATTCTCAAAATCAGATTCCCAGACAAGCTTGTCGGCAGTCAACTCCACTATTCTTCGGTAGCGCGTATGGTAGCCGACGGTAATCTGCACCTGCTGGCGGCCATCTATTTCCAATGTCCTATATATTCCTACAAACCCGCTCCCGTTACCGCCCGTAGCCTTTATTTGCCCTTTGTTGAAAGTATAGACCATGCCATTTTCGTAAGGCACCGTGTCCTCAAACTCCATTTTGCCAAACTTGTCAAAGTACTGTAGCCTGATAGTGCCTTTGGTCCAGGAGCCACTCAGCCGCGTCTCAAGTGACGGAGCAACTGTCTCGCTGTCGCTGTCGCACCCGAGCAGGAAGAGCAAAGCGGAAAACATGATAAAAGCTCTTTTCATGTGATAATCTTTGTGGTTTAATAACCCTCTGTGCCATTACTATTTCTCACGGTTCAGAACAATTGAAAGTATATAATATGACTTTAGTTATAAATATTATAAATATACGTAAGACTTATAAAAGCGTTTCTAATAGAGCAGAATCCAAATCAGAAGTGTCGCGGTGTGTTAGGCAGGGGATCGAACACATCGGTTCACAGGTGACAGTATTTTTAAAATTGATATAAACACCACCTCGCCTGTTACTAATGCAGGGGCTCTTTTCTTGTCTACACAAAATCAGCAAGATTCGGGTTGAAAGTCAGGCTCTCTTTTCGGTACTTCACCGCATGAACCATTATGAAACAGTTGCCGAAGCCCTGCGCTACATCCGGGCGAATGCCCTGCAGCAGCCCGACCTGAAGGCGATAGCCGCGCATGTCTGCATGAGCCCGTTCCATTTTCAGCGGGTGTTCACGGAGTGGGCCGGTGTCAGCCCCAAAAAGTTTCTGCAGTACCTCACACTGCGCCACGCCAAAGCCACCCTCGCGCAGTCCGCCTCCCTCTCAGAAGCGGCAGACAGCAGCGGCCTGTCAGGCTCGAGCCGCCTCCACGACCTTTTCCTGCAGATTGAGGGCATCACGCCCGGCGACTATAAAAAACAGGGCGCGCACCTGCATCTGAATTACAGCACCGGCAATTGCCAGTTCGGAAGTTATATGGTGGCCTCCACCCCACAAGGTATCTGCCACCTGCACTTTTACCAAAGCGAGCAGCAGGCGCTGCAGGAGTTGCGGCACCTGTGGCCACAGGCGAACCTCGTAGCGCGACAGAACGAGCTTCACCGGCAGGTGCAGCAGTTTTTCCAGAACCGGCTCACTCCCCTATCGCCAAAGCTGCCGCTGCACCTCCGGGGCACGCCCTTCCAGCTGAAAGTGTGGGAGGCCCTGCTCCGCATTCCGGAAGGGCAACTTTCCTCCTACGCCTCCCTGGCCGGTAGCATCGGGCATCAGCAAGCCAGCCGGGCGGTGGGCACGGCCATCGGCAGCAACCCGGTAGCATTCCTCATCCCCTGCCACCGGGTTATCAAGAGCGTGGGCGGCATTGGTGAGTACCGCTGGGGCAGCGAGCGCAAGATGGCCATGATTGGCTGGGAGGCGGCGCAGCAACAGGAAACCACAGGCCCCGCCCACACCGATCTGCCGCTTTTCCATAGGCAGCCTTAGGCAGTATCAGGTAAAGCGGTTTTTAACCAGTCAGAAATTATTGGCTGCCGCGCTCGCTGTATATCATATATTGGTTATATTTGTTCATCACCCATGAATTAAATTTAGCTGATTTATATATGAAGAAGAATCTACTGAGAGTCTCCGTATACCTGCTGGCTGGTAGCATGGCGCTATCGTCCTGCGTGGTGTCGAAGAAAAAGTACGAAGACCTGCTGGCGCGCAAAAATGCCCTGGAGGTAGACAAATCGGGTCTGGAGCAGGAAAAAGCGACACTGGAGCAGCAGAAGGCAAGTCTGGAGGAGGCGAAAGCAGCCCTGGAGCAGGAACGGGCGCAGTTGGAACAGGAGAAGGCAGAGTACCAGCGCAGCCTGGCCGAGGCCCTGAAAAAAGGCGAGACGCTCGGCGAGAACCTGAACATGAGCAAATCGCAGATTGAGCGCCTGAACGCCGACCTGAAGGCGCGCGAGCAGCGCCTGGCCGAACTGCAGCGCGTGCTCGACGAAAAAGAGCAGGCGGTGGCTAAGCTGCGCAACAGCGTGAGCAAAGCCCTTCTCGGCTTCAACGACAAAGACCTGACCATTGACGTGCGCAACGGCAAAGTGTATGTGTCGCTGGCAGAGCAGTTGCTTTTCAACTCCGGCTCCACCAAAGTGGATCCCAAAGGCGTGGACGCGCTGAAGAAACTGGCAGCCGTATTAAAGGAGCAGCAGGATGTGAACGTGCTGGTGGAGGGCCATACCGACGATGTGCCGATTGCAAGGGGCACGGTGGGCATGCAGGATAACTGGGACCTGAGCGTGCTGCGCGCCACGGAGATTACCCGCATCCTGGCGAACGCCGGCGTAGACCCGCACCGTGTCACGCCTTCCGGCCGGTCTAAATACGTACCGCTCGACGAGGCGAAAACCAAGGAGGCCCGCCAGAAAAACCGCCGCACCGAAATCATCCTGACGCCTAAACTGGACGAGCTGTTCCAGATTCTCGAGACGACCTGATTTTTCCCGGGTTTATATTCAAGACTTAAAAGCCAAAGGGCCAGCTTCCGCGGAAGCTGGCCCTTTGGCTTTTCAACAGCTATATAAGCTGTATATATAAACGTTAAAGGGATTTTCTAATTTCTCAGACTACTACCTCTTGTGGCTTTGGCAGCACTTTCCTGAAAACCGGCAACAGCAGCAGGTACAGCAAACCGCCGAGCGGCAGTGCCACCAGCGCCCACACCGAAAAGCCCGCCAGGTTCGCCATCCACAGCTTGTTGAGCGCCTCCAGCCAGTCCGCCCGGAACAGGGCAATCATCTCATCCAGCGACAGGTGCAGCTCTGACAAGCCAAAGACAAAAATGCCCGTGCGTATAAAGGGAATCATCAGGAGGAGTTGCAGGGGATGCACCAGGTACCCCACCAGCACCGTGGCGGCAATGTTCAGTCGGAAACGGGCGGCAATGGCGGTACTGATGGCGGAACTCACCCCAAAGGCTGGCACAATGCCCGCCACCGTACCCAGGGCCACTGTCGCGGCCAGCTTGCGCGGTGTCATTCCTTGCGTCAGCAGGTTGCGCACAGGCTGCAACAGCCGGCGTTTGTAAAACCCTGAAATAACGCTTAGAACAGACAATGGCTTGCGAGTTGAGATGTATTTAACTGAAACGGATGTACCTCTATATAAGTGCAAAAAGCGTGCACACATTTCAGTGTGCAGTTGCTTTTTATACGGTGGCTGCTCCAAAGTAACCTCCCCTGGTGGGGTTTGTTATAATTATACTGCTTTTTTCTCGGCATAACAAATCGCCGCCACCCATCCGCTAACAAGCCATATATAAACCGGAAGCAACACTCATATAGTTACAGGCTATATATAAGCAACTGGTTACAGATGGTTGAAAGCCAGACCCTCCGGGGGGAGTAACGCCTCTCCAGGGTTGGGTCATAAAGCAACTGTTTAAGAATATGTCGGCCTATAGAAACTGGCAAGCGCCGCCCGTAGATTAAACCCCTGTGCCAGCCGCCTCGCTATTTTTACGATATTTTGGATGGAGGATTAAACCATCTCCCAAGAGGATTGTCTAAACTCAACACATTCCTTCTTATTAATAACCAGCATGAAAAAATTACTACTTACGCTGTGCCTGCTGATAGCCGCCGTTCAGGTTTTCGCACAAGTAGCGACTTTGTCCGGAACGGTGAAAAGTGCGGTGGGCGCGACAGCCTTGCCTGGCGCCACAGTGCTTTTAGAAAATCCCGCTGCTCCTGCGGCCACCCCAACCGCTACCATTACAGATGCGGAGGGAAACTTCCGGTTTGAGCGGGTAGCACCCGGGCAGTACAACCTGAAGGTGAATTACCTGGGCTTCGAGAACTTCAGCCAGTCCGTGAAAATGGAAGGCGCCTCCGTGAACCTGGGAACGCTGCAGCTGCAGGAGGCATCCACCTCTATCAAGGAGGTGCAGGTAATCGGCCGCGTGCCGCTCGGCGACCAGAAAGGCGACACCGCCGTGTACAATGCCGGAGCTTTCAAAACGGCCCCTGACGCCAGCGCCGAGGACCTGGTGACGAAAATGCCGGGTGTAACCATCACGGACGGAAAAGTGCAGGCACAGGGCGAGGATGTGAAGCAGGTGTTCGTAGACGGAAAGCGCTTCTTCGGGGATGATGCCGACGCGGCGCTGCGCAACCTGCCCGCCGGTATAATCGAGAGCGTGGAGGTTTTCGACCGCCAGAGCGACGCCTCCCAGATGAGCGGCTTCGACGACGGCCAGCGGGAGAAGACCCTGAACATCGTGACCAAGGAGGAAAGCAGGAAAGGGCAGTTCGGCAAAGTGTCGGCTGGCTACGGCACCGACGAGCGCTATATGGTCGGCGCGGCGGTCAACTTTTTCAACAACGACCGGCGCTTTACCGTCACAGGCCTCACCAACAACATCAACATGCTGGATTTCTCGGTGGGTGAAACGCCGGGCGGCGGCATGCGGGGCAGGCGCGGCGGCTGGGGCGGCGGCACCCCGGACGGCATCATCACGACCAACACCATCGGGGTGAACTACAGCGACATGTGGGGCAAAAAAATGGAGGTGAGCGGCAACTACTCCTTCACCAACAGAGAGTTTGACCAGAGCCGGTACACTCTGCGTGACTATGTGCAGGCGGCCTACCCAGGCCAGGAATATACAGAGACCGTGGCTGGCATCAACACCGAGAATGTCCACCGCTTTAACATGCGCCTCGACTATAAGATGAACGAGCGCAACAGGCTGCTCATTACCCCCAGAATTTCCGTCCAGCAGAGCGGTGCCAACTCCAACCTGTTCGGGCAAACCACATGGGACGAGGGCCTGCTGAACCAGACAGAAAACATATCGGATTCGGACAACGGGAATTACAGTTTTAATAACAACATCTTCTACAGCCACAGTTTCGCGAAAGAGGGGCGCACGTTCTCTACTAGGCTCAACACCGACTACAGCGCGGGGAACGGCGAGCGGTACCTCCTCTCGAACACTATCTTCTCGGATGATGCCGCCCGGAACGAATACCGCAAGCAGTTTACCGACACTGACAGAACCGGCTACTCCTGGGAGGCAAACGTCTCCTACACCGAGCCGGTGGGTGAGAACAGCCGCGTGCAACTGGAGTATGAAATAGGCAACCGGGTAGACGACACGGACAAGCTCACCTATGATTTTGTGGAGCAACTGGAGCAGTACAGCGCGTTGGACACCATCCTGAGCAATACCTTCAAGAGCGAATACCTGACACAGGAAGCGGAGATAGGCTACCAGTATAGCACAGAGGACGTGAGGCTGCAGGTGGAAGTAGAGTACCAGGAGGCAAAGCTGCAGAACGACCAGGTATTCCCGGCGCCATATGATTTGAACCGCACCTTTGGCAGCATCCTGCCCTCCGCCCAGCTGGAATACAAATTTGACGAAACCCGCACCCTCTTCCTGGATTACAGGGCCGATACGGACGCGCCTTCTATTGAAGACATGCAGGATGTGATTGATTATTCGAACACGCTGCAGGTGAGTGTGGGCAACCCCAACCTGAACCAGTCGTTCGAGAACCAGCTCCGGATGCGTTACAGAAGCTTCGACAAGGAAACAAACAAGGTGTTCTTTGCCTTCCTGATGGGCTCACTTGTGCAGGACTACGTGACCAACAGCTCCCTGCTGGTGCAGGACTCGCTGCGGCTGAGCGACGACATCGTGCTGGGAAGTGGCGCCACGCTGTCGCGCCCCGTTAACCTGGACGGCTACTGGAACGTGCGGTCGTTCTTCAACTACGGCCAGCCGGTAAACTTCGTCAACTCCAACTTCAACATGAACGGCGGCTTTGGCTACTCCAGGATTCCGGGCCTGATCATTAACCAGGAAAACGAGACGAACGAGGTGAACTATGCCAACGAGACCAACTTCAGGCTGGGGCTTGGCCTCAGCAGCAACATCAGCGAAAAAGTAGACTTCAACATCTCCACCCGTTCCAGCTTTAACCTGGTGGACAACACGCTGCTGACGCAACAGAACAACAACTACTTCAACCAATCGTCGCAGCTGCGGCTGAACTGGATATTCTGGAAAGGGCTGGTGTACCGCACCGAGCTGAACCACCAGTTCAACTCTGGCCTGTCGGACGCGCTGGAGAATAACTTCATGCTCTGGAACATGAGCCTCGGCAAGAAGATTTTCAAGAACCAGAAGGGCGAGATTAGCCTGAGCGTGAACGACCTGCTGAACCAGAACGTGAGCGTGCGGCGCAACGTGCGCGCCAATTTTGTTGAAGACGTACAAACAAACGTCCTGCAGCGCTACTTCATGCTGACTTTCACGTACAACATCCGCAATTTCGGCGGCCAGCTGCCGGACGACTTGCAGCCCGGCGGCGAACGCGGAGACTGGGGCGGACGTGGCCGCGGAGGGCGCAACTAAATTATATATATAAATCAGGGCAGGCGGCCCGGCATCTGGTGCCGGGCCGTTTTCTATATAGGTATATAGGCGCCAAGGCCAACACAGCGGGCTGAGCAGTCAATCCATAAACCGGAAAGCAACAGAGGCTGCCTTATATATCGCTTCGCCCCATGCCAGCTATTGAAGCGCGGGCAGTTGAAAATTCCTACCTTTACGGTTTATATATAGACCATGACCTCATTCCAAGACCTGCAACTCAAGCCGGAGCTGCTGAAAAGCCTGCAGGAACTACAGTTCACGACGCCAACCCCCATCCAGGCCAGTGCCATACCGTTGCTGTTGCAGGGGCAGGACGTGGCAGGACAGGCAGAAACCGGCAGCGGAAAAACAGCTGCCTTTGGGCTTCCGCTACTGCACCGCCTGAACCCCGGACTGCAGCAGGTGCAGGCGCTGGTGCTGGTACCCACCCGGGAGCTGGCCGTGCAGGTGCGGCAGGAACTGAAACAATTAGGGAAGCATATAGAAAGCCTGAAGGTCAGTGCCTTTTACGGGGGCCATGCCTTTTCGCAGGAGCGCGCGTCGCTAGCGCACCCGCCGCAGGTGCTGGTGGGCACGCCCGGCCGCCTCACCGACCACCTGAACCGCAGAACCTTAAATTTAAGCTTCGCAAAACAACTTATTTTGGATGAGGCAGATAAGCTGCTGGAGATGGGCTTTGAGGAAGAAGTGGACCAGGTGGTGGCCGCTCTCCCCCGGTCGCGCCAGACGATTCTTTTCTCAGCCACCATACCGGAAGGTGTAAAACAACTGATAGCTTCGTCGCTTCAGAACCCGCAGTTCGTGAAAGCCACCGCCACCACCATCCCGGACCAGGTGAAGCTGGTGGGCATAAAGGTAGAGCACACCCAGCGGCAGGAGGCGGTGCTGAGTCTCCTTCAAAGCATCGCGGCCGCGGGCACCGTGGTGTTTGTGACCACACGCGCCGATGCGGACGAACTCACAGATTTGCTGCAGGCACAGGGGCTGGTGGCCAGGGCGCTGCACGGCGGCATGGAACAGCCCGACCGCGACAAGGCCATGACACTTTTCCGGAACGGCACCACGCAGGTACTGGTAGCAACCGACATCGCCGCGCGCGGCCTTGATATAGCGGCGCTGCGGCACATCATCCATTATGAACTCCCCATCGATGCGGCGGCCTACCTGCACCGCAGCGGGCGCACCGGCCGGGCAGGCAAAAGCGGCACGGTATATACCCTCGTCACCCCCCGCGATGAACAGAAGCTGCGCGAATGGGATTTGCTGCAGATGGACGAGTGGCTTAAAACCGATGCCTTACAAAAAGATGCTGCGAAGAAATCAGGGTCAGAAACAGCCGCCTTTGCGACCATCCATATCAGCGGGGGCCGCAAAGACAAGCTCAGCCCCAAAGACATTGTAGGCGCACTGCTGGCTGAAACAAATTTAAAGTCCACCGAAATCGGGAAGATAGAAGTGCAGGACCGGCAGAGCTTTGTAGCCGTGCCCGCCGCAGCTGTTCACACCGCCATCGACAGCCTGGGCAACGGCAAAATCAAGGGCCGCAGGTTTAAAGTAAGCCTGATTAGGTAAGGCGTTATTAACCGGTATAACGTTATATATCAATTTTGCACAAGCCATATATAAAGTAAAGGCTGAAACAACCTGCTATATATGGCCCTGCTGATGTCAGGAGTAATCAGGCTGTCACAGAATTATATTGCTCATCGGCCGTTTCCTTGGCCTGATTACTTTAGCATCGCATTTGCCTGATTTTGGAGCGGATGCACTAATTTGCACCTGATTTATACATACCCTTATATGAAACGCATTTTGCTTCTCGCTGCCGCCTTTCTGTTTTGCAGCGCCCTCTCCTACGGATGGGGATTTTTCGGCCACAAGCTCATTCACCAGCTGGCTATATATAACCTGCCGAAGCAGCTGCAGGGCTTTTACTTCAAGCACCAGAATTACCTCGTCTCAAAGTCCGTGCGACCGGACGAGCGACGCAACGACGACCCGGCAGAAGCGCCCCGCCACTACATCGACATAGATATGTATGGGGAAGAGGCGGTGAACACCATGCCCAAGGCCTGGGAAGCCGCCGCCGCCCGGTACACCGCCGACACGCTGCTGAAATATTGCATCGTGCCCTGGCACGTGGTGGTGATGCAGGAGCGCCTGACTAATGCCTTCAGGCAAAAGAACGCAGACAGCATCCTGTTCTACTCCGCTGATTTGGGCCATTATATCGCCGATGCACACGTGCCGCTGCACACGACCGTGAACTACGACGGACAACTGACGGCACAGAAAGGCATGCACAGCCTCTGGGAGTCGAAGCTGCCGGAACTGTTCGCCCATACATATAAACTGAAAGGTGAAAAGGCCGACTATATCCCTAACACAGAGAAGCAGATATGGCAGGTGGTGCGGCACACCTATTCCCTCATTCCGCAGACACTGAGCGACGAACTGGAGGTCAGCAAAAATTTCACCGCTGAAACCAAGTTTGACCAGGTGGAGCGCAACGGCAAAATGCGCCAGTACTATTCCGATGCCTTCGCGGAAGCGTACCAGCAGAAAACCGGCACGATGGTGGAACAGCAGATGAATGCCGCCGCCCGGCAGGTGGCCAATTTCTGGTACACCGCCTGGGTTGACGGCGGGAAACCAGATATGGACAAGCTGATGTTCGAGCCACTCACCAAAGCTGAGAGAAAGCAGCTGAAGCAGGAGAAAAAGGCCTTCCGGAAAGGTGAGCTGTTTGAGAAAGACATGGTGGTGGCAGCAAAAGGCAAAGCAGGGGAATAAGCCATAGCGTACGCTATGGCAAAAGACAGCGGCTCTGCCTGGTACTTGGGCAGAGCCGCTGTGCTTTCATAGTACCCGTACAGGCCCCTACCTCACCCCACCTCCATACACACTATATTTAAATCCGTACCAGCGGGACCGTTGGGCAGGGAAGTGACTATATAAATTGCACTAAAAGTTGGCATGAAAGTGGTTTATAATGAACTTGGATTCAATACGAAACCCTCCTTGTCGCTGAAAAGTAGTTTTATATATGAAGTCATTATTCCTTGCTACATCCCTATTTGCAATTTTAAACACATTCCCCTCCCACGCACAGCAGAAAAGCCCCATCAAGCAGACAATAGAACGCATTGCACAAAAGTACAGGACCATTACCGCTAACGCGGACGTTGTTACTGCCAACGGCATACCTGTAGCCAAAGAAACACGCTTCATATTACCGGAAGATGAGGTGGTGCCGGATTACAGCAACCTGCGCCAGATTGCACTGGTGCGCCACGGCGAGCCAGACATTGCCAAAACAGGGAAATTCTCCTTCGAGGAGGCGCGCCAGTATGTCACCAAATACGACAGCGTCGGGATTGTGGTGCCGGACAAGCCCTTTTTTGAGATAGAGCGCCCGGAGGAGGTGGCCATCTTCACCAGTTCCATTGCCCGGGCAACGGCCACCGCACGTTATCTTTTCGGCGACTCAACGGACATGACGGTATCCCCGGACTTCCGGGAATTTGAAACCCGCATCAACAGGCGCAATTTCAACTTTAAGCTGCCGATCAAGCTTTGGACTGCGTCAGCACGTCTCCGGTGGATGCTGGGGCTCGGTGAACAAGACATTGAAACATTTGCAGAGGCCAAAGCGCGCGCCGAAAAAGCTGCGGAGTTGCTTGCAGAAGCCACGGAGGAAAAACCGAAAGTGGTGCTGGTGGCGCACGGCTTCCTCAACCGCTACATCAAGCAGGACCTGGAAGAGATGGGCTGGCGCGTGGTGAAAGACGGCGGCTCCGGCTACTTTGCCACCACCGTGCTGGTGAAGCTCGAGCCGAAGAAAGAGGGGAATAATCCTATATCCCTGCATACAGGAGGATAGGTATTATTGCGCCTGGTTCAGTAGTTCCTTCCACCACCAGCCTGCAATGCTGTAAAACAATTCCTCCTGAACCCCCGATCAATAAAGAGCTAGCTTTTGCCATCAAAACCAACCCATTTTATAGACCAGAAATCGAGTTATATATAAAATGGATTGGTTTTTCATATATACCCTATATATGAAAGAACTGCCAGACCATTGCTTTGGCTGCAATCTCAGTTTTACTCATCCATTCTTGCAGCAGTGAAGTTTTCTGGTGGTCAGGGCAGCATACTGTTAAACTAATTTCATTAGTAATTCATGAACAGCATGTGCTAAAAAGCTCTATCTTTACCTCATGGAGATACTGGTAGGAATAGCGGCATTTTTAGCCGGGCTGGTGGTGGCTTATCTGGCGTTGAAAGGCAAGCTGAACGCCCTGCAACAACTGGCAAATCAGGCCGCCGTGACGCAGGGCGTACTGGAGGGGCAGGCAAAGCAGCGGCAGGAGGAGTCGGAGCAGCTGAAGGCACTGCTGCGCGAGGCCCAGACCGAAACCCTGGAACTGACCAACGCCCTTACCAAAACCGAAACCGACTACGACCACCTGAAGCTTCGCCTGCAGGAACAGGGCCGGGAACTGGAGCAGCTGCGCGAGAAATTCCTGCAGCAGTTCCAAAGCATCTCCAACCAGGTGCTGATGACGAATGCCGAGCACTTCCACAAAGCCTCCTCCGAAAACCTGGAGCGCATCCTCTCGCCGCTGAAAGAGCGCATTAAAGAGTTTGAAGCAAAGGTTGATCAAACCTACGAAAAGAGCCTGAAGGACAGCATCTCCCTAAAAGAACAAATCACGCAACTGGCCTCGCTGAACCAGCAGATGAGCCAGGACGCCCTGAACCTGACCCGCGCCCTGAAAGGCGAAAGCAAGACGCAGGGCAACTGGGGCGAGTACCTGCTGGAGAGCCTGCTGGAAAAGTCAGGGCTGCGGAAGGGCGTGCATTACGAGCGCGAGGAAGTGCGCCAGAACGACGAGAGCAGGATATACCGCCCCGATGTAATCGTGCGCCTGCCCGACGGCAAGCACCTCATCATCGACTCTAAAATGTCATTGGTAGCATACGAGGCCTACTGCAGCTGCGAGGACGACCACCAGCAGGAAGTGTACCTGCGCAGCCATATCAACTCGGTGCGGACGCACTTTTCTGATTTAGGGCGCAAAAACTACCACCGCCTCGCCGGCATCAACTCCCCCGATTTCGTGCTGATGTATATCCCCATCGAACCAGCATTCAGCCTGGCCCTCCAGCACGACCACGATTTGTTCACCGACGCTTTCGACCGCAACATTGTGCTGGTCACCACCTCTACCCTGCTGGCCACGCTGCGCACAGTGGCAGGCGTGTGGCGGCAGGAAGACCAGAAGCGCAATGTGCTCCGCATAGCCGAAGAAAGCGGCAGGCTCTACGACAAATTTGTAGGCTTTGTGGAGGATCTGAAGACAATCGGCAAGCACCTCGAAAACAGCCAGAGTTCCTACAATGCCGCCATGAACAAACTTACCGAGGGCAAAGGGAACCTCATCCGGCGTGTGGAGATTCTGAAGGAGCTAGGCGCCAAGACAAGCAAAACCCTGGATGACAACCTGCTGCAGGAGGCGCAACTGACGGAACGGCCAGAGGAGCTGCGTTAGTTTTCAGAACAAGCTCACATCCGATTTTGCACTGTTTACTTCAATATAAACTACAGCAATATATAGATAACTTTACTGATTGTAAACCAGTTAAGCATATATAAAATGCGTGCGCAGCAGTTTGAACTTGGCTCAAAAACCTCCATTCACATATAGAACCCACCGATGAAAAACATCACCATGACCGGCCTTACCACCGCCTTAGCAAGAAGGTAGCGGGCGATTTGCTGCGCGACATCGTAAACCGGGTGCCTCCGCCGATTGGCGCCAAATGCTGAAAGTGAAAACCGGCGAAGAGTTGAGTAATCGCGCCATGTCGCCTACATCCAGCCGCTGGTGGACTACCTGAAAGAGCAGAACACACCATTTAGGAATTACGAGTTACGAATTACAACTGCTCCCTATATATAAGAAGGCCGCTGCAGTATTGTCTGCAGCGGCCTTCTTATATATAGGGATGATTAAAACTGCTAATCCAGTACTTGGTTGGACAGGGAGAGCGCCGCGTTATTCTTTTTTGCTGCTCTGGGCGACTGCCTGTAGGTTTCCAAAAAGCGCGCAAACTTGTCCAGTGTCTCGTCCAGCACCTCCACCGGCGGCAGGTACACGATCCGGAAATGGTCGGGCTGGTGCCAGTTAAAGCCGCTCCCCTGCACCACGAAGATGTGCTGCGCCGCCAGCAGGTCAATCACGAACTGCTGGTCGTTGTGGATGGCGAATTTTTTGGCGTCTATCCTCGGGAACATATAAAAGGCGCCCATGGGTTTCACGCAGGAGATGCCTGGTATGGCAGTCAGTTTCTCGTGGCACAAGGCCCGCTGCTGTCCTAAACGGCCTGCGGGGAGCACCAGATCCCGGACGGAGGGTGTACCCTCCAGGGCCACCTGTATGGCGTACTGCGCCGGCACATTGCTGCACACGCGCAAACTGGCCAGCGTGTTCAGCCCGTCTATATAATCCGCTGCCTTGGCTTTGGCACCGCTCAGCAGCATCCAGCCTGCCCGGAAGCCAGCCGCCAGGTAGTTTTTGGACAGGCCGCTCATCGTGATGCACAGCACCGAGTCAGTCAAAAGCGCCGTGGGGGTATGCACTGTTCCATCGTACAGGATTTTGTCATATATCTCATCAGAGAAAATGATCAGGTTGTGCTCCTCCGCCACCTTCACAATCTCCTGCAGCAGCTCTTTGGAATAAACGGCACCCGTGGGGTTGTTGGGGTTGATGAGCACGATGGCCTTGGTCCTGCGCGTTATCTTGCTCCTGATGTCGGCTATATCCGGGAACCAGTCCGACGACTCGTCGCATATATAATGCACCGGTTTGCCCCCTGAAAATGAAACGGCAGCCGTCCAGAGCGGGTAGTCCGGCGAAGGTATCAGCATCTCGTCGCCGTCGTTCAGCAGCGCCTGCACCGAGTGCATGATCAGTTCGCTCAAACCGTTGCCCAGAAACACATCATCGGCATTTATGTCCTGCAGCCCGATTCTCTCGTAGTAGCGTTTTACCGCCTCGCGGGCGCTCAAAAGTCCTCTGTGGTCTGAATAGCCCTGTGCATTGACAAGGTTCTGCGCCATGTGCTGAATCACTTCGGCCGGTGCGTTGAAACCGAAAGGCGCCGGGTTGCCTATGTTAAGGTTGGTGACGGAAAACCCCTTCCGCTCAAGTTCTTTCGACTTCTCATATACCGGCCCGCGCAGTTCGTACGTGACGTTCCGGAGCCTATCGCTTCGCTCTATCATACTCACAAAATTTTTCAAATATACTATTGCCGACTGACTTCTTTGTTAAAAACAAAAGATGAATTTTAGGGTATTAGCAAGGTCCCGTAGGAAACGTTGCCTATATGGCAATCCTATATACCAGCAGCGGCCTTTGCCGCCGCAATACGATGAGTTGGTACTATCAGCCGCAAGGCAGATTGCAAAAATCAGGCGGAACTCCCGGAGCGGCGCTTCCCGGTGGCGTGTGCGCAGCAGATCGAGGCTGATGCGCCTATGACTGTTGAAGAAGCGGATTATATAGTAAGGGAGACTTCCCAGGTATGGAAGCCGCAAAAAATGATTGCCTGCACGGTCCTGACGCTGATCTATATATTACTATAAACAAAAAGGCTTAGCAACACGCTAAGCCTTCCTGAATCTATGTGTGCAGGTAAATTACTTTACCTTCTCAACGATACTTTTGAAAGCTTCTGGGTGGTTCATCGCCAGATCGGCAAGCACCTTGCGGTTCAGGTCGATGTTCGCCTTCTTCAGGGCGCCCATCAGCGCTGAGTAAGACAGACCGTGCTCACGGGCACCCGCGTTGATACGCTGGATCCAGAGCGCTCTGAAGTCTCTCTTCTTCACTTTTCTGTCGAGGTAGGCATAGCCTAAACCTTTTTCAACTGCGTTCTTCGCAACTGTCCAAACGTTTTTGCGACGGCCAAAGTAACCTTTGGCCATTTTCATTACTTTTTTTCTTCTGTGTCGTGCGGCTACGACATTGACTGATCTTGGCATTTCTTGTGAGTTTTAGCGACTGGTGATTATTGAATCTTTAAAAAACCAGGCACTTGGTTCGTACTGATAATTAACCTGAAATAATTAAATGTTGAGCATGGCTTTTACTCTGTCGGTGTCAGCTGCGCTAACAAGGCCCACATGAGTAAGGTTACGCTTCTGCTTCGTCGTTTTCTTGGTCAGGATATGGCTTTTGTAAGCGTGCTTGCGCTTGATTTTGCCAGTACCCGTCAAAGAAAAACGCTTCTTTGCACCAGATTTAGTTTTTACTTTTGGCATGGTTATATAATTGATTTAGAAAATTTACTTCTTGGCAGGTGCAGCCGCCTTCGGAGAAAGAATCAGGAACATCCGCTTTCCCTCCAGTTTCGGCAGTTGCTCTACCTTCGCCACATCTTCCAGGGCCTGTGCAAACTTGAGAAGCAGAATCTCCCCTCTCTCCTTAAACACAATAGACCTGCCTACGAAATGCACGTATGACTTCACCTTAAAACCGCTCTCGAGGAAGCCTTTGGCGTGCTTGAGCTTAAACTCAAAGTCGTGGTCGTCGGTGTTGGGACCGAAACGGATTTCCTTGATAACCACCTTCTGGGCTTTCGCCTTCATCTCGCGCGTCTTCTTCTTCTGCTCGTACTTGAATTTCGAGTAGTCGATGATGCGGCACACCGGAGGATTAGCTGTCGGCGAAATCTCAACCAGGTCAAGATTCTGCTCATTGGCCATTCGCTGCGCGTCTCTTGTCGAGTACACGCCCTGCTCTACATTGTCTCCAACCACCCTGACTTCCCTGGCAGTTATTTTTTCATTGACTTTGTATGGCTCCTCCACTTTACCACGTGGGATGTAGCGCCTGTTTTGAGTAGCTATAGTTTTACCTCCTTAATTTAGTTTTATAATCAAAGTGCGAATATCGCAATTAATACATCAAAATGAAAACAACTTCCCTTATTTGTTCAGTATCTCAGCAACTTTGCCCTGGAAGAACCCGATAAACTCGTCCACGGTCATGGTGCCGACGTCGCCCTCCCCGTGCCGGCGCACCGACACAGAGCCGCTCTCCTGCTCCTTCTCCCCCACAATCAGCATGAAGGAAACCTTCCGCACCTCCGCATCGCGGATCTTGCGGCCAATCTTCTCGTCGCGGTTGTCCACAAAGCCGCGGATGTCCTCCTGCTGCAGGCGCTCATACACTTGCTGGGCAAAGTCCTGGTACTTTTCGGATATCGGCAGAATGGCAAACTGCTCCGGGCTCAGCCACAGCGGGAAACTGCCGCCGCAGTGCTCTATCAGCACCGCCACAAAGCGCTCCAAAGAGCCGAAGGGCGCGCGGTGGATCATGACCGGGCGATGCCGCTGGTTATCAGCGCCGATGTACTCCAACTGGAACCGCTCCGGTAAGTTATAATCCACCTGAATGGTTCCAAGCTGCCACTTGCGGCCCAGCGCATCCTTCACCATGAAGTCGAGCTTAGGTCCGTAAAACGCAGCCTCCCCCAGTTCGGTTACGGTGCGCAGCCCTTTCTCGGCGGCGGCCTCTATGATGGCGCTCTCCGCTTTTTCCCACACCTCGTCGCTCCCGATGTACTTCTGCTTGTTCTCCGGGTCGCGCAGCGATATCTGGGCGGTGTAGTCCTCAAAGCCCAAGGCTTTGAACACATACAGCACCAGGTCAATTACTTTCAGGAATTCCTCCTTCACCTGATCGGGGCGGCAGAAGATATGGGCGTCGTCCTGGGTAAAGCCGCGCACGCGGGTCAGGCCGTGCAGCTCACCGCTCTGCTCGTAGCGGTACACGGTGCCGAACTCCGCCAGGCGCACCGGCAGCTCTTTGTAGGAACGCGGGCGAACTTTATATATCTCGCAGTGGTGCGGGCAGTTCATGGGCTTCAGGAGGAACTCCTCCCCTTCGTTTGGCGTCTTGATCGGCTGGAACGAGTCGGCGCCGTACTTCTCGTAGTGGCCGGAGGTGACATATAACTCTTTGCTGCCTATATGGGGCGTCACCACCGGCTGGTAGCCAGCGCGCATCTGCGCCTTGCGCATAAATTGCTCGAGGCGCTCGCGCAGCAGGGTGCCCTTCGGCAGCCACAGCGGCAGGCCCATACCCACTTTCTCGGAGAAGGCGAACAACTCCAGTTCTTTGCCCAGCTTGCGGTGGTCGCGTTTTTTGGCCTCCTCCAGGCGCTCCAGGTACTCTGTCAGTTCTTTCTGCTTCGGGAACGTGACGCCATATATACGGGTCAGCTGCTTCCGCGACTCGTCGCCGCGCCAGTAGGCACCGGCCACGTTCATAAGCTTAGCGGCTTTTATATAGGACGTGTTGGGGATATGGGGCCCTCGGCAAAGGTCCACGAAGTTGCCCTGCTCGTAGAAGGTGATGGTGCCGTCGGCCAGATCTTTGATCAGGTCCAGTTTGTACTCATCGCCTTTCTCCGTGAAGTAGGCGACCGCCTCCGCCTTTGATACCTCGCGCCGTGTAAACTCGCTCTTGTTGCGTGCCAGTTCCAGCATCTTCTGCTCCACCTTTGCAAATTCGTCCTGGGAGAACGTACGGTCGCCCAGGTCCACGTCGTAGTAAAAGCCGTTCTCCACCGGCGGGCCTATCCCAAATTTCACGCCCGGATAAAGCTCCTCCAGCGCCTCGGCCAGCAGGTGGGCCGAAGAGTGCCAGAAAGTATTCTTTCCCAGGTCATCGTTCCAGGTGAGCAGTTGCACCCGTGCATCCTCGTTAATGGGGCGCGACAAATCCCAAACGGTGTCGTTTACTTTGGCGGCAAGTACGTTGCGGGCAAGGCCCTCGCTGATGCTCTGCGCAATCTCCAAGCTCGTCACGCCTTGCTCATAAGCGCGTGTGGAACCATCCGGCAGTGTAATGTTGATCATCATTCTCTATTGTTCTGTCTGTGCCTGCTGTACCACTGTGCTGGCAGGCCTTGGGTTTGCAATTTTATATTTCAGGCGGCTGATGGCCTGATAAGCATACGAGTTGCCCGGTGCGACCTGCACCAGGCGCTGGTAGGCTTCTAAGGCATTCATGAACTGACCTGTGCGCTCGTAGGCACTGGCCAGCGTGCTCAGGTATTTCGGTTCGGTGCTATATATGGCCTCAGCTTTTTCCAAATGCGCTATAGCCGCCTCGTTGTTGCCGAGTTTGTGCTGTTGCAGCCCCAGCCAGTAGTGCGCCCCCGCAATGGTGTCGTTCAGGGCAACCGCTTTGGCAAATGCCGCCAGCGCACTGTCCTGCTTTTCCGATGCCTGGAGCACAAGGCCGCTGTAGTACCACAGCATCCCCTCCTCCGGATCCGTGCTCAGGGCGGTGGTTATATAGGGCCGCGCCTCCTCAAACCGTTGCTGCCCTAGCAGCAGCCCGCTAAGCTCGCGCTTCGGCTCCATAAAGGCTGGTGCCTGCTTCAGAGCAAGGCGATAAAGTCTCAGCGCCTGGGCCGTGTCGCCGGTTACTTCCGCTACGCGCCCTTTGTAATAAAAAGCGTATTCATCGTCCGGGGCGAGCTCCTGCGCTTTGTTCAGGTACAAACGCGCCTGCTGATACGCTCCCCGCTCCAGGTACATCTCTCCTAAGAGCACGTACAGCGAAGCACTCTGATATGAGTTGCGCTCGGCCTGCAGAGCCAGCGGCAATGCCTCCTCCGGCCTGCCCAGCGCCCGCAGCACCTGCGCTTTCACAAAAAGGCTGAAGGGCTCGTTGCGCGTCAGCCTTATGGCCATGTCTGCGTCATCCAGGGCCTGTTGCAACTGCCCCGTGCGCAGCAATACCAGCGCCCGGCGGGCATATAAGCTGCCGTCGCGGCTATTTTGCCCGATGGCCGCCGTCAGGTTGGCAAGCTGCGCCTCCGGGTCGTGCCGCACCTCTTGCAGGTTCACCATCTTTTCACTTTTCCCCTCCTTTAGGTTGCAGGAGGCGAAAAGCACCGGCAATACCAACAACAAGCATCTGGACACTCGCACCATCAACGGCCTTCTTATACTTTATAGGGAGCAACTACCACGCGCTAAATTAAGACTTTTTAACCAAACGCCACTAACCCGCTTCCGCAGCCAGAAAACAAAAAGCCTGCCACCGGTTGGGGGCAGGCTAGTATATAGCTGTATGGGTTTACAGCTTTTGTTGCTTTTGTTGCGCCTGTAGCATCAGTTTACAGCGCCTGCTCAACTCCAACTCCTCTGTCGTCTGGTAGTTGAGGGAGATAGCTTTCTGCAAGGTGTTTCTGCAGGAGGAGGCGTCTTTCATCTCGGCATATACACAAGCGAGGTCATAGTAGTACTGGATGTTGTTGGGGGCATAGGCCACCGCATTCTCCAGGGCCTTAGCTGCCGCCTCGTTGGTGGCCTCGCCGCAAACCCCGTCGAAAAGCATTTTGGAGGCGATCTTCTCGGCCAGGTTCAGGTTGGCCATCTTGAAGTACCAGCGGCCCATGAGGTGCCAGGCGCCGGCGTGCCGGTTGTCGCGCGCCAAAGCGGCATCCACGAAACTTTTCACCTCGTTGATGTCGATCAGGCGCTGCCTGGGCCCGGCCACCATCGCCTCATAGCCCGTCGAGAGCGCCATCACGTAATTAGACTCCGCATCATCCGGGTTCAGGGCATAGGCCTGCTGCGCGTACTGCTTCGCTTTCAGGAAATGGTTGATCTTCGAAGTCTCGTCTGAATATCGGTCGCCGATGCGGCAGTGCAGGAAACTGGCTTTGCAAAGCGCCTCGTAATTATCCGGTGCAAGGGAGATTACCTGTTCATATAGCTGCAGCGCCTCGCTGTCTTTGTAGCTGTTCAGGAGTTGCCGGGCCTGTTGCAGCAGTTGCTCGTAGCCAGCGGCTGGCTCCCCTTTCGCCATAGGGGCAGATGCAACCGTCAAGAGAAGGCATGCAATTATATATATGCTGATAAGTCTTTTCATACGTCATCTCTCCCTCTACAAGCTACGGAATCGGATGGACTTATGCAAGCGGCACCCTATATAGGACCTAAAAAAGATCCAATTGTTTTTTTCGCTTCAACGCCCTCATCTCCGTGTCATCCTCCATACCGGGTTCTACGTTATCGGCTTCGGGAGGTTGGATGCTGCTGCTTCGGGCGGCTTCTTCTGCAAGTTCCTTAAGCTCAGCGGGCACGGCGGCCGGTCCCTTTCGGGGAGCCGCCCTCTTTCCCTTCGCCTTCTCATCCTCCGGGTGGTCCACTGCCGCCATCCTGGGCAAGGCCACATCCAGCACCTTGTAATAGTTCAGTTTATTACCCAGCGCCTTCCAGCCTTTCACATCGATGAACTCACTCAGCAGCAGCTTCTCCGTCTCCTTCTCACCGCGGCGGTCGCGCTTTAAGGAGATGCTCGCCAGCGGCTCCGGATGTGTGGAAACAGCTTCTAAACGGGAGCCCTTGGTCTCCGGGATGAAGGCAAAACGCTTGCCTACCGTGGAAGTCTCCACTTTGAAACGCTTCACATAGTAGGTTTTATTGTCGCCTTCGTAATATATGGCCGATATAATCAGTTCCGGGTCGTACTTCTGTAGCACCTTGATCTTCTCCACGGTATAGTGGTTCGCCAGGTCAAAGGAGGTCAGCTCGTAGCTGCCGTCTTCATACACCACCAGGATGGTGTCGTCGGTGTTGAAGGAGCCCAGGTAGCGCCCGCGGCCTTCGGTGTTGAGGCGCCCGATCACTTCGTCGTAGTATATCTCGCGGCCGCCCAGCGTCGACTCGCCCAGGCTTTTCTGCACCACTTTCTTCACCGGGTACTTGGTCACGATGTTGCCGTTGGAGCCCTTGCCCTTGATCATCAACTCCGCAAAATCATAATCCAGCACTTTCACGCGCGCCGAGGACTGGGGCGACAGGTTGATGGTCACCACCTCTGACTCTGAGTTCGGGTTGGCCGTCAGGTAATGCACTTTAGAGCCTTTCTCTCCCTTAGTCAGGTCATATTCCTTGTCGCGGGTAACGGATTTGACAGAGAAACGCTTGGCATACGACACACCGGACTTACCGTCCAGGTAAATCATGTTGTACACCATGTGCTCGTCGTTCTTGTTATATACACCGGCCATGATAATGTCTTTGCCGACAAAGGTTTTCTCCGCCACCTTCGTCACCATAAACTTGCCGTCTTTGCGGAACACGATGATGTCGTCCATGTCGGAGCAGTCGCACACGAACTCGTCTTTGCGCAGGCCAGTGCCGATGAAGCCGTCTTTAGCGTTCATATATAGTTTCTGGTTGGCAATGGCCACGTTCTGCGCGTTAATCACATCAAACGTCTTCAGCTGTGTTCTGCGCTCACGGCCCTGCCCGTACTTCTTCAGCAGCCCCTCGAAATATGAAATGGCATAGCGGATAAGGTGCGCCAGGTGATCGTCCACCTCGGCCATCTCCTCTTCCAGCTTCTTTATATATTCATCAGCCTTAAAGGAGTCGTATTTCGAGATGCGCTTGATCCGGATCTCCGTCAGCCGCACAATGTCCTCTTCCGTTACCTCGCGTCGCAGCAGCGGCTTGAAGGGGTCCAGCCCTTTGTCTATGGCGTTCAGCACCGCCTCCCACGTCTCGCACTCTTCAATGTCGCGGTAGATGCGGTTCTCGATGAAAATCCGCTCCAGGGAAGAATGATGCCACTTGTCCTCCAGCTCGGCTTTGCGTATCTCCAGCTCGCGCTTCAGCAGGTCCACCGTTTTGAAGGTGGAGATGCGCAGCAACTCGTCCACGTTCAGGAAGTGTGGCTTGTCGTTGATGATGACGCAGGTATTCGGAGATATGGCTACCTCACAGTCGGTGAAGGCATACAGCGCATCAATGGTTAGGTCCGGGGAAACACCGGGCGGCAAGTGTACCTGTATTTCTACATCGGCCGCCGTGTTGTCGATCACCTTCTTGATCTTGATCTTGTTGTTCTCGCTCGCCTTCACGATAGACTCCATCAGGCCGGTGGTGGTGATGCCATAGGGCACGTCCCGGATGACGAGCATCGTTTTGTCTTCCTTTTCGATGGTGGCGCGCATGCGGATTCTGCCCCCGCGCATACCGGCGTTGTAGTTTGTCACATCCACCAGCCCCCCGTTCGGGAAGTCCGGCAGGAGCTGCGTGTTGCGCCCCTTCAGCACATCGATGGAAGCTTTGATTAGCTCGCGGAAGTTGTGCGGCATAATCTTCGTGGACAAACCCACGGCGATGCCTTCCACGCCCTGCGCCAGCAGCAGCGGGAATTTCACAGGCAGCGTGACTGGCTCGTTTTTGCGGCCGTCGTAGCTCAGCTGCCACTGCGTTGTCTGCGGGTTGAAGACCACATCCAGGGCAAATTTCGAAAGGCGCGCCTCTATATAGCGAGGGGCCGCCGCACTGTCGCCGGTGCGCACATCGCCCCAGTTGCCCTGCGTCTCGATGAGCAAATCCTTCTGCCCCAGGTTCACCATGGCATCGCCGATGGAGGCGTCGCCGTGCGGGTGGTACTGCATCGTCTGCCCGATCACGTTGGCTACCTTGTTGAAGCGGCCGTCGTCCATCTCTTTCATGGCGTGCAGGATGCGCCGCTGCACCGGCTTCAGGCCGTCTTCGATGGCTGGCACCGCACGCTCCAGAATCACATAGGAAGCATAGTCGAGGAACCAGTTTTCATAAAGGCCGGCCACGGGCGTCACGTTGTGGATCAGTTCGCCCCCGCCATCGGAAAAGGTGACCTCCAATTCGTCTTCGTGATTTAATTCTTCGTTGTTCAACTCCTCGTTATGCATACACTTCTTCCACTATGTCTTTCTCAATCTTCAGGTTGTCGATGATGAAACTCTGGCGCTCGGGCGTGTTCTTGCCCATATAGTAGCTCAGGATTTTCTGTATCGTCGTGTCTTTGTGCAGGATCACCGGCTTCAGCTTGATATTGTCGCCGATAAACTTTCCGAACTCGTCCGGTGAGATCTCACCCAAACCCTTGAAGCGCGTAATCTCCGGACGCTTGCCTAGTTTGTTGATGGCCTCCTGCTTCTCGGTCTCGTTGTAGCAATAGATCGTCTCCTTCTTGTTGCGCACCCGGAACAGCGGCGTCTCCAGTATATACACGTGGCCGTTTTTCACCAGATCGGGGAAAAACTGCAGGAAAAAAGTGAGCAGCAGCAACCGGATGTGCATGCCGTCCACATCCGCGTCAGTGGCTACCACCACGCGGTTATAGCGCAGCCCCTCCAGGCCTTCCTCGATGTTGAGGGCGTGCTGCAGCAGGTTAAACTCCTCGTTCTCATATACCACCTTCTTCTTCAGGCCAAAGCAGTTCAGCGGCTTGCCGCGCAAGCTAAAGACCGCCTCGGTGTCCACGTTGCGCGACTTGGTGATGGACCCGCTCGCCGAGTCTCCCTCGGTGATGAACAGGGTGGAAAGCAGCGCGTTCTCGTGCTTGTCCTCGTTGAAGTGCAGGCGGCAGTCGCGGAGCTTGCGGTTGTGCAGGTTCGCTTTTTTGGCGCGCTGGTTCGCCAGCTTCTTCACGCCCGCCATATCCTTACGCTCCCTTTCGCTCTGCTCCACGCGCTTCTTAAGCGCCTCGGCTGTTGAGGGGTTCTTGTGGAGGTAGTTGTCGAGGTGCTCTTTTACGAAGTCGTTTATATAGGCGCGCACCGCCGGTCCGTCGGGTCCCATGTCAATAGAGCCCAGCTTTGTCTTGGTCTGCGACTCAAACACCGGCTCCTGCACGCGCAGCGAAATAGCACCCACAATAGAGGCCCGTATATCAGCGGCATCGTAGTCTTTCTTGTAGAAATCGCGCACCGTCTTCACGATCGCCTCCCGGAAGGCCGCCAGGTGCGTGCCGCCCATGGTGGTGTACTGCCCGTTCACGAAGGAGTAATATTCTTCGCCGTAATCGTTGCCGTGAGTTAAGGCTAGCTCAATATCCTCCCCCTTCAGGTGGATGATCGGGTAGCGCATGCTCTCCTCGTCCGCCTTGTTGCGCAGCAGGTCCAGCAGGCCGTTCTCTGAGTAGAACTTCTTGCCGTTGAAGTTGATGGTGAGGCCAGCGTTCAGGTACACGTAGTTCCATATCTGGTTCTCGAGGTAGTCCGGGTTGAACTGAAAACTCCTGAAGATCGCCTCGTCCGGCACAAACGAGGTGAGCGTGCCGTTGCGCTGGTTCGTCTCCTGCAGTTCAAAATCCTGCGTCAGCACCCCCTGCTCAAACTCGGCCACCTTCATCTGCCCGTCGCGCACCGACTGCACCCGGAAGTGGCTGGAGAGGGCGTTCACCGCCTTCGTACCCACGCCATTCAGCCCCACCGACTTCTGGAAAGCCTTGCTGTCGTACTTACCGCCGGTGTTTATCTTGCTCACGCAGTCGATCACCTTGCCCAGCGGAATGCCACGGCCATAGTCCCGCACCTGCACGCGGTGGTCGGAGATTTTGACCTCGATGGTTTTGCCGTGCCCCATCACGTGTTCATCGATGGAGTTGTCGATCACCTCTTTCACCAGTATATAGATCCCGTCGTCCGCTGAGGAACCGTCGCCTAGTTTGCCGATGTACATGCCGGGCCGCAGCCGGATGTGCTCGCGCGGCTCCAATGACCGGATGCTGTCTTCGTTGTAGTTATTGTTGTGCGCTAACTCTGCCATTCTTTCAGCGTAAGTGTACTTGATGTGGTAAAATCGATCGGAAATATAGAAAAATATAAGCGACAAGACCTCATAATTAGTTCCGGCCCGTCTGCACTGTCAGGAAATCCATCGCCTTAATACTAAATTTATTAGCCAAATATACGCAAATTGTAGCTTCTCTGCAAACAAAACTGATATTTTGGCTCAGAAGTTCCTATTCCCATATTTCCTCACACAAATATTTGCTATTATTTTTAGCAAATCCGGACAGTTATTTTGATATGTTTTGCAGCTTCTTTTGCTTTAATTTGTGGATCAGATTCTTTCCTGGCGCGCCGGTGCGTAAAAGCTATATAGATGGAGATAAAATTACCTAAATATTTTAAGGTCGTGGTGCTGCTGCTCGGCGTCATCCTGCTGATCTGGCTCCTGCAGCTGTTCAAGTCCATTTTCGTGCCGCTGGCCTTCTCCATGCTGTTCTCCCTGCTCCTGCTGCCCCTCAACCGCGACCTGGAGAAGGCACGGGTGCCACGCCCGCTGGCCATTATCATCAGCATTATCCTGGTGGTGACGGTGCTGGGGCTGCTCATCTGGTTTCTGTCGTCGCAGCTCCTGAGCCTGACGTCGGAGCTGGACACCATCAGCAGCAACATCAGCGACCTGGTGATGCGCGTGCAGGGCTTCCTGTACGAGAAGTTTGGCATACAGCCCAGAAACCGCACCGACCTCGTCCGCAACATGATCACCAGCCTGCAGGACATCGCCACCACCTTCCTGGGCAGCACCATCTCCCTGACAACCGGTTTCCTGGCGGCTTTCACGGTTGTACCGATTTATGTGTTTTGCCTGCTTTATTACCGCGACCACCTGGAGCAGTTCCTGTTCAAGCTGGTATCGAAAGACAAGCGCGGCGGCCTGATCCATACCATCATCGATATCCAGCGCGTCGTGCAGAGTTATATCTCCGGTCTGATGGTCGTGATCGTGGTGGTATCGTTGCTGAATTCGGCGGGCCTGCTGCTGCTGGGCGTGAAGTATGCCCTTTTCTTCGGCGTGTTCGCCTCCATCCTCACCATCATCCCCTACATCGGCATCATGATCGGCTCGCTGCTGCCCGCCCTGATTGCGCTGGCCACTACCGGCCACCTCATCGACGCGGTGCTGGTGGTGGGGGTGTTTGCCTTTGTGCAGTTCCTGGAGGGGAATTTCATCACGCCTTTCATCGTGGGCTCCAAAGTCAGCATCAACCCCTTTGCCGCCATCGTGGCCCTGCTGGTGGGGGGCGAGATATGGGGCGCCGCCGGGATGATCATGGCCCTGCCCGTGATAGCCACGCTGAAAGTCATCTTTGATGCCTACCCGCCGCTGGAGCCGCTGGGCTTTCTGCTGGCCGACATAGACGACGTGAAACCGAAAAAAAGAAGGGGCAGAATCAAGGGCTTTTTTACAGAGATGTACAACGGCCTGGGGCACGGCAAAAAGAAAGAGGAATGATATGCTGCATCCTGCTGTGTTTGTTGCGTGTGGCGCGGCCTATTTGAAACCGAATGCTAATAAAATTGGTTAGCATAGAAGCCTCCGGCACCTGCCGCGCAGTTATATATATGAGCCCAAAACCACAGCACCTTGTACGCCATCATCGACATTGAGACCACCGGCGGGCAGCCGGCCCAGGACAGGATCACCGAAATTGCCATTTTTATCCATGACGGGCATCAGATTGTAGACCAGTACAACACGCTCATCAACCCGCAGCGCCCCATCCCCTTTTTTATATCGCAGCTGACGGGTATTACCGACGAGATGGTGCAGGACGCGCCCAAATTCTACGAGGTGGCCAAGGAGATCGTGGAGTTTACCGAGGGGAAGGTTTTTGTGGCCCACAACGTGCGCTTCGACTACTCCTTTATCAAGAAAGAGTTTGCGGATTTAGGATATACTTTCCAGCGTAAAACGCTCTGCACGGTGCGCCTCAGCCGCTCCCTTCTTCCGGGGCTGCCCTCCTACAGCCTGGGCAAGCTCTGCAAAAGCATCGACATTGAGTTGAAGCAGCGCCACCGCGCCATCGGCGACGCCGAGGCCACGGCCGTGCTCTTCGACAGGCTGCTGAAGCTAAACCGCCCGGTGGTGGACGGTAACCAGAACATGGCGGCCGACAACACCACGCAGGTGCTGAAAGAGGAAATCAAGACCTCGCTGCTGCCCCCGGCCATCCGGAAGGAGCAGGTGGACGCGCTGCCGATGGTGCCGGGCGTGTACTACTTCCACAACGAGGCGGGCGAGGTGATATACGTCGGCAAGAGCATCAACATCAAAAAACGCATCATCCAGCACTTCAACATCGATTACAAGAGCCGCAAGTCACTGGACTTCAAGAACAGCATCGCCGAAATCACCTACGAGGTGATGGGCAACGAACTGGTGGCCCTGCTGTTTGAGTCGGCGGAGATAAAGCGGATGAAGCCGCATTACAACCGGCAGCAGCGCCGCTCGGTGTTCAACACTGGCATTTATGTGTATGAAGATGGGAACGGCTACAAGCGCCTGTCGTTTGGCAGCGTGAACAAAGCCGACAATGTGAGCCTGACGCCCATCATCGCGCTCTCGAACCAGTTTAAGGCGAAAGGGTTTCTGTATCACAAGGTCGCCAAATACAACCTCTGCCAGAAGCTGTGCGACCTGTATAAGACCAACGGCGCCTGCTTCGACTACCAGGTACACCAGTGCAAGGGCGCCTGCGTGGGCCAGGAGAGCCCTGCCGTATACAACAAGCGCGTGGAGGCCGCCATCGAGTCCTTCACCTTCGAGCACAACAACTTCGCCATTGTGGGCAAAGGGCGGGAGCCCGGCGAGAAATCGGTGGTGGTGGTGGAGCACGGCACCTACCTCGGCTTCGGCTTCGTGGACGAAACGTTCTCCGCGCAGTCTCTGGATGATTTCAAAGGGGCCATCAGGCGCTACAACGACAACAAGGACATACAACAGATTATCCGCGGCCACATGCGCGGCAAGCACAAAGACAGAATTATCGTTTTTGATTAGGTTTATATATGGCTGTGCAGATGGCTATATATAACACCAACACTTCAGGCGCATATATATTTAGTAGTGATGCGGCATCTATACGGCGCTCTGAAAGCGATAACGCAAGCCCAAACCGCATTGTGCTGTCATCCCGAACACGCTTGAGGCGGGAGCAGTAGAGAGCCAGTGTAGCTGTGCAATAGCTGTTTTATATATCAAATATATATCGCACAGCGTTCGGGATGGCAGCCTGTGAGTTCGTTGCACCGGCATATATAGACTGGCCTATCATGCGGCTTCGCTAATATAAATCGGGGCCGATTTCCTTAATTCTAAACTATATAGTAAATTTACTGGCAAATGATTCCTTAGCAGCATCGTAAGAAAGCATGGAGTCAGTTGAAAATGTCAAAACCTTAATCATTAAAAACTGTGAGCGAAACAAAAAAAAGATTCAGAGCTGGTGTATTGTACGGCGAAGAAGTAACTGAGCTGTTTAAGTACGCCAATGAAAATAACTTTGCCTTACCGGCCGTGAACGTCATCGGTACAAACTCCATTAACGCGGTGCTGGAAACAGCCAGGGAAGTGAACTCTCCGGTTATCGTGCAGTTCTCGCACAGCGGCGCGCAGTTCTACGCGGGCAAAGGCCTGGCCAACGACCTGCAGAAGTCGGCCATCGCCGGTGCTGTGTCGGGGGCGCACCACGTGCATATCATGGCGGAGGCATATGGCGTGCCCGTGATCCTGCACACCGACCACGCCGCCAAAAAGCTCCTCCCCTGGATAGACGGTCTGTTGGATGCTGGTGAGAAGTACTTTGAAGAGCACGGCAAGCCGCTGTTCAGCTCCCATATGCTGGACCTTTCGGAAGAGCACATCCAGGAGAACATCGAGACCTGCTCCCGCTACCTGGAGCGTATGAACAGGATCGGCATGACGGTAGAAATAGAGCTGGGCGTGACCGGCGGCGAGGAAGACGGCGTCGACAACTCTGACGTGGACAGCGCCCGTTTGTACACGCAGCCGGAAGAGGTGGCCCTAGCTTACGAAGAACTGAATAAAGTAAGCGACCGCTTCACCATAGCCGCCGCTTTCGGAAACGTACACGGAGTATATAAGCCCGGCAACGTGGAGCTGCGCCCTGAAATTCTGAAGAACTCACAGCAGTTTATCCAGGAGAAGTACGGCAAAGGGCCAAACCCGGTGAACTTCGTGTTCCATGGCGGCTCCGGCTCTGAGAAGGCGAAGATAACCGAGGCTATCGAGTATGGCGCCGTGAAAATGAACATTGACACCGACATGCAGTGGGCCTTCCTGGAAGGCATCCGGGATTATATTGATGCGAAGCACGATTACCTGCAGAGCCAGATTGGCAACCCGGAGGGCGAGGACTCCCCGAACAAGAAGTTCTACGACCCGCGCGTGTGGCTGCGCGAAGGCGAGAAAACCTTCATCAAGCGTCTGAAAGAGGCCTTTACGGACCTGAACGCCATCAACCGCAACGCTTAATCGAAGGCTGTATATAAACAGGCCATATATAAAACAGAAAAGGTGGGGCATGCCCCACCTTTTCTGTTTTATATATGGCCTGCTATACCACGCAGCCACTGCAGATGGCGCGAGCGTCCTCGCCTGTGGCTTGCTACCCTAGAGCCTCCCGGAGACTTCGCTCGGGACAGTCCACGATCTGTCCCTATCAGAACCCAATGCTCTAATCACGAAGTTACCCTCCTGAAAATTTATGGAGCAAGCGGGTGCTCGCGCTATATAAATTATAAGCTCCCTTGCATCGCGGCTTACTTGTGCTCCTGCAGCCATTTGTAAATTTTCTCCGTGTCATCCTTTTTGCAGAGTTCAGAGCCGGGCGTCATAGTGGCGGCAGTGCCGGCGGCCACGCCGTAGCGCACTACCTCTTCCAAATCCCAGCCCCTCAGCAGGCTGAGCACCATGCCTGCCACCATGCTGTCGCCAGCCCCCACGGCGCTTTGCTGCCGCACCGCCGGCGAAACGAAGTAGCTGATGCGCCCGCCACGGTAGGCAAGCATGGCCCCGCGCGGCCCCAGCGAGACGACCAGCACCTGGCACTTGCCCTCACGGATCACCTGCTCCGCTATCTGCTCCTGCTCCAGCGCCGACACTTGCTCCTTGCCTATCAGGGTGCCCAGTTCCAGCATGTTGGGCTTCAGGAGGTACACGCCCTCTCCTGCCGCCTTCACCAAGGCCTCGCCCGAGGTGTCCACCACCAGCCGGAAGCCACGGCGGTTGGCTATCTCCGCCACCTGCAGGTAGAAATCGTCCGGCACGCCGGGGGGAAGGCTGCCGCTGGCCACCACGTATTTCGGCAGCTCCTCGTCCTTCAGTTCCTCCAGCCACGTCAGGGGTTGCCGCCACTCCTCCTCCGTCACCTCGGGGCCTGGCATCCCGAACCGGAACTGGTTCCCGCTGGTTTCCTCCACCACCATCAGGTTTTCGCGGGTCCAGTTTTTTATTTTGACGGTTTTAAAATCCACCCCTTCCTTTTCGAGCAGCCCGCAAAGCCTTTCGCCGGAGGCCCCTCCGGAAAGGAACCAGGCGCTGGAGCTGCCACCTAGTTTCCGGAGCGCGCGAGATACATTTATGCCGCCGCCGCCAGGCTCGTAACGCGGGGCTTTGCAGCGCATCTTTTTTTCGGGTTGCACATGGTTTACGGAGGTGCTCTTGTCCAGGGCAGGGTTAAGTGTGATGGTGATGATCTCGTTCATTTCATGAATTTATATATGGGATGGAAAGGACTTTTATTGTAAAGAAAAGGCGTCCTGCTGCTGCTTAGCTCAGCCAATGCCAAATTCCCGCTGGCCCCTGGTCTTAAAGGTGTACACGCTCACTTTTACCCCAATTTTCATATGCTTGAGCCCCCCTGGCCACGGTGGTGCGAAGCTTCTGATGTGTGAACTGAAGCGAAAACCAGTGGCTGCGGTAGCGCAGCTGAAACTACAAACTGCCTGTTTCCGCAGGTAAAACGGGTTGGGGCCAAAGAACGTTGTCCCTTAACTCGAGCCAAATGAAACAGCGCTGCACCAGGTCCACGGTGCTGGCCATAACCCATAGGTAGATGCCCTCGGCGGTGGCACGTCGCGGGAGGTGTGCAGCTGCGCCAGGTTCTCCACGCGCACCGGCTGCCCCTGCACACAGGTAAGGCGGAAACACTGGCCTATATACCCCTCCTCCTCCTGTAGCGCTGATTCGAGGGTCTGCGCTTTGGGCTCCATATATACCCGCGCCTGCGCCATCGGCTCATGCATGCTTTTGGTTTTTGATGGCTTGGGTCAGCGCCTCCAGGAAAGCCTGCACCTCTTCCACGTCCTCCAGCCGGTACTCGGCCGCAGTCTGCTCGTCATGCTCTCCCACCATCACGCCGATGCCACGTCTCTGGAGGGTGGCAAAAGCGTCCTCGTCGGTAATGTCGTCGCCTATATAGAGGGGCAGTGTGTCGGGCTGGTTGAGGCCGAGTTCCTCCATCAGCCAGAGCACCGCCTTGCCTTTGTGCCAGTCGAGGTTCGGCTTCAGTTCCATAATCTTTTTCCCGGGGCCTTTCTTCAACTCCGGGTGCTGGCCTATCACATCCTCCGTCACCTGCAGCACATAGGGCACCTTCTCGTCGGGCACGTTGCGGTAATGCACGGCAATGGCATAGCGCTTCCGCTCTACCAGCACGCCCTCCACGTCCTTCAGCCGCTCGTCCAGTGTCTTGTTAGCTTTCTCAAGGGCGGGGATGGCTGCTTTGGCGCCGCCAGGCTCGGTGTGCATGTTGTTGGGGCCGGATATATCGAAGCCGTGGGAGCCAGCATAATACAGGTTGTCGAGCTGCACCAGTTTCTCGACGTTGGCGCGGTCGCGGCCGCTTACCACGGCCACCCGGCACACATCGGCCAGCCGCCGCAGCGTGCCCCGCATCTCCTCGGTCATGATTGCTTTGTCAGGGTTTTTCACGATGGGGCTCAGGCAGCCGTCGTAGTCCAGGAAAACAGCCGGTTTTCTGCCGTTTATCAGCTTCGGGACGTCTGCCAGCGCAGACGGAAGATCTTTGGGCTCGTGTTTCTGAACGGATGCATTCGGTTGGTTTTTCATACGTTTTATCCTGTAGGGAATTTATCCGGTACCAGGCCGGCACCGTGTTTTAAAATTCTGCTCCTTGAATTGCGAACGCCTTCGCAGCACGGGATTCCGTCTATATACTGCCTGGAGTCGGCGGCGATGTGGAGCGGCTCATATGCCCCGCCCTCCTGCTTCCCGCGCTGTTGCAGGTGGCCGTCTAACATGCGCCTCCAGGCGGCATGCACGCTGGCCGCATGTGTAACCACGCCATCCAGGGCCAGGGCTTTGATGTTTTTGTCTCGGAGCAGTTTCTCTATCGTAACGGGCGCATAGGCTTACTCTGCATTATAAGGGCTTTGGCCTCCGATAGCTATTACCCCCTTTGAAAGGAATAAGTTGTTTGCAGGCGCTGTTCTCTGCCAAAATGGAGGCTGTAAAAATATAACAGGCTGGGCTTCCTGGTGCAGGAGGCCTTGCCTGTGATATATGGCTCCTAAATACCTCCGTCTGTTGCGGCCGGGAATATGGAGGACACAGCAGATCAGGAGTCGAGCGTCGCCACGTCCTGCGCCTGCAGGTATGCCGAGAAGCCCTGAATCACCAGGTCGGCTCCTTTTGTCTTCAGTTCCTCTTTGCGTGTGCCATGGTCCACGCCCACCACCAGCCCGAAACCGGCAGCCTTCGCTCCCGCTATGCCCTCAGGAGAATCCTCGAACACGGCGGCTTCCTCCGGCTGCACGCCTAGCTGGCGCGCCGCCTCGAGGTATATATCCGGGGCGGGCTTGTTGCGGAGGTGCAGCTCGTTCGAGACAACCCTGTCTACCCGCACGTCAAAAAGTTTCTCCAGCCCTGCGCGGCGCAGAATAGTGAGGCAGTTGCGGCTGGCGGAGACAATCGCTGTTTTCATGCCCGCCTGCCGCTGCTCTTTCACCCACTGCACAGCGCCATCGAACACCACCACGCCGTTTTGCTTCAGCAACTCATGGAAATAGAGGTCTTTCCGCTCCCCCAATCCCACCACGGTGTTTTCGCTGGCTTCGTCCTCGGGGTTGCCCTGCGGCAGGTCGATGCCGCGCGAACCCATGAAGTTACGCATGGCCTCCAGGCGCGGCACCCCGTGTACGTACGCGTGGAAATCCTTCATCAGGTCGAAGGGCTCGTAGTGCTTGCCATCCTGCTCGCTGCGCTGCTTCAGGTAGGAATCACACAGCTTTTTCCAGGCCTCGGCGTGCAGCACCGCCGTGTTCGTGACAACACCATCCATGTCCAGGATCAGGGCCCTGCTGTTTCTTTCCCTTATAAGCTTGTTCAGATCAGTCATCATCTATATGTTTTGTTTCAGCTACTTGTTAAACTGCTTCCCGGCTATACAGTGCCTCATGCGGGCAACGGAATAAATTATACTGTTAATTTAAAATAAAATCATGAATATTGAATGCCTGACACGTTTAAACAAACATTATTAATTTCTAATTTTGTGCGAGAGGAGGACATCGCCCTGCGGTCACATGCCCTTTCAGTCAATTGCTGTAAAATCCTCCGGAGGCGGCTTGGCAAAGAGGGAACCGCCGGGGAATATTTAAATATAATCAGAAGATGGAGAAAAGTAATTCACCGATAGCAACAAAAGCCTGGCAGAAGCTGGAAGCACACTACAAGGAAGTAGCCCCCAAACACCTGCGGGAGCTGTTTGCGCAGGATGCGCGGCGCTTTGATAAATTCTCGCTGCAACAGGAGGACATGCTGGTTGACCTCTCCAAAAACCGCGTGACCGAAGAAACCGTGCAGCTGCTGACGGACCTGGCCGAAGAGCTAAGTTTGCCTGCCGCCATCGAAAGCATGTTCCGGGGAGAGCCCATCAACGCCACCGAGGGCCGGGCGGTGCTGCACACGGCGCTTCGCAACTTCTCTGATACCAAGCTGGAGGTGAACGGCGAGAACGTGCTGGAGGAAGTGCGCGACGTGCAGCAGCAGATGCGGGAGTTTTGCCACAAACTGCACAGCGGCGCGTGGCTGGGCTATACCAGCAAACCCATCAGCCATATCGTGAACATCGGCATCGGCGGCTCTGACCTGGGCCCGCAGATGGTGTGCGAGGCGCTGAAGAGCTATCAGAAAGAAAACCTGCAGATCAGCTTTATCTCGAACGTGGACGGCACCGATGCCGCCGAAACGCTGCGCCTCCTCGACCCGGAGACAACGCTCTTCATCATCGCCTCCAAAACCTTCACCACCAAGGAGACCATCACCAACGCAAAAACCGCCCGCGAGTGGTTCCTGAAAAAAGCCGGTGACAAGGAGCACATCAAAAAGCACTTCGTGGCGCTTTCGACCAATGTGGAGGCCGTGGTGGAGTTCGGCATTGCGCCCGAGAACACGTTCCGGTTCTGGGACTGGGTAGGCGGCCGCTTCTCGCTGTGGTCCGCCATCGGCCTTTCCATTGCCTGCGCGCTTGGCTACGACAAGTTTGAGGAGCTGCTGAAGGGCGCCGAGGCCATGGACAAACACTTCCGCCAGACACCGCTCCGCCAGAACATTCCCGTGCAACTGGCGCTGCTGAGCGTGTGGTACACCAACTTCTTCGGTTGCCAGACCCACGCTGTGCTACCCTACGACCAATACCTGCGCCTGCTGCCCGACTACCTGCAGCAGCTGATGATGGAGAGCAACGGCAAGAGCACCGACCGCAACGGAAAGCCTGTGACCTACCAGACGCAGCCGGTTATATGGGGGGCTGCCGGCACCAACAGCCAGCACTCGTTCTTCCAGCTCATCCACCAGGGCACTGTGCTCATTCCCTCCGATTTTATCGCACCGGTAGAGAGTCACAACCCCATCGGGCAGCACCACGCGCTGCTGCTCTCCAACTTCTTTGCCCAGACCGAGGCGCTGATGAAGGGCAAGACGGAGGCGGAAGTGCGGGACGAACTAAGCTCAAAAAACCTGAGCAGCGAGGAGTTGGAGCAACTGGTGCCGCACAAGGTGTTCGAGGGCAACAAACCGTCCACCTCCATCATGTTCAAGCGCCTGACACCCTATACATTAGGCAAACTTATCGCCATGTACGAGCACAAGACGTTTGTGCAGGGCATTATCTGGAACATCTACAGCTTCGACCAGTGGGGCGTGGAGCTCGGAAAGCAACTGGCGGGCGTGATAGAACCGGAACTGCTGAGCGATAAAAAAGCGGAACACGACAGCTCCACCACTGGCCTGATCAGCTACTACAAAAATAACCGCTAACAAGGTCCGGAATGATACGTTAAGAACGAGGCGCGCCAACTTACCTGGCCTGCCTCGTTCTTATGTTTTATAGCGCCTTTATATATATTGCTGATTCACCTGTACTGCAAATCCGGAAATGCTGGCTGCTGCTGGGCTGCCTGTGCCTGAGCAGTTGCGCGAACGAGAATTTTTTTCAGGAGGATGCCCGGGCCACCGCCGCCGAGCTGGCGGAGAAAGCGCCCGCAGGTCCCGACAGTGTGTGGGCAGTGGCCGGCAGGCACTACGACCGCAACGGCTTCCACCGTTTTTTCTGGGGCGACCATAACCGCGCTATCTGGGCCACACCGGTTAAAGTGCCAGTCTTCCGCCTCGATTCTATATATGGCGGCCTGACGGTGGAGGAAAAGGGCGGCGGTTTCCAGACCACCAGCTTCACGCTGCGCGGCAGCCGTGGCCGTCTCTTCGCGCTGCGCTCCATTGACAAAGACCCTCTGGAGGTGCTGCCCCCGTTCTGGCAGAAAACCTTTGTGGCGAACATCGTGCGCGACCAGACCGCCGCCGCCAACCCCTACGGGGCACTGGTGGTTCCTGTGCTGGCAGAGGCGGCAGGCATCTATCACGCCAATCCGGCCATTTACTATATATCCCCCTCCGACACCAGTTTCGGGGAATATGCCCCGGCGGTGCAGGGAAAGCTGTTTCTGCTGCAGGAGAAGTTCGAAAGCCCCGCCGACCTCACCCCCGCCTTTGGCGCCGCCACAGACTTTGCAGACTCGGAAGACGCCCTTAAAAACCGCTACGAACACAACACCTTCCGTTTTGACCAGGAAGCCTTTGCGCGCGCGCGGCTGCTGGACCTGCTGGTCGGAGACTGGGACCGGCACAAGGGGCAGTGGGAATGGGCGGTGGAGAAAAAAGGGGCGGAGCATATATACCTGCCCGTGCCCAAAGACAGGGACCAGGTGTTTCTGCAGATGGGCGACGGGCTGATACCGTCCATCGCGACGAGCAAGTTCCTGGTGCGCAAATTCCACAGCTTTGACGAGGACGTTGATGACGTGAAGGCCTATATGATTAACTCGGCATTTCTGGATGCGCGCCTGCTGCATGAGTTAAGCCTGCACGAATGGCAGCAGATAGCCCGCAACATGCAGGCTAGTTTAACAGATAATGTGCTGGAGCGGGCTGCGCGCCGGCTTCCGGGGCCGGTATATGACAAGGTGGGAAAACAGATAACCGAAAACCTGAAAAGCCGCCGGGACCGGTTGCCCGAGGTAGCCGAAACGATGTACAAAATGCTGGCGGAGGAAGTGACTATCCCCGGAACAGACGCGGAAGAAAAATTCGTCGTACGCCGCCACGGTGACGGGCAGACCGAAGTTACCCTATATAGCATTGGCTCCCCCCGCGCCCCCGCCAGGCGCCTCTACCGCCGCATCTTCAATAGAAAGGAGACAAAGCAGATTACGTTGCACGGGCTGGCCGGAGACGACATTTTTTTGGTGAAAGGACAGGCGGAGGACGGTATCCTGGTGAATCTGAACGGCGGCCTCGGCGAGGACACCTTTACCGACAGCTCTGCCGTGGAGGGCTGGAAACACATGACGCGCATCTACGACACCGAACGGGGCAACGACTTCTACTTTGGCACAGAGGCAAAAGACATGACCACCGACGACGTGCGGGTCCACGCCTATGACCGCGAGGGGAACTGAGGTATAAGTTAATCAAGCCTAAGCCATAGATGGCCTGCCTCTATAAGTGTTGAAGCAGGCCATATATAACCACCGTTACTGCATTAAGCACTTTTCACCTCATTTACCAGCACTGCCTTCGTGGCAAAATCCGCCATGTTCTGCAGCGTCACTTCTGCAATGCCCTGTAGCGCATTGTTCGTAAAGAATGCCTGGTGGCCCGTTATCAGCACATTGTTGAAGGACAGGAGCCGCATGAAAATATCATCCTGGATTACTTTGTCGGAAAGGTCCTCGAAGAAAAGGTCGGCCTCTTCCTCATACACATCCAGCCCCAGGCAACTGACCTGCCCCTGCTTCAGCCCCTCAATCACGGCTGCGGCATCTATCAGCGCTCCCCGGCTGGTGTTGATGAGCATCACCCCCCGCTTCATTTTCTGAATAGAACCGCTGTCGATGATATGGTAGGTTGCTGGCGTGAGCGGGCAGTGGAGGGAGATGATGTCTGATTGGGCGTACAAGGCGTCGAGTTCACAGAACTCAACGCCGATGCCATCACTCTCCGCGGGCTTCACAATATCGTAGCCCAGCACGCGGCAGCCAAAACCCTTCAAAATTTTTGCCGTGACCAACCCGATTTTGCCCAGGCCAATCAGCCCTGCTGTTTTTCCGTGCAGGTCGAAGCCCATCAGCCCGTTCAGTGCGAAATTCCCCTCCTTCACGCGGTTGTAGGCGCGGTGCGTCTTGCGGTTGAGCGTCAGGATGAGCGCCAGGGTGTGCTCCGCCACAGAATAAGGCGAATAGGCCGGCACCCGCACGACTTTGATTCCGAGTGCCCCTGCGGCTTTGAGATCCACGTTATTGAAGCCGGCACAGCGCAGGGCAATCAACTGCACGCCTTGCTCTGCCAGCACCTGCTGTACATCCGCGTCTACCGTGTCGTTCACAAAAACACAAACCACGCTGTAGCCTTTGGCTAAAACAGCCGTGTTTCTGTTCAGGTGTATCTCCAGGAATTTCAGGTCGAACCCAAATTTTCTGTTCGCCTCCGTGAAGAACTGCTGGTCGTATGCCTTGGCACTAAAGAAGAGCACATTCATATCCATTCAGCTTGTTGATTCTGTTTTTGGTTCCCCTGCCCCACCGTGAACGGCCATATATAAAACGGTTCCCGCCCAGCATGTGGGTCATCATATATAGGTGAAAAGACTCAAGTATCAAGACGTAAGCGGAGCATCGGGGGCACAAGACTCATTATGCTCTATACTGTTGATCTTCAAGTGACTTATATAAGGCGATTATATAGATAGTATAAGTTGATTTTGTCCCTGTACTTAAATGTGGGTCATCATATATAAACGCCCTGCCCGCTTACGTTGAATTACTGCCAGGCACTTTTAACTCTCAACTCTTAACTAAATTCAGCTCGCTTTCTTCTCCTTTGCCACGCGCTGCAGCATATTCAGCACCAGTTCTTCGGTGCCCGATAGGAAGGGTGTTTGCGGAGCCCCGGCATCGTGTCGCTTCAGGTAGGTCAGCAGTTTGTCTTCGCGGAACAGGTTCAACACCTCCGGGTGGATATAATACTTGCTGCAAACGGAGGGCGTGTTGCCCAGGCCTTTGGCTACTTCTTTCACGGCCGCTTTGATGCTTTTTTCCTTGTTCAGGTCCGGGTCCTCCTCCAGCACGGCCTCCAGGCACTCCACCATTTTCACGGTGCCGCCCCAGGTCCTGAAATCCTTGGCCGTGAACTCCTCTTCCATCGCCTCGTGCAGGTACTCATTCACATCCCCCGACTCCAGCGTCTGCCGCTCGCCGCTTTCATCGTAATACTGGAACAAGTCGTATCCCGGAATGTCACGGCACTTCTTCACGAGGCGCGCCAGGCGACGGTCCTCCAGGTCAATCTCGTGCTCCACGCCTTTCTTGCCCCTGAACGAAAAGCGGATGTTGCTTCCGTTAATCTCCACGTGCTTGTCGCGGAGGGTGGTGAGGCCGTAGGATTTGTTTGATTTGGCATAATGCCGGTTGCCGATGCGGATCAGGGCATTGTCCATCAGGGAGAGCACCAGCGCCGTCACTTTGCGGCGGTCCAGTTTGCGTGAATTTATATCCTGCTGTATGCGCTCCCGCAACTTCGGCAGTTGCATGCCAAACTCAATCATGCGGCCGAACTTGGTAAGGCTGCGGGCCTGCTGCCACTGCTGGTGGTAGATGTATTGCTTGCGCCCTTTCTCGTCGCGGCCCGTCACCTGCAGGTGCCCTTTCGCGGACTTGCAGATCCAGACGTCTTTCCAGGCGGGCGGTATCACCAGCGCTTTCAGGCGCTCCAGCACCTTTTCGTCTGTCACGCGTGCGCCCTTCTCATCCAGGAAAGCATATCCCTTGCCTGCCTTCCTGCGGGTGTAGCCCGGCTTGTCGTCGTTGGTGTACCGTAAGCCCGCCCAGGCCGCCGATTTCGACGGGTCGGCATATAATTCATGAATCTCGTTTTTCTTCGCCATCTTCGGAGGCTTCCTCTTCGCTGCATACCTCTGCCCTACATACTTCAGATATGGGTAAAAGTTGTGGGCCCCCGCTGTTCCCGCCGCATTCGGGCACGGCATATTCCGTATTCTCCTGTATCTTTGCCACAACTCTTCACGCTGTTAGCACCTTACGCGATGTACAAGAACCTATCCTATTTATATGCTTTCTTCGGCTTCTTTATGCTGGCCTGCGGCGTGGTGGCCGTGGACCTGGCGGGCGAGCAGGCCAACACGGCGCTTTTCACAGGCGCGGCGGGCGGCCTGCTGGGGCTCACCGCCGGGCACTTCCTGAATCGGGGCAAGCGCTGGGGCTATCTGCTGGGCACGCTGGAAGCTGGCCTGCTGACGCTGCTGCTCGGCTGGCGCGCGGCCACCTATTTTCTGCGCCTGTTAGGCATGATGCAGCAGCCACCGAACTCATCCTCCACCGAAACGGCAGGCATGGCATTCCTGCTCACCACGGCCATGCTCGTCATCGCGCTGCTGACCCTCACGGTGTCCGTTATGTTCGGGAAACAGGTGTTAAGAGAGACAAAGTAGGCGTTGGTCTATATCGTTTCCTCTTTTGCGAATCAAGGCTTATATTAAATTGTTTTATCAACTCCAACCAAACAAGGATAAACATGCTATATAAAATCGGATTGGGTATCGTGCTTACGGCAAGTATCGTAAGTGCGGCCGATGCCCAGACAAAGCTCGTGGAGAAGGTGACCCGGCAAGGCGACGAGCTGGTGATCCCTTACAGCAAGTACAAACTGGCCAACGGCCTGACCCTCATCGTACACGAGGACCACTCCGACCCGGTGGTGCATGTAGATGTGACCTACCACGTAGGCTCCGGCCGCGAAGAGGTGGGCAAGTCCGGCTTCGCACACTTTTTTGAGCACATGATGTTCCAGGGCTCCGACAACGTGGCCGACGAGGAGCACTTCAGGATCGTGTCCGAATCAGGGGGCACGCTGAACGGCACCACCAACCGCGACCGCACCAACTATTTCGAGACTGTGCCGAGCAACCAACTGGAGACGGCGCTGTGGCTGGAGGCCGACCGCATGGGCTTCCTGCTGGACGCCGTGACACAGCCGAAGTTTGAGGTGCAGCGCGAAACCGTGAAGAACGAGCGCGGCCAAAACTACGACAACCGTCCCTACGGCCTGGTATATGAGATGACCTCCAAAAACCTGTACCCCTACGGCCACCCCTACTCCTGGACCACCATCGGGTATATAGAGGACCTGAACCGGGTAAACGTCAACGACCTGAAAAACTTTTTCCTGCGCTGGTACGGCCCCAACAATGCAACCCTGACTGTGGGCGGCGATGTGAAGCCGGAGGAAGTGGTGAAGCTGGCAGAGCAATACTTTGGCTCGATACCCGCCGGACCGGCCGTGCAGGACATGCAGCCTACAGTACCGACCCTGACGGCTGACCGTTACGTGTCTTATGAGGACAACATCCGTTTCCCGATGCTGCGCATGACGTACCCGGTGCCGGAGTCGGGGCATAAAGACGAACCGGCGCTGGATGTGCTGGCGGAGGTGCTGGGCCAGGGCAAGAACTCCATCTTCTACAAGAACTTCGAGAAGGCCGAGAAAGCCATGAACGCCTCCGCCTACAACTCCACCTCAGAGCTGGCAGGTGAGTTTGGCATCACCGTCATGGCTTTCCCGGACACAAAACTGTCTGAGACAGAGGAACTGGTGCGCCAGTCGCTGGCAGAGTTTGAGAAGCGCGGCATCACCGACGAGGACCTCACGCGCTACAAAGCCTCTGCAGAGTCCGGTTTAATTAACCGCCTGGCCAGCGTGAGCGGCAAAGTGTCGCAGCTGGCCTTCTACGAAACCTTCCGCGGCAACCCGAATTATATCCAGGAAGAGCTCAAGCGCATTCAGTCTGTGACCAAGGAGGACGTGATGCGGGTATATAACCAGTACATCAAAGGCAAACCAGCCGTCATCCTGAGCGTGGTGCCGAAAGGCAAAACCGAACTCCTGGCCAAAGCAGACAACTACACCATCTCCAAAGAAGGCTTCACGCCAGCGGCAGATGAATACAGCGGCCTGCAGTATACCAAAGCCGTGGACACGTTCGACCGCAGCAAGCGCCCGCCAATCGGAACAAACCCGGTGATTAAGGTGCCAGACTACTATACCACCAAATTCAAAAACGGGCTGGAGGTAATCGGGGCCAAATCAGAAGAGATCCCGACGGTGACGCTGCAACTCACCATCGATGGCGGGCACCGGCTTTCGGCCGCAGAACCGGGCAAGGCAGGCATCAGCGCCCTGACAGCCGACATGATGAACGAGGACACGGAAAACTATACCTCCGAGCAGTTCAGCAACGAGCTGGACAAATTGGGCAGCTCCATCTATATAGGCGCGGGCACAGACGAGACGTACGTCTATGCGCACTCGCTGAAAAAGAACCTCGACAAGACGCTGGCTCTGCTGCAGGAGCGCCTTTTCAGACCGAAATTCACGCAGGAGGATTTTGACCGCCTGAAGAAGCAGCAACTGGAGGGCATCGCCAACCAGGCCACGCAGCCGACGGCCATCGCCAACAACGTGTACAACAAGCTGCTGTACGGTGAGGGAAATATCATGGCCGTACCAACCTCCGGCACCGCAGAGACGGTGGCCAACATCACGCTGCAGGACGTACAGAACTTCTATGAGAAGAACTACTCTCCTTCCGTATCCAACCTGGTGGTGGTAGGCGATATAACCGAGAAAGAGATTCTGGGCAAGCTGGACTTCCTGAAAAAGTGGGAAAAGAAAAACGTAAAGCTCCCGGACGAGGTGAAGGCCCCTGCAATAGACAAAACCCGCATTTACTTTGTAGACAAGCCGGATGCCGCCCAGTCTGAAATCAGAATTGGCTACCTGGCAATGCCGTACGACGCCACAGGCGAGTATTACAAAGCCGGGCTGATGAACTACGTGCTGGGCGGCGCTTTCAACAGCCGCATCAACCTGAACCTGCGCGAGGACAAAGGCTATACCTACGGTGCCCGCTCCTACTTTGACGGCAGCAAGTACAAAGGTCCTTTCACCGCCTCTGCCGGGGTGCGCGCCGATGCCTCCGCCGAATCGGTAACGGAGTTTATGAAAGAGCTGACCAGCTTTAAGAACGAGGGCATTTCAGCGGAGGAGATAAAGTTCATGAAGAGTTCCATTGGCCAGTCGGATGCGCGCAAGTACGAAACACCTTCTCAGAAAGCAGGTTTCCTGGGCCGCATCGTGGACTATGACCTGAAAAAGGACTTCGTGCAAAAGCAGACGGATATCCTGAACAACATCACCAAACAGGAAATAGATGCGCTGGCGGCCCGAAACCTGCCGGTAGACAAGATGCACATCGTGGTGGTGGGCGACAAGAAAACGGTGCTTCCGAAACTGGAGGCGCTGCAGTATGAAGTGGTAGAGGTAGACGCCGACGGCAACCCCATTGGAAGCTCCTCCGCCAAATAAGCCCTGCATATTTAGCAGAAAAGCCCCGGCATTAACCGGGGCTTTTTTGATGGCTATCGTAGCAGCCCGCACGTATGCAAGGCTATGGACTTCAAGGGACAAAATATGATATATAAATGGCTGCTGCTCGTGGCCCTTACCGCCTCCGGCTGCCAACAGCGCACCGAAGAAGAAGGCTCCATCGCCAGCACACATCCGGAGTTGCAGGAGCAGTTGGCTGAAAAATCCGTCGCCACACCCATATCAGACAGCGAAAACCCCGAACTCTACGAGCGCTACCGCATCACGACGGAGGAGTACCGGCGCAGCGGGCAGTTTGCTGAGACTGGTATGTACAGCGGAGCATTTGCGCCGCTGGATGAAAAAAGCCATCCCGACGCCCGCGCCTTCCGCACTGCCATCCGAAAGGCGCTGCAGGGCGGGGTGAACTTTGCTGGAAAGTACACCGTGGTCACCGTCGGGTGCGGCACCGGCTGCCAGCAGCATTTTGTCGTCGACCGCGAGACGGGCAAAGTGCTGGACAAGTTGCAGGGCAGCGCGGGCGCCAGCTTTACCCCCGACAGCCGCCTGTTCATCCTCAACCCTCCTGATTCTTCGCTAAACTATGCCGAGTGCCTGGACTGCGCGCCAAAAGCCTATGAGTTCCGGGATGGGCGGTTCATGAAATTGCCGGAGCCCGCACCATGACAAACGCGATTATATCCATATATGAATGGCTTTTATATACGCGGCGGCTGCAGTATATAGCCTTTCTTATAACCATATCGTCATGTGGCGTCGCCACGCTCGCGCAAAAGCAAAAACCCTCCTCACTGCCTGTGCAGCCAGTGCTGCTCTTCCAGAAAACCCCGTGCCTCGGCACATGCCCTGCCTACAACGCCACCCTCTACACCGACGGCAGCGTGGCCTTCGTCCCGTTCGAGAGAGGCGCGGCCCAGGACACACTCCTGTTGCAAATTCCGGAGCAGGAATTCATTCAGCTCAAACAGCAGCTACAGACCCTGCATTACAGGTATCTGCAAGGCAGTTACCGCTCACAATGGAGCGACATGCCCTCCGCTTATTTTACCTTTTATGAAAACGGGAGAGCGGTGAAACGGGTGAGGCACCAGGAAGGGGGCCCGGAAGCGCTGGTGCAGTTGAAGGCCGCCGTTGGTACGCTGCTGGAGCGGCTGGCAAAGGAAAAGCCCTGATTTTCGGAGCATTGCCGCTACCCATTCCTGCACAGTTCCGGCAGACGCTAATCCCGGTGCGCGTAAACTATAACTCCCCTGCCTCGTACAAAAAAGAGAAGCTTTAGCGCGGTCATGAACTCGGCAAAGCTATATTCTTATATGGCCATACTCGAATAATATGAAAAACAGGGAGGATAAAATACAATCTGAATTTGAGCAGAAGCTCAGAGAAAGCGAGCTTTCCGCAACACGCGAGGACAGCGCTGTGCGGGAGCCGGACGCAGACAGAAGGCTGGATTCCGCCAGAGAAAATGTGTATGACGACCGGGACAGTGCCGTCCGTGCTAACGCACGTTCCAATGAAGCTCAGCCAGATTATATCCCTGTGGTGGAAGAGCAGGTCAGGATTAACAAGAAGACCGTGGAGACTGGCCGCGTAAACATATATAAGGATGTACACGAGGAGGACGTGACAGTGGACGTGCCCACGGTGCATGAAGAAGTGAACGTGGAGCGCGTGCCCATAAATGAGTTCGTGGAATCTGCCCCGCCGTCTGTGCGCTACGAAGGCGATGTGATGATCATCCCCGTGCTGCACGAAGAGCTGGTGCTGGTGAAGCGACTGAAACTGGTAGAGGAACTGCACGTCACCAAACGGAAAATTGAGACGCATGAAGCGCAGCACGTGACTCTCCGCAAGGAAGAGGTGAACGTGAACCGGGTTGAGCCAGGCGGCGAAAACCCGGGACGGGCCTGAGAATCAGGCCTGAGACCCCACACAACCTAAATGAAAGGAAACAAACGATGAAAGGACAAACAGTAATAGGCATATTCGATTATGGCGTAGACGCCCAGATGGCGGCGCAGCAACTGATGAGCAAGGGCATTCCGGAAAGCAAGATTGACGTGGCCGTACGGGGCGCAACAGACAGGCACGGAAACCCCATCAACACTGCCACACCAAACACATCGGTTGGCAGCCATGACAAAGACAGTGGCTTCTTCGACTCGCTGTTCGACAGCCGGGATGAATCGAGCAAATATGCAGAGGTGGCACAGCACGGCTCTATCGTTGCCGTGCACACGCAGTCTGAAGACGAAGCCAGGCGTGCGGCTGAGCTGCTCGACAAGTATGGCGCCATAGACGTGGACGACCGTGCCGAGAAGTACAAATCAATGCCACACAACGAAAGAAACAAATGGATAAACTCCTCGATACCTGTGGTGCAGGAGGAGCTAAAAGTAGGAAAGCGTGAAGTAGAAACCGGCGGCGTGCGGGTAAGAAGCCGTATTGTGGAGAAGCCGGTGGAAGAGCACCTGCGCCTGCGCGAGGAGCATATACACGTGGAGCGGCAGCCAGCCAACAGGCCTGCCACCGAAAAAGACTTCGCCACATTCCAGAAATGGGAAACAGAAATAATAGAGCACGCCGAGGTGCCGCTCGTGAACAAAGAGGCCCGCGTGGTGGAGGAAGTTAAATTCGGTAAAGAGACTACTACCCGTGATGAAACGGTGCGGGAAACTGTCCGCAAAAAAGAAGTGGATGTGGACGACATCGACACCAACAGGGATAACCTGAACCGCACGAACCCACGCAACCCTGACAGAAGGTAATGTAAGGGAATTATAAGTTTAATTTATATACAGGGGCGGCAACTGACGATTCGGTTGCCGCTCATTTATTTTCAGATTCCTCTGAAATCGTATATCAATGCCGTAGCGTTACTAGCCGATCAACCATTAGGAGACGAATTCTTCCAAGTGTAAAAGCATGCATCGTTTTACAATTGATACTTAATCAAGGATTACTTAACCGTATGGCATGCAACCATATATAAACCTAAAATTTATATATAAGCTTGAACGGCTATGGACAAAAACCCCTTTGCATCCTCCTCCGCAGAAAAAGTTTTAGCTATATAATTGATAGTTGAGAGCTCAATTTATATATGGTTGATATATGGCACCTTTTCCCGCCGCTCCTATATCCTGAACGATACTTGCTGTTGCCTCTCGCCTTTCCCCGCCATAGCGAGTATTCGCGGCTGGCTATACCGAAAAGCTGTTCTAACCGTTCCACTGTTACAGCCTTCTGCCGGGGCAATTCAGTGTGACGGAATTGTGCATAAAAATATGACGCGCATCCCGGGCGCATCCTTCATGGTGGGTAAAAAAAATGTATCTTTGTGCAGGAATCCAAATTCCGACCTATCGAAATCAACTATTAAAATAGCATCCTGATGAATATTACGTACTATGGCCAGTCCTGCTTCCTGTTTGAGATCGGGCAACACCGCGTGCTGTTCGACCCCTTTATCACACCCAACGAACTTGCCTCCCATATAGACGTCAATGCCATCAAGGCCGATTATATCCTGCTGTCGCACGGCCACCAGGACCACGTACACGATGCGGAGCAAATCGCCAAAAACAATAACTCCATCCTCGTGGCCAACTTCGAGATCGCCAACTGGTTTTCCGGCAAGGGGGTTGAAAAGACGCACCCGATGAACACGGGCGGTAAAGTGACGCTTCCCTTCGGCACCGTTAAAATGGTGACTGCCATACACTCCAGCTCGCTGCCCGACGGCTCGTACGGCGGCACCGCGGCAGGGTTTGTGGTGGAGACAGAGCACACGACCTTCTACTTCGCCGGAGACACCGCCCTCACCTACGACATGAAGCTGATACCCGAGCAGTTCGATGTCGACTTCGCCCTGCTGCCCATCGGCGACAACTTCACCATGGATGTACACGATGCCATGCTGGCCGCAGATTTTGTGCAGGTAGACAAGGTCATCGGGATGCACTACGACACGTTTCCCTATATAAAAATAGACAGACAGGAGGTGCAGGAAGTGGCGCAGATGGCAGACAAGGACCTGATTTTGATGGAGATAGGTCAAACTATTAACCTGTAAACTTGACAATGGGAAAAATAATTGCGGTTGCCAATCAGAAAGGTGGCGTTGGGAAGACGACCACAGCCATAAACCTGGCGGCAAGTCTGGCGGCGCTTGAATATAAAACCTTGCTCGTGGACGCAGACCCGCAGGCAAACGCCACCTCCGGCCTGGGCTTCGACCCGGCCACCATCACCAGCAGCATCTATGAGTGCATGGTGGAGGACGTGAAGGCCGAGGAGATCATCCTGCAGTCGCCCAGCATCGCGTACCTCGACCTCATCCCGTCGCACATCGACCTGGTGGGGGCTGAGGTAGAGATGATTAACGTGCCTAACCGGGAAGAGAAGATGCGGGACGCCCTCAAAAGCCTGAAGCAAAACTACGACTTCATCATCATAGACTGCTCTCCCTCACTGGGTCTGATCACGGTAAACTCACTGACAGCCGCCGACTCTGTAGTGATCCCGGTGCAATGTGAGTACTTCGCGCTGGAGGGGCTGGGCAAGCTTCTGAACACCATCAAGATCATCCAGTCGCGCCTGAACACGGACCTGGCCATCGAAGGCATTCTGCTGACCATGTACGACGTGCGCCTGCGCCTGAGCAACCAGGTGGTGGAAGAGGTGAAGACACACTTCCAGCAGATGGTGTTCGACACCATCATACCGCGTAACGTGAAGCTGAGCGAGTCGCCGAGCTTTGGCATACCGGCCCTGCTGCACGACGCAGAGAGCAAGGGCGCCCTGAGTTATCTGAACCTGGCCCGCGAAATAGCAGAGAAAAACAGTGTAGCGCTGGCGAAATAACTTTAACGATTACATGTCTGACAACAAAAATTCAGCAGCGAAGCGCAAAGGCGGCCTCGGCAGGGGCCTTGGCTCTCTTCTGGAGGGTAACAAGTATACCGGCAAAACCGAATCTTCCACCACTAACGAAGTCAACACCATCGCAGACATAGCCATTGACCAAATCCAGACGAACCCGTACCAGCCCCGCACGCACTTCGACCAGGCGGCGCTGGAAGAACTGGCGGAGTCCATCAAGGTACAGGGCATCATACAACCCATCACGGTTCGACAGCTCGACCAGGACACGTACCAGTTGATTGCGGGCGAGCGGCGGTACCAGGCCTCCAAAATTGCGGGCCTGAAGGTGATACCAGCCTATATCCGCAAAGCCGACGACCAGCAGATGCTGGAGATGGCCCTGATCGAGAACATCCAGCGGGAGAACCTGAACGCCATTGAGATCGCTCTCTCCTACCAGCGCCTGCTCTCGGAGTGCAGCCTGAAGCAGGAGGAGCTCGGCGAGCGCGTTGGTAAGAAGCGGACAACAGTGACCAACTACCTGCGCCTGCTCAAGCTGCCGCCCGACATCCAGATAGCCCTCCGCGACAACATCATCAGCATGGGGCATGCCCGCGCCCTCATCAACATCGATACAGTAGAGAAGCAGCTGGACGTGTTTAAGGAGGTGGTGGCAAAGGAGTTATCGGTGCGCAAGGTGGAGGAACTGGTGCGCAACCTGCAGAACGCCAACAAAAAGCCGGACCCGCAGCAGAAACTGAGCTTTAGCAAATACGAGGAAGAACTGAAGACCGTGGAGACGAAACTCTCCTCGCAGTTCGGCACCAAAATCCAGGTGAAGGCGAACAACGACGGCAAGGGCGAAATCAAAATCCCCTTCGTGACAGTGGACGAGCTCAACCGGATTCTGGAGATTTTAAATTACTGAAGAGGCACATGAGGCTGAACGCTGGCTTTGCGGCACTACTGGCAGGCATCCTTCTTTACCTTGGCCCCGCTCTTGCGCAGGGCCAGGTGATCACCGAAGGCCCTGACTCGGTGCGTGTGGTGATACCGGATTCCCTACAGGCGGAGAAAGGCTTCTTTCTGTTCCATCTGAAGGATCTGGACCGGCCGGAGAAGGCGGCGCTCTGGTCTGCCGTTATTCCGGGGGGAGGCCAGTTTTACAACAAAGCATACTGGAAAATCCCTATTGTATATGCCGGCGTCGGTGTGCTGGGCTACTTCCTCGTCGACAACAACACCAAATACCAGAGCTTCCGGAGCGCGCTGCTGCTGCGCGCCGACAACGACCCGGCTACCGTGGACAAGTATGCCAACAACCCGGATTTTCCCTCGTTGAATGTTTCTAACGGCAAATCGGCCGAGCAATATATAAAATACCGCCGCGACTACTACCGCCGCAACCGCGACCTGACCATACTGCTGTGCATTGGCTATTACGGCCTGCAGATTGCCGAAGCCTACGTACACGCGCACTTGAAAGAGTTTGATGTGAGCGATGACCTGAGCCTGCGCATCCGGCCCGGTTTGGTGCCTGTAGCCACCCCTTATGCTGTTGCTCCCGCACTTACCTTTACCTTATATACACCATCCAGATGAGAATTTTACTGATAGGCTACGGCAAGATGGGCAGAACCATCGAGCAGACCGCCCTGGCGAAGGGCCACGAGATTATCGGCAAAGTGGCCCACGACAATGCCCACGAACTGAAGGACTTTACAGGGGCCAACACCGACGTTGCCATCGAATTCACGCACCCAGAGTCGGCCTTCGGCAACGTGAGTTACTGCCTGGTGCATGGCATACCGGTGGTTTCCGGCTCCACCGGGTGGCTGGACAGGCTGGAGGAAGCCGTGGCGCTTTGCCTGAAGAAGCAAGGCGCTTTCTTCTACGCCTCCAACTACAGCGTGGGCGTCAACCTTTTCTTTCATTTTAATGAGTACATTGCCAGCAAAATGAAGGACTACCCGGAATACAGTGTTTCCGTGCGGGAAGTACACCACCTCCAGAAAGTAGACAAGCCCAGCGGCACCGGCATTACCGCAGCCGAGGGCATCCTGGCCAGTTACCCGAACTTAAAGGGCTGGGTGAGTGACAATCCGGAGGAAAAAAGTAAATTAAACATCATTTCGGAGCGTGCGCCCGATGTAGTAGGCACGCATGTTGTAACCTACAGCTCTGAAATTGACCAGATTGAGCTCGGCCACGTGGCCCACAGCCGCGCTGGTTTTGCCGAAGGTGCCGTGATGGCAGCGGAGTGGCTGATTGGCCGCCAAGGCATATATGGCATGAAAGACATGCTGAACCTGTAACCATACCTATTGCAGATGAACGTAAAATTTTGGGAGAAAGCGCCTCAAACGAAAGCCCCAAAGAAAAAGAAAAGCTTTGCCCGCGAGTGGGGCGACGCCATCCTGTTTGCCGTCGTGGCCGCCAGCCTCATCCGCTGGGCCACCTTTGAGGCGTATACCATCCCGACGCCCTCCATGGAGAAGTCGCTGCTGGTGGGCGATTTCCTGTTTGTGAGCAAGCTGCACTACGGCCCCCGCACGCCTATGACGCCCCTGCAGGTGCCGCTCACGCACCAGACCATCTGGGGCACCGACATCCCCTCCTACTCCGACGCTATCCAGCTCAAGCCCCACCGCCTGCCCGGCTTCTCTGAGGTCAAGCACAACGACGTGGTGGTGTTCAACTACCCGCCCGAGGAGCAGCACCCCGCCGACCTGCGCACCAACTACATCAAGCGGGCCATCGGCCTTCCCGGCGACTCGCTTTCCGTGCGCGACATGCAGGTATATATAAACGGCAAGGCCGTCGAGAACCCGGAGAAACTGCAGTACAAGTACCTGCTGGTGCCAAACACGCAGCTCTCGGAGAAGTTCTTCCAGGACCGCGACATCAACCTGCGCGACGTGATTCCCTATGAAAACGGCTATGTGGTGGACGCTTCCCCGGAACTGGCCAGCGAAATCGGCAAGCTGGATTTCATCAAAGAGGTTGTCCTGCTGAAAGACCTGCCCGGCAAGGCTGACCCGGAGGTTTTCCCGCATGTGCCCAGCGTGTACGAGTGGAACAAGGACAACTACGGCCCGATTTATATCCCGCAGGAAGGCGCCACCGTGGCCATCACCCCGCAGACGCTGCCTTTCTACGAGAAAGTCATCCTGGAGTACGAGCATAACGAAAACGCGGAGGTGCGGGACGGCAGGCTATATATAGACGGACAGGAAGCGAATGCGTACACCTTCAAGCAGGACTACTACTTCATGATGGGTGACAACCGCCACAACTCCCTCGACTCCCGCTACTGGGGCTACGTGCCCGCCGACCACATCGTGGGCAAGGCCGTCATGATCTGGATGTCCACCGACCCGGAAGGCAGCTTCTTCGACAGAATAAGATGGAACAGAATATTTAAAACCATCGAGTAAAGACAGCTTCCCATATACCAGAAGAGCCGGGCCTGTACAGGCCCGGCTCTTCTGGTATATGGTTAAACCGGCAAAGGCCTCCTGCATTCCTTTGCACCATATATGCCTTCGGCTGCATGATTTATATATAGCAGATTGATATTACAGGTTATCTATAGAACTTATAGAGGCGGCCCCTGACAAGTGTTAGCATCAGTAAGCGCCGGTGAAAGCCCATGGCAAGAGCCGAATTTGTTCGCTTTTCTTCTGTTGGCCTAAGTCCTGCTATCATTTTTTCTGAAGCGCGAGGCAGTGGCAATGAAACTTATTATGCGCTCAATCTATTATATAGACACTGTTGCACGATTTCTTGTGGATTTATCCTTCAATTGAACATAGCGGAAGGTGTAGCCGCAAAAAAGGAAGCGATAGTAATTTAAGGATATTCAGCTTTAAGAACAGGTGCTTAGTTTGCTACTGAAGGCATAAAATTGTAGCTTACCCCATTTACCGGGCTTTGCTGCCGCAATCCGATAACCGGCGGCGCTCGTTTATACAGTGTAAACCTTTAAACTCATTTAATATTTCGACTATGGAATTTAACAGCACATTACTTTTTTTAGGAGGCCTCGGAGGCACGGAAATCCTTCTGATACTTTTCGTGATCCTGCTCCTTTTTGGCGCGAAACGCATACCGGAACTTGCTAAGGGCCTGGGCCGCGGCATACGTGAGTTTAAGGATGCCACCACTGAGATAAAAAACGATATACAGAATCACGACCGCGACGAGAAGAAGGCAGCCAATGATGTTCGGACGACCGATGTTCCTGTAACTGATACAAGAGCAGAGAAAGAGAAGGTTACTACTCTTTAAAAAATCTGCCGCCAATTTCTTCTTAAGAGTGTAAGGGCGCGGCAAAAACAAATCACCAGTCGCATATACTTTTCGGGCATAGCAGCAGTTATATAGACATATTTTATATATAACTGCTGCTATGTCTTTGCTTATGAGATGGTGGAACAAGAAACGGCCGGAGCAAAGGCCGAAGGAAAAAAAGAGCCCCGCCCGCGAGTGGGCTGATGCCGTGATGTTCGCGGTGGTGTTTGCCAGCCTCATCCGCTGGGCCACCTTTGAGGCGTACGCCATCCCGACGCCCTCCATGGAGAAGTCGCTGCTGGTGGGCGATTTCCTGTTTGTGAGCAAGCTGCACTACGGCCCCCGCACGCCCATGACGCCCCTGCAGGTGCCGCTCACGCACCAGACCATCTGGGGCACCGGCATCCCCTCCTACTCCGACGCTATCCAGCTGAATCCCTACCGCCTGCCCGGTTTCTCCGAAGTCAAAAAGAACGATGCGGTCGTCTTCAATTTCCCAGCCGAAAAGGGACACCCCCTCGACCTTAAAACCTACTATATAAAACGCTGCATCGGCGTTGCCGGAGACTCCGTGGCTATCCGGCAGGGGCAGGTATATATAAACGGCCGCGCCGCCACTAAACCCGATGGCCTGCAGTTCAGTTACCTGCTGAAGACAGACCGGGTACTGAACGAAAGCTTTTTCTCAGACCGCGACATCACCGACAGTTACCGCACTCCTGAAGGTTACATCGTCCACATATGCCCGGAGAAGGCCCAGCAATTGGCTGGTCTGGATTTCATCAGGGAGGTGAAGCGGCAGCTGGCCGCACCGCAGGAGGCAGAAGCTGGCATTTTTCCCCAGGCACCCGATTTATATAAATGGAACAAGGACAACTACGGCCCGATTTATATCCCGCAGGAAGGCGCCACCGTGGCCATCACCCCGCAGACGCTGCCTTTCTACGAGAAAGTCATCCTGGAGTACGAGCATAACGAAAACGCGGAGGTGCGGGACGGCAAGCTATATATAGACGGACAGGAAGCGAATGCGTACACCTTCAAGCAGGACTACTACTTCATGATGGGCGACAACCGCCACAACTCCCTCGACTCCCGCTACTGGGGCTACGTGCCTGCCGACCACATCGTGGGCAAGGCCGTCATGATCTGGATGTCGTTGGACCCGAACGGGAAGCTCCTGGACAGGGTGCGTTGGGACCGCGTCTTCAGCAGCATCGACTGACACTGCCTGTCGCTTTAGCCATATACCGGAGCAGCAACTACTGGAAATGCTCTTTCAGCTTTCTCAATGTATAAGCTAGCTGTAGGGGATTTCCTAATCCCCGCCTAGCTTTATATATGCCACCTATTATATATGCAGATTAGGAATTCCGCTCCAGGTAAAGTTCCGGATGAAGAAATCCGCAACAGCTTTACTGTAACAGAAGCCTGCGGTTGCTGCTTTTGCGTACAGGCACTGTAATGACTGATTATTTATCTTCCTTCTCCGGAAGCAAATCTTCTATATAAGTCGCCCCACCCAGTTTGCCCATGGCGCGGGCAATGCGGGTGCGCCGCCTGAGCACATAGGCCGAAGGGTGCTGGGCGGAGTATTTTATAGGATTGGGCAGCACCGCCGCCAGCAGCGCCGACTGTTGGCGGCCCACCTCTTTGGCGGATCTGTTGAAATACTTCTGACTGGCGGCCTCCACCCCGAACACACCGTCCCCCATTTCGGCAATGTTCAGGTATACCTCCAGGATGCGCTCCTTTCCCCACAGCAACTCAATCAGCATGGTGAAGTAAGCCTCTACGGCCTTCCGGAAATAGCTGCGGCCGTGCCACAGGAACACGTTTTTGGCCACCTGCTGGCTGATGGTGCTGCCGCCCCGGATGTTGCCGCCCTTGCGGTTGCGCTGAAAAGCGTCCAGAATCGCGTCCACGTCGAAGCCGTTGTGGTCCGGGAAGCGCTGGTCTTCGGAGGCGACCACCGCCAGCGGCAACTGGTCCGACATTTCTTCCAGAGGCACAAACTGGTAGCGTATCTGCGGCGCGTCTTTGCCTGCGGCACCGGCCTCGGCGCGGCGCTTCAGCATGTGCAGCGTGGCAGGCGGCGCCACCCAGCGGTACAACAGCACCCACACCAGGCTTAGCAGGAAAAGGCTCAGCGCCAGCTTCACAAAAAGCAGCTTCAACACCCGCAGCCCCAAACCCTTTTTACCCATTCCTGTACAATTATTCTGAGGCAGCAAAGGTAGCGAGTTCTCAAGATTTCGCAAGCCGGCGCCGCCTTTCAAAGCCCCGTCACGCTAACACTCATGTCCGATGTGCGTAAGCCTTGGTATCAGAGATAACTTTCAGGGCACAAAAAGCAGGCTTTGCTGTTAGCTCATAAGATAACATTGTATATGGCAAGATATCTTCCTCTTTTTCCGCTGGGTATTGTGGTGTTTCCGGGTGAGAAGCTGAACCTGCACGTGTTTGAGCCGCGCTACAAGCAGTTGGTGCTCGAGTGCGTGGCGGAGGAGAAAACCTTCGGCATCCCCACTTATATACAGGGTGGGGTGGGCGCATACGGCACCGAGATGAAGCTACTGAACATCGAGAAAAAATACGCTAACGGCGAAATGGACATCCGCACGAAGGGCCTGAAGGTGTTTAAAATCCTGCATCTTGACAAGATGGCGCCCGGCAGGCTGTATGCAGGGGGCGAGGTGGAGGATGTGGCGTATACCGAAGACGAGGACATCCTCACAAAGCAGAAGATAACGGAATACCTGAGGATCCTGTACGAGTCGCTCGGCATCAGCAAGCTGTTCCAGGAGCTGCCCGATAATTTCAGGAGCTTTGATATAGGCCACCACCTCGGCCTGACGCTGGAGCAGGAGTATGCCCTGCTGCAACTGCAACGCGAGGCGGAGCGGCAGGAGGCTATTCTGCAGCACCTGCAGCACATCATGCCGGTTGTGCAGGAAACCGAGCGCCTCAAAGACAGGGTGCGCCTGAACGGGCACTTCAAGAACCTGCTGCCCCCGGACTTTTAGTGCAGGCCATATATAGCGGTGCCGAAAAAATTATGTTTGTGTTGCTATATAGCTTCAATCCCTGCCCTGAAAATCTGTTGCCCTTGTTCCTGCTGTGACACCTGAATTTATATATGCTGCCATACTTTCTCATCATTGTACCCACGCTGCTGTTCGCCTTTCTGGCGTTCAGCTACTGGCAGGAGCGCAAATACCGCCGCAAGCCCTTCTTTAAACTGGCCGATGTGGGTTGGCAGCGCAATACTCCGCCGAAGGGTGCGGAACTGGTACACTCGGTGGCGATGCTGGGCGACGTAGGGGCTGTCGCCACCGACGGCAGCGACCCGGTGCTGCAGCTTTTCGGGAAGTGGCAGCTTGCTGTAGGCAAAGCAGGCACCGCCGTTTTCCTCGGCGACAACCTCTACCCCATCGGGCTGCCTCCGGAGGGGCACCGGCTGCGGCAGCCCGCCGAGGCCCGCCTCGACCTGTTGCTGGGCCATATCCAAAACTACCCCGGCAAAGGCATTTTCCTGAGCGGCAACCACGACTGGCTGAAGGGCAGCAAGGGCGGCTACGAACAAATGCTGCGTCAGGAGCGCTATGTGCTGGCCCACCTGCAGGACGAGGAAAGCTACCAGCCACGCAACGGCTGCCCCGGCCCCGTGAGCCTGCAACTGGCCGAGGGGCTGCTGCTGGTCATCATCAACACGCAGTGGTTTGTGCAGCGCGGCGAGAAGCCCCTGGGCAGTAAACAAGGCTGCCCCTACAACGACATTGAGGAGTTTTTTATAGCTTTCAACAACCTGCTGCGGCGCAACAGGCACCAGCGGGTAATTGTGGCGGCGCACCATCCGCTCTACAGCAACGCCCTGCACGGCGGCAAGTTTACGATGAAGCAGCACATCTTCCCGCTTACGGCCGCGCACAGGCGCATCTATATCCCCCTGCCCATCTTCGGCTCCCTCTACCCTTTCTACCGCAAGCTGTTCGGTGCCTACGAAGACATGTCGCACCGCAAGTACAAGAAAATGCGCAAGCGCCTGCTGCGCATCATGCACCGATACAGCAACATCATCTATGTGGCGGGGCACGACCACAACCTGCAACACTTCGAGGTGCAGCAGAATCATTTTATCGTGAGCGGCTCGGGCAGCAAAACTGCCTTCGTGAAAAAAGGCGGCAGTGCTACCTTTACGCTGGAGGAGCTGGGCTTTGTGGTGCTCAATTACTACAGCAACGGAGAGGTGTGGATGGAGGTGCTTGCTGCGGCCGAGCCGAACGAGGAGATGGTGGTATTCCGGAAGAAGCTGGACAGCGTGCTGGCGCCTGCCCCCACCCCGGAACGACCGGCACAGGCCTGACTACAGCTCTTTCTCATTCTGAGAGACAGGCAGAATCACTTTCAGGCTCCTGGGGTGCATTTCCACTTTCACCTCAGCCCCTAAATCTATCGGCTCCCCATCTATGTGCATCACCTCACCCTCCAGGTTGTAGATGGTGGCCGACTTGCAGCTCAGGCGGCGGCTGTAAACGGAGGTGTCGATGCTGTCGGTATACAGCTTGTACAGAATGCCGATGCCGGCTGCCTTTGGGAAAGGCTCTATCAGGCATATTTCGAAACGGCCGTCGTTCAGGATGCCGTTCGGGTTGATATTGGCGTTGGAGCCGAAAGCGTTTGCGTTGGCGATGGTCACCATAAAGGCCGGCCCCTCGAATACCTCCTTGTCTGTCACGATGCGGTAGTTCTTTGGCTCGTAGGCAAGGTACTCCTGCATCGCAATCCAGGCGTAGGAGCCGGGGCCGCGGGTATCGCCCGAGCAGAACCTCTCGACCACCAGCGCATTGAAACCCAGGTCGCTGAGGTGGATGGAGGGATGCCCGTTCAGGGTGATGGTGTCGATGTTGCGCACCACATGCTGGTGTACTAGTTCCAGCGCCTCCTCCGTGTCCTGCGGTATCAGCAGGTCTTTCGACAGGCCATTGCCGGAGCCGAGCGGGATAATGCCCAGCGGCGTATTGGTGTGGATGAGCAGGGAGGCCACCAGGCTCACGGTGCCGTCGCCTCCCACCGCGTACACGCTGTCATACCCTTTGTCCTGTAGCTTCTGCCGGATAACTTCCTTATCGTTTGCGCCGGTGGTGCGGTATATCTCGCAGGCAATGCCGTGCGCCGCGCACTCCGCCCTGATTTCATCTTCCAGTTCTTCCTTTTCGATGTCTCCGGCAATAGGGTTTATAACGAACAGCAGGCTGCTGTGTTTTTCTTCTTCCATAGGGGTGCTAGTTATCGCTTTGGTCACTGCTTCTTGATACGAGGAAAAAAATATTAAGTAGCCCCCAAACCCAAAGCCGCTCACAGCTGCTGCCTTCGCGGCATCAGCCCGGAGCAGGAAAGATTTATATAATCATCAGGCCGCTACTGACTTTATATATGGGCAAGACATTTAGGCAAAGCTTTAAATGTGCCCGGGCGTGGGCAGTGCCTAAGGTTCGCGATGAAGTCTGGCTAACAAGTGAACGGCTGGGCTTGCTTCGTAGTTGCGGGGATCTGCCGGACATTTTCCTGCCCGTTCCACACTGCAGCAGGGGCACGGGAAGCTGTGTTAGCGGAGCCGCTCCTGCCACTTGCGACCCTTTTCAAGACATCATCGTAATAAGGGTATATATAGGCTGCCAGTGGCGCAGCGTATTGAAACTAACATAAAAACTATGAATATGAAGCGAACATTCGGTGCTTTGCTGACCATTTTAGGTGTTATCGGCATCATCTGGGGAGCTTATGCCTTCCTGATGGGCGGCGACGGTGTGCTGGTGGGCAAGTTTTCCTCAGCCGTGCCTTTCGTAGTGGGGCTGATATTTTTCTTTGCCGGTATCAACCTCGTGAAGACGACCAAAGACACCGTGTAAGTATAACTAAATCTATAAACAGGAGAGCCCTGCAGCGTTTGCTGCAGGGCTCTCCTGTTTATAGATGCTTTTTTTGTGTAACTCAGTTAGAGGCAAGCGTGGTCTCAGGCAGCGCCTCCAGGGCGAAGGCCTCAACCGCAGGTGCCGGGTTCAGGTATGCGGAGGCGTAGTTGCTGTCGTTGCCGTGAATGTACAGCACTGTTTTATCCTTAATGGCCATAATAATTTCCTTCGACATTTCCTCTGGAACGGCAGGGCAGCCAAGGCTTCGGCCGAGTCGGCCATATTGCTTCACAAAAGCGGCTGTGGCGTAATCAGCGCCGTGCATCACGATGGCGCGAGCCATGGCGTTGGAGTTATACTTGCCATCCACGCCGCTCAGGCGCAGCGACAACCCGTGCTTCCCGAAATAAGTGGCGTCGGTCAGATAAAAACCGAGGCTGCTCATATAGGAGTTAGGCCTGTTGGAGAACTTCAGGGCTTTGTCCTCTCCGGTGTTGCGGCCATGCGCCACCAGCGTGTTGAACAACACTTTCTTTGATTCCAGGTCGATGGTCCAGAGGCGCTTCTCGCGGCTGGATTTGGTGAAGTCTATCACCGTCAGGATGGACCTGGCTGGTGAAGTGTTTCCCTGCCGCTTCATGTTCTGGAAACCCACGCACCCTTTCTTAAACACCTCGAAAGAAAGTCCCTTGCTCTTCAGCCCGGCCTCGTTGTATATGTCCAGCAGGTAATCGCTGAAGGCTGCCTGCTTCTCGGCGAAGGTAAGCATGGCTGCGTCTCCGGTTGCCAGGGCTGTCGCTGCCTCTATCGCGGGAGCGGGAGCGTGTGGTGCCACGCCGGGCGAAACAGGCGAAGTGAAAGATAAAAGGCCGAGGGCAAGGGACGTCAGTGTAACTTTTAACATAGTTTTATCTGGCTTCAAGTTGTTATTTCGTCTTAGCAACAGGCGCAGCAGTGAAAATTGTTCCGGCTGTTCCGGCCATTGGTGCCTTTTCCTATTGCTAACGCTCTCAAATTAACCGGTATTGTACATAAAATTAAAGTATACAGCAAAAGAAACACATTTTTTAATCCTGCGGATTTAAGGCGCCGGGCGGCACAACAAAACACATTTCTCGCGGTTTGGCTTGTGTGGCAAGCTTACATGCTGCACCTTTGGCTTATATATAGCAACTGTATGTTGAAGCGCGTTTTATACACCTCTTTGCTGGCGGCCGGGCTGCTCGGCGCCTGCGGCGTGCCGGAGGGCATGGAGAATTTTGACAGCGAGACCTGGAAAGCAGACACCTATGCCTGCACGGGCAAGCGCACGAAGCTGGTAGCCGATTTCGAAAAGATACGGAAGGAACTCTACGGCCAGAAGGAATACGTGCTGCGCAACGTACTGGGCAGGCCCGACAGCGAGGAACTGCTCGAACGCAACCGGCGCATCTACTATTACTATATAGAGCCCGGCTCCCAATGCACCGATAAATCAGCCCTGTCGGAGGCCAACCGCGTGGAAGTGCGCATAGGCGCCACAGGCAAGATTACGGAGGTGAACTATCATCACCCCCTGTAATGCCAGAAAGCACCGGAACCCGTGTATGGCGGGCTCCGGTGCTTTCTGAGTCTCTCTTCTGCAAATATTCCTAACGCTATTTTTCTTCGTTTTCAGACACAAACTGCGTGTTAAAGCGTCCCTCCAGCTCGAGGTAGCGGCGCATCTGCTGCTCGTCGAGCACCTGCTTCAGCGTTTGGTCTGTTTCGATGGCGATGCTCCTGAAAGTTTTGGAGCGCTGCACCTCGTTCTGCGCATACAGCTGTTCGGCTTCCAGCATCTTCTGGTAGCGGGCCTCGTTCAGGCGCTCCACCTGGCTATACTGCTCTGGGTCCAGCTGCAGCACCTGCTTCATCTCCAGGTTGGCCATGGCGGGCCCCTCTATGTCTATGGCCAGCAGCACTTCATCGAGGCCGTCATCGGTTAAGCCCATGTGCTGCGCATATCCCGCCGTGCTTAGCAGGAGCGTTATCAGTAGGAGTAAATTCTTTTTCATATGCTAAGGGTTCATCCGCCTCAACTGCAAGGCTTCTTCTGGCTAATTAACGTATTCCGGGCGGGCAGGTTAGCCAATACGGCATAATTTATTTAATTATCTATATATTAATTTTAACTTATTCCGTCAACGCCTCTCAGCGCTCCGGCTATGGCACATAGAGGGATGTTTAGCCATATATACCCAACACTCGCCATATATCTTCAGGCATTAGTTTATATAAACAGGGGCAATGGCAAAGAAGCATGTGCTGGAGATATCAGGATACAAAATTTTCAGTAATGATTTAGCTCATTACCAATGCATCAAACGAGGCCGTTCTTCAGTGGATAGCGCAGATTATCTCTGTACGTGTACTTATACCAGCTGGCATCAGGGGCTGTTCGGGACTTTATAGTCCCTACGCTTGAAATACTGCATGGCGATGAAGGAGATCATGAAACCCGAGATAATGCCCTCCAGCAGGAGCACCGAGAAGATAACTAGGCCGGGCGTAGTTGCCACCCTATCGCCGAAGTAATGCCTGGTCGAGAGCATTTCCAGCAACTCCCCTCCCGCTATTTTGATATAGGCCACCATGAATGCCCCGAAGAGGACCGTGCCTGTCACAGCCGTAATCATCCCGGTGCCAATCCCCTTGAAGTAGCCGATGTTGCCCCCCGACACAGTTTTATAGGCTCTGATGGCAAGCACCACCCCCACCGCCATGATAAGGCCGTTCAGAAACCGAAGCTCCACGATATGAACCAGCCCGATTGCCTTCATCAGCAGGAAATACGCCACAAGCCCGGCGGCAGTCAGCAGACCATATTTTAAGCCAATCTTTTCCATCGCTTAGTTGATTATTGGTAACTACGCCTCCTGATGCAGGAAAAGACTACCTTATCTCCGCCCAGGCATGGTACTGTGATCTTCCCGTTTAAACCACTGCATGGCGATAAACCCGATCAGGAGACCCGGTACCGTGCCATACAGGATGGTGATGACAAACAGCGAAAGCTTTGTCAGGCTTTCCGGGAAGAGGGCGCTCGCCTGCAGGTTCTCGATGTAGCCCGTCCGGAAGAGGCTCAGGAAAATCATGAGGAAGAGGGCCAGTATGGCGGACGACACCACGCCGACCGTGGCCCCGATGCCGAGCCCCTGCAGGTAGTGCAGCGTGCCCCCTCTGATGCGCTTGAACCTGGAGATGGCGACGGTTATACCGACAACCAGGAACAAGCCGCTGATAAAAGAGAGCTCGATCACATCGAGCAGTCCAAATATCCACATCAGCACAAAGTATATAATGTGCGCCACTCCTACCAAGATACCATATTTAATCGCTACGCTTTGGTAAGCAACGTTAGTAGATGCCATGTTTTATCCGTTTAGTTTTCTCAATAATTAAACAAAGGAACAGAATTGCCCTGCAATTGGTTAAAGAAAGGCAGCACGACAGCGTTGGCGGCCTTTCTGCGAGAGCCGGTTGTATATTATCAAAATTATATACTAAAGAAACCTGCGCGGCGTTGTGCTTTCCCGGATGTTTTTTGCCCCGGGCACGGCAATATCCTGAATTAGAAAGGGATGCAGGCGGTCTGCAAGGATGCACGCACAACGCCAGACACAGCCAGTAAACGCAAAAGCACGTTATAATTTCGTATCTTTGCGGCCATACCAGTTTTCATATTTCATTTCAATTTTCTATGATCAGCACGAACAATGTCAGCCTGTCGTATGGCAAGCGCACATTATTTGAAGACGTTACCATAAAGTTTGTTCCCGGCAACTGCTACGGCCTCATCGGGGCCAACGGCGCCGGGAAGTCCACTTTCCTGAAGATACTCTCCGGCGAGATTGACCCCAATACGGGCACCGTGGATATTCCGGCCACTGCGCGCCTCGCTATCCTGAAGCAGAACCACTTCGAGTTCGATGAGTTCCCGGCCCTGCAGACCGTGATTATGGGCCACAAGCGCCTGTACGAGATCATGCAGGAGAAAGACGCCATCTACGCAAAACCTGATTTCTCGGAGGCGGACGGCCTGCGCGCCGCCGAGCTGGAAGGCGAGTTTGCCGACCTCGAGGGCTGGAACGCGGAATATGAGGCGGCCGAGTTGCTGAGCGGCCTCGGCATCAGCGAGTCGCTGCACTACTCCCAGATGAAGGACCTGAGCGGAAGCGAGAAAGTGCGGGTGCTGCTGGCGCAGGCCCTGTTCGGCAACCCCGACATCCTGCTGCTCGACGAGCCGACCAACCACCTCGACGCCGAGTCTATTATGTGGCTGGAGAACTTCCTGGACAATTTCCAGAACACGGTGATTGTGGTTTCCCACGACCGCCACTTCCTCGATGCTGTCTGCACGCACGTGGCAGACATTGATTTTGGAAAGATTAAGATGTTTGCCGGTAACTACAGCTTCTGGTACGAGTCCAGCCAGCTGGCCCTAAAGCAGCGCTCCGACGCGAACAAGAAGACAGAAGACAAACGCAAGGAACTGGAGGAGTTTATCCGCCGCTTCAGCGCAAACGCCTCCAAATCGAAACAGGCGACCTCCCGCGCTAAGCTGCTGGAGAAACTGACGGTGGATGACATTCAGCCCTCCTCCCGCAAGTACCCCTATATAGCCTTTAAGCCGGAGCGCGAGGCAGGCAACCAGTTGCTGCACGTGGAGAACCTAAGCAAGGCGGTGGACGGTGTCACCATTTTCCAGGATGTGAACCTGATGGTGAACAAAGGAGACAAGATAGCGGTAATTGGCCGCAACGACCTAGCCGCCTCCACTTTTTTCAGGGTGGTGATGGACGAGCTGAAGCCGGACACCGGGAGCTACAAGTGGGGCACCACCATCACGGCCTCCTTCTTCCCGAAAGACAATGCCGAATTTTTTGACACGAACCTGAACCTGGTGGATTGGCTACGCCAATTCTCTGCGGAGAAAGACGAGAGCTTTATCCGGGGTTTCCTGGGCCGCATGCTGTTCACAGGAGAAGAGTCGCTGAAGAGCGCCAGCGTGCTGTCTGGTGGTGAGAAGGTGCGCTGCATGTTCTCCCGGATGATGCTGCAGTCGGGCAACGTGCTGCTGTTTGACGAGCCGACCAACCACCTGGACCTGGAATCGATCACGGCCCTGAACAACGCCCTGCGGGACTTTGACGGCACCATCCTGTTCTCGTCCCATGACCTGCAGTTTGTGGACACCATCGCCAACCGCATCCTGGAACTGACACCGAACGGCATCATCGACAAGCGCATGACCTACGAGGAGTACCTGTCGGACGACTATATCCGGGAGCAGCGCAAGAAGATGTACGCCACCGAAATGGTCTAACCTATATATAACCGCTTGTAACCGCTAACCCTATGCGTAAGCTTCCGCTTTATTTATATACCATTTTGTGCTCCTTCTCCTTCCTGCTGCTAACGGCTTCTGCCGCGCAGGCCCAGGACCAGGACAGCACCCAGCAGCAGAAACAAGAGCTGCCCACTGGTCCCCCCATGCCAACAGAACGCCCACAGCCCCGGCAAAGGCCAACGCAGCAGCGAGAACCCGCCCCATCTTTCCCTGCGTCGGAAACAGCGCAACAGGAGGAGCCGGAGGCGCCCTTGCGCCACATCGACCGGATGTACTTTGGCGGCAGTTTCGGGTTGCAGTTTGGCACGTACACCAACATCTCGCTGCTCCCCATCATCGGGTACAAAGTAACGGAGAAACTGCGTGTGGGGGCCGGGGCTGTTTACCATTACATCGGCTACCGGGGCAACTCCTACAGCAGCTACGGCGCCCGCGCTTTTACGCAGATGGAGTTCTTTAACATTGGCGAAGGCGCTGTGCTGGGGCACGCCGAGGTAGAGTTTCTTAACACCCGCTACGAAGACACTTACGGCTACATCGGGGACGAGCGCACCCTGCTGACGCTGCCATTGGTAGGCGTCGGCTACCGGCAGCACATCAGCGAGAAGGCATCGCTCGACATGCTCCTGCTCTACAATGTGAACAACAGGGTGAGCGGAAACCCCTACAGCAACCCGGTGTTCAGGGTGGGTTTCAATATTCCGTTTACCAATAGGTAGCGGCCACCGCCAAATACGTAAAAAGAAGCGGCTGCCGGAAATCCGGCAGCCGCTTCTTTTTACGTATTTGGTTAGTTTTATCCTCGTATGAGACGTAACAGCACAACGATAATGGCGATCACAAGCAGAATGTGAATCAGACCGCCCACGGCATCAGGGAATCCGAGGAAACCGATCAGCCAGATAATGACGAGAACGACAGCTATAATATACAATAAATTTCCCATAGTTTTAGTTGTTTAGTATGTTGGTTTTAAATTCTGAGTTGTCATACGCAAACTGGTTGCCGAAGTTAAGCGCTCCGGATAAGGCGCAGCAAAACGGCAATCACAGCCAGCACCAGCAGCACATGGATAATTCCGCCCACGGCATCCGGGAATCCCAGGAAGCCGATCAGCCAGAAAATCACCAGCACCACCGCTATTATATAAAGTAAATTTCCCATAGTTTTTGTCTTTAACACCTTTTTGCAGGGCAGCTGCTTTTATGCTTTAAACTGCCTCCATTGTTGTATTTTTCGTTAATTACTGCTTTTTACGGCACCTATATATAAAAGATTTATATTTAGCTGTAAGTTTATATATAGGCATACCCGCAAGCGGTGCGCCGGACGAATCGTGTTATTCTTTTATGACTGATGCATAGGCATATATAAAACTTTAAAAATAAGAAGGCGGCAGGGCAATAAAAGAAATTTTTATATATAAACACCCAGTACCGGCTTAGCCCCAGGATATGGCCTGATGATATATTTTGAGGAAGCCCTCCGCCGCGCCCGCAGATGAGGCGCAAATCCGTTAGTTTTGTAGTGTTAACTCAACCTCAGCCATATGAAAAAAATAGCGGTTATCGGCTCCGGCACCATGGGCAACGGCATCGCGCATGTGTTTGCGCAGCACGGCTTTTCCGTTTCGCTCATTGATGTATCAGAAGAGGCGTTGCAGCGGGCCATGGGCACCATCACCAAAAACCTGGACCGTATGTTATCTAAGGGGAGCCTGACGGAGGAGCAGAAGGAGCACACACTCCGGAACATCGCCACGTACACCAGTCTGCCGGAGGGGGTGCGGGACGCGGACCTGGTGGTGGAGGCCGCCACGGAGAACGTGGACCTGAAACTGCAGATTTTCCGAGACCTGGGCAGCCACACAAAGCCCGAAGCCATCCTGGCCTCCAACACCTCCTCCATCTCCATCACCAAAATCGCCGCCGTGACCGACCGGCCTGACAAAGTGATCGGCATGCACTTTATGAACCCCGTGCCGGTGATGAAGCTGGTGGAGGTGATCCGGGGCTACTCCACCTCTGATGAAGTGACGAGCCAGATAATGGAACTGTCGAAACAGCTGGGCAAAGTGCCCGCTCTGGCCAATGATTATCCCGGCTTCGTGGCGAACCGCATCCTGATGCCCATGATCAACGAGGCTATATATAGTTTATTCGAGGGCGTGGCGGGCGTGGAGGAAATAGACACGATCATGAAGCTGGGCATGGCGCACCCGATGGGGCCGCTGCAACTGGCTGATTTTATAGGGCTCGACGTGTGCCTCTCCATCCTGCAGGTGCTGCACGACGGCTTCGGCAACCCGAAGTACGCGCCCTGCCCGCTGCTGGTGAACATGGTGCAGGCAGGCCACAAAGGCATCAAGTCCGGGCAAGGCTTCTACTCCTGGTCGCACGGCACCAAAGAACTCATCGTAGCCGAACGGTTCAGAAAACATTGATCATTTATCTTTTATCAATTAACACGGAGCAATCCTATATATAAAATGCCTCTGCCGAACGAACGGCAGAGGCATTTTATATATCCAAAAAACGATAAACGAACCTACACCGCCACCGCGTGGTCGCGGAGCACGTCATTCAGAGAGGTTTTCAGATCGGTAGATTCCTTGCGCTGCCCGATGATGAGGGCACAGGGCACCTGGAACTCGCCCGCCGGGAATTTTTTGGTGTAGGAACCTGGTATAACGACGGAGCGCGGCGGCACGTAGCCTTTGTATATCTTCTCCTCGCTGCCGGTCACGTCAAATATCTTGGAGCTGCCCGTGATCGTCACGCCTGCGCCAATCACCGCCTCCCGGCCGATGCGGCAGCCTTCCACGAGAATGCTCCTGGAGCCAATAAAAGCGCCGTCTTCGATGATGACGGGCGCTGCCTGCACCGGCTCCAGCACGCCACCCAATCCTACGCCGCCGCTCAGATGCACATTCTTGCCTACCTGCGCACAGCTTCCCACTGTCGCCCAGGTGTCTACCATGGTACCGGAGTCTACATAGGCGCCAATGTTCACGTAAGAAGGCATCATCACCACGCCCCTGTTCAGGAAAGCGCCGTAGCGCGCTATGGCGTGTGGCACCACGCGCACACCCAGTTGCTCGTAGTTGCGCTTCAGCGCTATCTTGTCATGAAACTCAAAAGGCCCCACCTCAATCGTCTGCATCGACTGGATGGGGAAGTACAGCAGCACGGCTTTTTTCACCCACTCGTTCACCTGCCACTCGTCTCCGTTTGGCTCTGCCACGCGCAGCTCGCCCTTGTCCAGCTCCTCTATCACGGTGCGGATGGCCTCCACTGTGTTGCTCTCTTTCAATAATTCCCGGTTGTCCCAGGCCTGCTCTATTATTTGTCTAAGTTCCATGTCTATATATAAGTCGGTTAAAATTGAAGCCCAAAAGTATTAAATTTATGCGATGTCTGAAAAGAGAATCCTGATTGCTTCGCTGCTGAAACCCATAAACGACACGCGCATGTATGAAAAACTGGGTTTGTCGCTGGGCGGGCTGCCACAGGCGCAGGTGCATATAGCCGGGTATGATGCCCCCGCCCCGACCGATGCCCCACCCAACATCGCCTTCCACCCCATCTTCCAGTTCAGCCGGTTAAGCGTGGGCCGCGCCGCCGCACAGATAATTTATTACAGGCTTTTGTTGGAGCTGAGGCCCCACCTGCTCATCGTCTGCACCCACGAACTGCTGCCGGCCAGCTACCTTTACAGCCGCCGTAACCCTTGCCTGCTTATCTATGACGTGCAGGAAAACTACACCCTCAACCTGACCTCTCAGGGCAACTACCCACCCCTGCTCCGAAAACTGCTGGCCTGGGGTGTGGGCGGGATAGAAAAAAGCCTGGCGCGGCACATCGCGCATTTCTTTGTGGCAGAGCGCAGCTATATACAGGAGCTGCCGTTCCTGGGCCGCTACACGCTCCTCGAGAACAAGCACAAACCCGCTGCAGGATACAGAAAACCCGAAACGCCCGTGCAATTGCAACACACGCCGCTGCGCCTCCTTTACTCCGGCACCATCGCCCGCCTCTACGGTATTTTCGAGGCCATTGCCCTGGCGGAGAAGCTGCACCAACTCGAACCGCAGACCACGCTCACCATCATCGGCTACAGCCCCGACAACACCCTATACAAAGAAGTGCTGCAACAGGTGCAGGCGCGCCCCTATATATGCCTGATTGGCGGAAACAGCCTCGTGCCGCACCAGCGTATCGTGCAGGCTATTGCAGAATGCAATATAGGGCTGCTGCCCTACCGGCCCCACACAAGCACCTTCCGCTGCATCCCCACCAAGCTCTTCGAATACGCCGCCCATGCGCTGCCCATGGTGGTGCAGCACAACCCGCTGTGGCACGACTTCCTGCAAGGGCAGCAGGCAGGCCTTTCCATTGATTTCGCTACAACGGACGCCGCCGCTTTGCTGCGGCAAATCAGAGGGGGCCGATTTTATGAACCCGGTGTGCCCTCCGGCGTATTTTGGGATAGCGAGGAGCGGAAACTGCTGGCAGTGGCGGGAGAACTCTTGTCCCGCAGGATCTGAAAAATGAATTTTTATTTTTTAGATTTATCTAAATTTAGAATTAAAGCTGTATATTTATCACATTAAAGACAAGCTATATGCGTAACGCTAAAATTGCAGGTGTAGGCCATTACGTGCCGGAGCAGGTGGTCACAAACAAGGATCTGGAGAAGATAATGGACACCTCCGATGAGTGGATCCGGGAGCGGACGGGCATTGTAGAGCGCCGCTACTTCCAGGAAGGCATAGACACGACGGCCAATATGGGCGCAGAGGCAGCCAGAAGAGCCTTGAAAAAAGCAGGGCTGGAGGCAAAAGACATCGATATGATCATCTTCGCCACGCTGAGCCCGGATTATGTGTTCCCGGGCTCGGGAGTGCTGTTGCAGCGGGAGCTGGGGCTGAAGGAGATACCCGCGCTGGATGTGCGCAACCAGTGCTCCGGTTTTATATATGCCCTGTCGGTGGGGGATCAGTTCGTGAAGACCGGCATGTACGACAACGTGCTGGTGGTAGGCTCGGAGATTCACTCCAGCGGCCTCGATTTCTCCACCCGCGGCCGCGGGGTGTCGGTGATCTTCGGCGACGGGGCCGGGGCTGCCGTACTCACGCCCTCGGAAAACAGTGACCGGGGCATCCTGTCGACGCACCTGCACGCCGACGGCGAGTTTGCCGAAGAGCTGGCCGTGCTGGACCCCGGCTCCAACAAAAAGGCCCGCCTCACGCACGAGATGATCGACAGCGGCCAGATTTATCCCTATATGAACGGCAACATGGTGTTTAAGCATGCTGTTACCCGCTTCCCGGAGGTTATACAGGAGGCGTTGCAGCATAACGGCTACAAGCCCGAAGATATCGACATGCTGATTCCGCACCAGGCGAACCTGCGCATCACGTCCTATATACAGCAGAAGATGGGCCTGCCCGCCGAGCGCGTGTTCAGCAACATCCACAAATACGGCAACACCACCGCCGCCTCGGTGCCCATTGCCCTGAGCGAGGCGCTGGAAGAAGGCCGAATCAAAGAGGGCGACCTGGTTTGCCTCGCGGCATTCGGAAGCGGCTTCACCTGGGCCTCCGCCCTTATCAGGTGGTAATGTAATTTTGAATGAGTGGTTGAGTGAATGGGTGAATGGGTCCTACAAAAGACTAAAACAGCGGTTGCATCCTCCGTTATAGATGATGCATTCAGCTATTCACAAGTCAGTTATTCAAAATTAATATTCACTCAATCACTCATTGAAAATTTAAAAGCACGTGCACAGCTTTACAGAGGAAAATTACATCAAGACCATCTTCAAACTGTCGTCCAACGGGACGCAGGAAGTGAACACCAACGCCATTGCCGAGGCGCTGGACACCAAGGCGGCCTCTGTGACGGATATGCTCCGGAAGCTGAGCACAAAAAAGCTGGTGCATTATATAAAGTACCGGGGCGTGTCGCTGACGGAGGAGGGAAACCGGGTGGCGCTGCAGGTGGTGCGCAGGCACCGGCTCTGGGAGGTGTTCCTGGTGGAGAAACTGAAGTTCAGCTGGGACGAGGTACACGAGGTGGCCGAGGAACTGGAGCACGTGAGTTCGGCCCTGCTCACCCGGCGCCTCGACGAGTTCCTGGGCCACCCGCAGTTCGACCCGCACGGAGACCCTATCCCTTCCGAAAACGGCGAGATGAAGCTGAAAAAGCAACGGCTGCTGGCAGAGATGACCGTGGACGAGGCCGGTGTGGTGGTGGGCGTAAACGACTCGCAGCCGCTGTTCCTGCAGTACCTCGACAAGATGTGCATTTCGCTGGGCACCCGGATCAAGGTATTAGACCATTTTGCCTATGATAACTCGATGGAGATAAGCCTGGAGGACGAGCGGCAGTTGCTGGTATCAAGCGAAGTGTCCCGGAACATCTTTATATCGGCGTAGCATGGTGGCTGCGTGTTTCTGCCTGCTGTCCATATGCCTTCCCCTCCCACCATCCATATATAGCTTGTGCTCCCGGATGATCCGATAAAGCTTTGCGGGAGGCTCTTTTAATTTTGAATGAGTGAGTGAGTGAATGAGTGAATATTGAATAACTGACTTCTGAATAACTGAATGCACCATATATAACAGAGGAGACAACAGCTATATACCAGTCCTTAGCCAAGCCCATTCATTCATTCACTCATTCACTCATTCACTCATTCAAAATTACTGCAATAGCATGCACCCTATATGTTAAAACAGGAAGCTACAAAATCTTTGGAGGAGGTCCACTCCTCCGTGGACACGACCAACCGCACCGGTTTCTGGAGGAAGCTTTTTTCCTTTCTTGGCCCGGCCTACCTCGTGAGCGTAGGCTATATGGACCCCGGCAACTGGGCCACCGACATTGCGGGCGGCAGCCAGTTTGGCTATAAGCTGCTCTGGGTGCTGCTGATGTCGAACATCATGGCGATTCTGCTGCAGAGCCTGAGCGCGCGCCTCGGCGTGGTGCGGGGCAAAGATTTGGCCCAGGCCTCCCGCGAGTCATACCCGAAGTTCATCAACATCCCGCTTTACATTCTGGCGGAGATCGCCATCGCCGCCTGCGACCTGGCGGAAGTGCTGGGCATGGCCATTGGCCTGCAGTTGCTGTTCGGCATCCCGCTGCTTTGGGGCGTGTGCCTCACGGTGCTCGACACGTTCCTGCTGCTCTTCCTCATCAACAAAGGCATGCGCAAGATGGAGGCCTTCATCCTCGTGCTGGTCAGCATCATCGGCGGGGCCTTTGTGCTGGAGATGATTTTTGCGAAACCGGACATGGGCGAGCTGGTGTCGGGGCTTGTGCCTTCCATTCCCAACAGCGACGCCTTATATATAGCCATCGGCATTATTGGCGCCACCGTGATGCCGCACAACCTGTACCTGCACTCTTCGCTGGTGCAGAGCCGTAAGATCGAACGTACTCCTGCCGGCATCTGGAGTGCCATCAAATATAATTTCATCGATTCGGCGGTGGCCCTGAACCTGGCCCTTTTCGTGAATGCCGCCATCCTCATCCTGGCTGCCGCCGCCTTCTACAAAAACGGTTATTTCAACGTGGCCGAGATCAGCGACGCGCACCAGTTTCTGGAGCCCTTGCTGGGCACGAAGTGGGCGCCGGTGCTGTTTGCCGTTGCCCTGATTGCCGCTGGCCAAAGCTCCACCCTGACCGGCACGCTGGCCGGGCAGATTGTGATGGAAGGCTACCTGAACCTGCGCATCCAGCCCTGGCTGCGCCGCATGATCACGCGTCTGCTGGCGGTGGCACCGGCCCTGTTCGTTATCATCTACTTCGGCGAGGACCAGACAGGCGAACTGCTGGTGCTGAGCCAGGTAATCCTGAGCCTGCAGCTCGGCTTCGCCGTTATCCCGCTGATACACTTCGTCAGCAACAGGCAGCGCATGGGCGAGTTCGTAATCGGCCCGTGGCTGAAGACGGGTGCCTGGCTCATCGCCGCCACCATCGTCACGCTGAACGCAAAGCTGGTGTGGGACCAGGTGGCAGAATGGCTCACAGAAGTGGAGAACCCGCTGGTGATATGGCTGACGGTGGTACCGGTGGCCATAGCCTGTACCGCGCTGCTCCTGTATATCCTCCTGCAGCCTTTCATTTCGGGTGCGCGTGAAAGCCACGCCCTTCCAAAGCACTACCAGCCGGTGCAGTACAAGGGGGTGGAAAAGCCTTCTTACCGCCGCATCGCGGTGACGCTCGATTTCTCGGACGCAGACCAGCACGTGCTCCACAATGCCCTAACCATAGGTGCGCCGGGAGCAACGTTTCTGCTGATTCATGTGGTGGAAACGGCGGGCGCCCTGATGATGGGCCGCGATATCCGCGACTTCGAGACCAGCTCTGACCGGGATAACCTGGAACGCTACGCCAGCGACCTGCGCAGCAAAGGCTATCTGGTGCAGGCAGAGCTCGGCTTCGGCAACCCGAAACGCAAAATACCGGAGTTGGTGAAAGCCTTCGACGCTGACCTGCTAGTGATGGGCTCGCACGGCCACCGGATGGTAAAAGACCTCATCCTGGGCACCACCATCAACGCCGTCCGCCACGCCGTCCGTATTCCGGTGCTCATCATATGACGCAGCCCATATACCGGTTCCGGATATATATATAAGCCTGACAAGCATATGTCCGGCTCCGTTTAACGGCCAGCAGAAAAGCGGCATGAAAATGGATTTAACACCCGGAGAGTTTAACTTACGCCGGGGATATATCACCTGCTTGCTTATGTTCTTCATCCTGATATATCTTTGATTCCGTATGTCGCCTCCGCTGAACTTTACCGGTTAGGCTGGTTGTTGCGTTAGCAGCCTGTAGAAACAAGTGCCTATATAAAATGAACCTGCACCACCCGTCAAAGCATCCTATATCATAACTTAGTAAAAGGACACAGGTATCAAGGCACAAGACTTCTTATGCTATATATTGTTGATTTTCAGGTGACTTATATATGGTAATTTTAAGGATAGTGCAGGTTAATTTTGTCAGCGTACTTATTGAAAATCAGCGACAGCTATATATAAGTCTGGTATCCTGATACCTGTGCCCTTTTACTTATCATCAACTGAAACAGTCCATGCTACAGAAAAACCTCCCCGCCCTGCTGCTCTTATCGCTGCCCTTCGCCTATATAGGCCATCGCCCCATCACGGCCGTAGCCCCGGCAACTGTATCGGCATCCGCTCCGGTTCATTTAACCGCGGCGACGCTTCCTGCCGCTAAAATCCAGTGGCTCACCATAGAGCAGGCCGAAGAAAAGCTGAAGCAGGAGCCGCGCAAAGTGCTGGTAGATGTATATACCGATTGGTGCGGCTGGTGCAAAAAGATGGACAAGGACACCTTCACTGACCCGGAGGTGGTGGCGCATATCAACAGGAATTTCTACGCGGTGAAGCTGGATGCCGAGGGCGAAAAGCCGATTACCCTCAAAGGCCGGACCTTTGACTTCAAGCCCGATTACAGAGCGCATGAACTGGCGGTGGCGTTGCTGAACGGGCAGATGAGCTTCCCCACTACCGTTTTTCTGGACGAAGAGCTCAATATGCTGACGCCTGTGCCCGGCTACCTCGACGCGAAGAACATGTCGCAGATACTGAAATACTTTGGTGAAGATTATCACCTGAAAATGACATGGCCGGAGTTTGAGAAGCAGACGAAGTAAAAGCAATACGCATCTAAAGAGTGTTTAACCACCCCTTGCATCCCCAGGAGGGGCAGGGGTGGTTGGACCCGGTACCGCACAAAGCCAGACATCTCAGCTTCACTTCCGCTATCATATCCACTATTAAAACCGTAAATTTGCGGAAGCAAAAGCAGATTTACCTTGACTAATAAGTTCCACAATACCGATACCATCGTGGCTGTGGCCACCGCTCCCGGCGTGGGCGCCATCGCCGTTATCCGGCTATCCGGCCCGGAGGCCATTACCATCACCAACGCTGTTTTCAGGGGAAAGGATCTGACGAAGCAGCCCAGCCATTCCATCCACTTCGGCACCATCCGCGACGAAGAAAAGGTGCTGGATGAGGTATTGGTCTCACTTTTTGTGGCTCCTCACTCCTACACCAAAGAGAACGTGGTGGAAATCTCCTGCCACGGCTCCGACTTTATTGTGCAGCAAATCGTGAAACTGCTGCTGAAGCACGGTGCCCGGCTGGCCAATGCCGGGGAGTTCACCAAGCGCGCTTTCCTGAACGGGCAGTTTGACCTGGCCCAGGCCGAGGCCGTGGCCGATTTGATTGCCTCCGACTCCGCTCTCTCGCATGAGGTGGCGATGAAGCAGATGCGCGGTGGCTTTTCGCAGGAGATCAAGCGCCTGCGCGGCGAGCTGGTGCATTTTGCCTCCATGATAGAACTGGAGCTGGACTTCGGCGAAGAAGATGTGGAGTTTGCGGACCGCGACCAGTTGCGCCAGCTCATCAGCAATATCCAGCAGATCATCCGGGAGTTGCTGAAGTCGTTTGAACTGGGCAACGTGATCAAGAACGGCGTACCGACCGTAATTGTGGGCAAGCCGAATGCCGGCAAGTCCACGCTCCTGAACAAGCTGCTGAACGAGGAGAAAGCCATCGTGTCGGATGTGCCGGGCACCACGCGCGACTTCATCGAGGATGAAATCAACATCGGCGGCATCACCTTCCGCTTCATCGACACGGCCGGTCTCCGCGAAACCACCGACAAAGTGGAGGCCATGGGCGTGGAGCGCACCATGCAGAAACTCAGCCAGTCGTCGCTTATCATTTACCTGTTCGATATAACCGAAGTAACCGCTGCCGAAGTGCAGGAAGAACTGGACAGGCTCAACCCGAAGAAACTGCCGCTGGTGGCCGTCGCCAACAAGATAGACCGTGCCCCGGCCGGTAAAGTGGCTGCCTTTGAAAGCATAGCAGGCCTGGTCACCATTTCCGCCGCCGAAGGAGCCCACCTGGAGGACCTGAAGCAGGCGCTGGTAGAGAAAGTGAACTTGGGCAGGCTGAACACCCGGAGCCAGACCATCGTCACCAACCTCCGCCACGTCGACAGCCTGAACAAAACCTACGCAGCCCTCTACGACGTGCTGCAGGGCCTCGCCCTCGGCATCAGCAACGACCTGGTCGCCGCCGACATCCGCCGCGCCCTCTATAGCTTAGGTGAGATAACCGGGGAAATCACTACGGATGACCTGCTGGATAACATTTTCACAAAGTTTTGCATCGGGAAGTAAACAGTCACAATTAATACATATTAAATATACACTAAAAGCCTCTATAAATCTACTATAGAGGCTTTTTTAGTTCCACTAAGGGATATTTGGTAATGCTCGTTTAAGCATTCATTCTTACTATTTTTGTACCTCACTTGTACCTATATTTCATTTATTTGTACCTCAAATATTTTTAGGGAGAAATTTTGCAACATATAGCAACATGTAGCTACCTTTGGCAACATAAAGCTACAAACAGCAACATGAGTTCTAACATAAGAATAGAAAGAGTCTGCCAACAATGCGGTAACGACTTTATTGCTAAGACAACAGTAACACAATACTGCAGCGACAACTGTGCAAAACGGGCCTACAAAGCGAGGCAGAAAAAAACAAAGATCGAAGCAAGTAATGAACAGACCAAAGCTGTTAAACTGAAGCCACTTGTAGAACTGGGGGCAAAAGAGTTTTTGAGTATATCAGAAACTTGTCAGCTACTAGGCCTTAGCCGCTGGACTGTTTGGAGAGCTATAAAGGCAAATGAACTAACGGCTCTAAAAGTTGGAAGGCGAGCTATCTTGAAGCGCGCTAATCTTGATAAGCTTTTCGAGCAAAGTCAGCCTTTGGTAACTAACAAAATAAGGTCAGCCAGCGAACAAATCTCAATAGATGATTGCTACACCTTATCAGAGGTGCAAAACATTTACAATATTTCAGAAAAAGCCCTTCATGAGCTTATCAATCGAAACCAAATTCCTAAGCAGAAGAAAGGAATTTTTGCTTATGTACCCAAAATGGAGATTAACCGCATTCTAAACCCAACAGCAGCACTATCAAATGACAAAGGTTAAACTAAGAGGTAAACCGATATCGCAAGGCCGACAAACGCTGTACTTAGATTATTACCCTCCTATTTCCCATCCAGAAACAGGAAAGCTTACACGCCGTGAATTTCTAAGTCTTTACATTTATGACAAGCCAAAGGCCTCGCTTGATAAAGAGCATAACAAGGAGACAAAAGCTCTTGCAGAAAACATAAGAGCAAAACGTCAAATTGAGGTACAGAATGGCCAGTATGGGTTTCTTCACAAAAAGAAATTAAGCACACAGTTTATAGATTATTACAAAGAAGAGGCAAAAAAGCGAACTGGATCTAACAGCGACAATTGGAATAGCTCAATCTACTATATTGAGGAGTTCTTTAATGAGGGGTTAAAAATATCAGAACTTAATAGTAATCTCTGTAATGAGTACCGGAACTTTATTTTGACCGCTCCAAGTCAGCGTAGTAAAGAAAAGAAACCATTGTCGAGAAACTCAGCTGTTTCTTACTTCAACAAGTTCAAAGCAACCCTAAAGCAAGCTTACAAGGAGGGGTATTTGCAATCAGACTTAAATGTAAAAGTACAAAGTATCAAACCAGAAGAAACGCACCGGGAATATCTTACTTTAGAAGAGTTGCAAAGGCTTTATAACACAAAGTGTGAACTGCCAATTATGAAACGAGCTGCAATATTTTCAGCTTTAACTGGCTTAAGATTCTCTGATATTCAAAAGTTATTATGGTCTGAATTACAGCAAAGTAATGCGGAGGGATATTACATCCAGTTCAGGCAGCAAAAGACAAAGGGTGTAGAAGTGTTACCCATTCCTGAAAATGCCATGAAATTAACAGGTGAACGAGGCGAACCAACAGATCTTGTATTCAAAGGTTTAGAATATTCAGCATCTAACAATAATATTCTGAAGGACTGGATAAAGAAAGCTACCATAAACAAAAGCATCACATTCCATTGCTTTAGGCACACTTACGCCACTTTGCAATTATCACTAGGCACTGACATTTACACTGTTTCAAAGCTTCTAGGCCATAGAGAGCTGAAGACAACGCAGATCTATGCTAAAGTTGTGGATAAAGCAAAGAGAGAGGCAGCCAATAGAATAAGACTTGAACTATAGTATGCTTTATGTCCATAATATCAAATCCATTTGAGAAACTATTGCCACGCACTAAACCACTACCAACACCAATTCATCAAAGGGTTACGCGTGGTGCTTATGGAGAGCTAATATTTCAAGCTAAGCGCCTTGCTGATGGTAAGCTGGTTCCGATTTTAAATGAGGCTTATGAAGAACACTACAAAAGAACTGGTAGCTATACTATTCCATTCTTTGATAAATATGTTGAGGGTGTTTTAGAGGGAAGCAAATTTGATTTTATACCTTTCATTGACACTCCTGAAAACAGGAAAGAGCTCATCATAAATGAAGTAACTCAAGACATTTATTTATTCCCTACAGTTGAGTCTGAAGATAAGGAAGAGCATGACGCCTATCTCTCCGAATATATGTATTACTACGGCATGCAAGTTGGGAAGCTGTATAAAGCTTGGTGCATAGTTGTAAAGAACCCAGAATTTTTCCTTCCCGATTTTGTAGCACTAGATCAGCAAATTGCCTCAAAAGATGATGCGCTGAATGGTCCTGAAGTCAATAGAAAGTTTGAAGATCTGTTTTATGACAGCAGGTATATTGAAGCAAGTATAAACATCTTAAGGCAAATAGAGCCAGCGGCTATAGATGATAATAACTTCTATATCGGCAATTTAAAGGGGATTGTGATCGTATGGCAAGAGGAACTTGAAAGAGCTAATGTTATTAGATCATCACAAAGTACGGATCTCCTTACGAAACTTCTAAATGATAAATTCCAAGGGCTTAATATTGCGAAGAGCACCATTTATTCTACAAGTCTTCGTGCAAATGAATATAGGTCGGAGCTCAAAGGTTTGATTTTGGAAATGAAAGCTAGCATACTCTGACGACTCTGAAAACTCTATAATAGTCAGAGGTCAGAGTATTTTGGCTGATTTTTGCTTCAGTTTTGCATTATCTACTAACCTAAAAAGATACATGCATCACAACTTATCAAACATCGCTTTAACTCTTCTCACTATTCCTGATATTAGGAACATTCTAAGAGAAGAACTTAGTGCTTACTTCGGCAGTAACTCCTCGTTTTACCCACAATCTGAAAACGACCAACTGCTAAACATTGACGAAGCCGCTGCTTTTCTCGGTTTAAAAAAGGAAACTTTATATGGTAAAGTCCGACGCAGAGAAGTACCTGTAAATAAGCAGGGGAACAGGCTTTACTTCTCAAAAGCAGAATTGACTGAATGGGTGAAAGGTGGCCGCAAGCTGACTACTCAAGAACTTGATGTTAAAGCCAGCTCTTTCCGCAGACTTAAGAAGTAAGAGTTATGAAAGAATCACTAACTGAACTTCTTGTGCTGGATCAAATAATGCACATCATCTCTGCACGCGCAACTAAAGACTCTTGTATACTCCTATCCCTGATTTACCAAGATGCAATACAATGGCCAGGTTGGGCTATTATGTTTAAGTTTCACCTGTTATGCTGTTAGAACATGGAACTTAATATAACTCAATCTAACCGCACAAAAGGTTTATCCGAAGAGCGTCGGGCAAACAAGGTATTTATCAGCAAAAAGCTAAAAGAGGCAGTAAAGCAGCTATCCACACAAGAAGAGCCTAAAGATGGAATTTTCTGGGAAATAGGTCAAAAGGCTCCACACATCAAATTAAAGCAGTCCCTGTTCATTAATTTTCTGGAGATAAATGGTTTTCATAAGCTTTACCAGGATAAGCTAAAGCTATTTGTAAGAGTAGAAAATAACATCATAAAAGCTGTCACCATAGATCATATCAAGGATTTTGTACGAAATCATATTGAAAGCCTGCCACTATATCTGGATGAAGAAAACGGGGTAACACGCTATGACTTACTGGAGAAGGTATATAAGGCAGCTTCAACATATTTAAATGAGGCTAACTTGTCTTTTATAAAAGAGCTAAAGCCGAAATACCTGCGAGATACCAAGGATGAAGGTTATATCTTTTATAAAAACTGCTTTGTTAGAGTTACCAAAGATGCGGTTACCTATGCTGATTATAGCAATCTTCAGGGGCACATTTGGGAGAACCAACAAAAGGCGAGAAACTTCTTTTTAAATGAAGCCAACACTACTGGAGATTTTGGCCAGCTAGCCTTCAATATCTCTAACAAAGACACGAAGCGTTTTGAGTGTTTGCGCAGCGCCTTAGGCTACTTGCTCCACTCCCACAAGGATCAGGCTCAGACAAAAGCCATCATCTTCGTGGATGAGCAGATTTCGCAGAAAGGTGAAGCCAATGGCGGCACCTGCAAAAGTCTTATCGCTAAAGGAATAGAAAAAATGAAGAGTGTCTGGTACCGCGGCAAAGGCTACAACATTGATAAGTCCTTTGCTTACCAGGGTATAAATTTAGACACACAAATATGCCTGCTGGATGATGTGCAGGAAAATTTCAGTTTAGAGCACATATTCACCAACATAACAAATTCCCTAACGGTGGAAGGCAAGGGACAAGCAGCTTTTACCATTCCTTTTGAGGACTCTCCTAAATGGTTGATTACAACAAATTATGTGATTGGCGGCTATGGTAACAGCTATGACCGCAGAAGGCACATTGTAGAATTCTCTGACCATTACCTCAACAACCCCAAGCCCAAAGAAGAGTTTGGTAAGCCTTTGTTTGAGTGGGATGAAGAAGAGTGGAACCGCTTTGACAACTTCATGTTAAGTTGCCTACAGCTCTATTTAGAAAAAGGGCTACAGGAAGTACGTGTGAATTATGAAGAGAGAGCATTGCTACAAACTACTTCAGAAGAATTTGTTGCGTTCATGGACACCCAAGAATACAATGTGGAGCATGATGTAAACGCATTGAAGGAAAGGTTCTTATTCCAGAATGCTGACTTCTATGAAGACAAGGATTTTAACAAAAGAAAATTCCAAGGGTGGATCAGAACTTATACTAAACATAAAAAGATTCTGTGCCAAGGGGATGTTACTGCTCCTGGAAAGAAGACTGGCGGTAAAAACGCCCCTTTTGAACTGCGCAATGGATCAGCATACATTAAAATGCTTTATTAACACCCCATAACATTAACACAGATTTCTTGTCACTTGGTCACTGGACCGGCCCATCTACACTTATAAGTAGTGACGAAGTGACGGGGAAAATTAAATTAAAGTCCCCCTACACTAATATACATTATATGAAATTTGAGTTTGTTAAACCTGTACTTCGCTACAGGCTGGCACCGCTGTGCCCGTGCGGTCGCGGCAACCACGACGGCAAATTCGCTCCTTTCCTGATCAATGGGCAAGTTCACGACAAAAAAGGCTATTGCTTCAGCTGTGGCATTACCTTTCACCCGGACAAAAACACTAACGACTTTGGTGAAGCAGAATGGACTAAAATCCAGATTAAGCCTCAGCCAGAGCTAAAATTTGTAGATCCTATAAAAGTCGCATGTACGTTGAAGGGATATAACCATAACAACTTTGCTTTATGGCTGAAGGCTAAATTCCCAGATCAAGCTAAAGAGCTTTTAAGCTACTTCTCCATTGGAACCTGTCGGCAAGGTGGTACCCTGTTCTGGTATAAAGACAGTTCTGACAATTACAGGAAATTAAAGAGGATGTTCTATAATCCAGATGGCCATCGTGTGCAAATGAAGGAAGATAGCTATAAAGGCCAATGCTCTCCAATGCACTTAAAAAATGCCGAAGGGTATCTATACTGCATATATGGTGAGTTTCAACTACACCTTTATAAAGCGGATGTTCCAATTTTCTTAGTTGAAAGCGAGAAGACCGCAGTTGTTTGCTATGCTATGTTTCCGCAATATGTTTGGCTAGCCACTGGCGGTGCGAATAAGCTCACCAGAGACCAAGCAAAAGCACTAAAGCACAAACAAGTATATATAATCCCTGATATGCACCAACGAGGAAGAGCTGGTGCATTGAAGACCAAACAAATGCTAACTGATATCAATTGTAAAGCATCAATCTGTGATATAGACTCAACCGTAGAAACAGGCGAAGACATTGCAGATTATCTATAGCCTTGGTTCAGAAAACATCAAAGCAATAAAGGCCTTAAAGAAGCATAATTCTGTGAGGCTTTCTTTTTATAGCATATTTGAATATTTCTATATCATCTCCTCTACTCTTAGCTGTAATTTCATTACCTTACTCCTACGTACAAACACCAAGTACATACATGGCTAAAAACACTACCCCTGCCGCCAAACCCAGGGCGGACATCGATTTTGAAAACGAACTCTGGAACGCCGCCAACGAACTGCGCGGCGCGGTAGCCGAGAACCAGTACAAAGACTACGTGCTCTCGCTGCTGTTTGTGAAGCACCTCTCCGAGCGCTACGAACTGCGTAAGCAGGAACTGCAGCAATCCTTTTTAGATGACCCCGTAGAGACGCAATATTTTGCGTCTCTCTCCCCGGAAGAACAGCAACAGCAACTGGCCCTGGTGCTGGAAGACGAGCTGGAGTACCAGGTAAAGAACGTGTATCGCCTGCCGCGCGAAGCCACCTGGGAATACCTGCGCGAGAACGCTGAGCAGGACGACATCAAAGTGAAGGTGGACCAGGCCTTTGTGCTGCTCGACGAGCTGCTGGCCAAGCGCAACCCCGACTATAAAGGCGTGCTGGAGCCTATTTTCGTGAAAAGCCAGCTCTCCCCCACGCAGGTGGCGGGGCTCATCAACCTGTTCTCCAAAGAGAAGTTCTCCGAGATAAACAACCCGGAATCCGACATATATGGCCGCGTGTATGAGTACTACATCGGCAAGTTTGCCATGGCCGAAGGCTCCGGTGCGGGGCAGTTCTTTACGCCGGGCTCAGTGGTGCGTTTGCTCGTGGAGATGCTGGAGCCGCTCAAAGGCCGCATCATGGACCTGGCCTGCGGCTCGGGCGGTATGTTTGTGCAGAGCCTTAAGTTTCTGCAGGCGCACGGCGCGGACAAAAATGACATCTCCATTTACGGGCAGGAGCGCTACGAAGGCACGCTGCGCCTCTGCAAAATGAACCTGCTGCTGCGCAACCTCTCCTTCGAAGTGAAGTTGGTGAACTAACTTTTGGAGAACTACTTCCCTGATCTGAAGCTCAACTCTAATACACTCTTTATTCTTTGATATTTGTCTTTGATACCAATGGGCAGAAATTTCACTTTGACAATTATATCAGCAAATCTGTCATCACTTTGATAAAAAATTGAAATTCACCAAATTCTTTATTAGAGTGAAAAAGTATATTATGATATGAACAACAACATAGGAGCTCTCAGTGCTTTAAAGGGATATAGGCTTCAGTTTCTCTATTCACTCTTCAGAATACTAAATCATAATAGTAATGAAGCCAAGTTTGCACCTGAAGGCAAATTTGAGGATTTAGATATTTATGATCTGGAAAACAACTTAATCGAGATTATCCAAATTAAGGCTCTCAGCGAAAAGCTAACTTTATCTAATGTTCTCTCTTCGAAAGGTACTTCATTTTTAAAAAGAGCTTTAGAAGCACATGCACTAGGAAACAGCCCTAAAATCCATTTGGTTTCTTTTGGAGTAGTGAATGAGGATATAAAAGAACTAAGTAAGAGCACGTTCTCGCAAGGCTTCGTCACCAAGTTAAAACGACTAAAGCTATCTGATACAGAGATCAATATTTTACGTGAAAATTTCATTTTTCAAGTAGTAGGTGAGGATTTATTACTACAGAACATTATAGATTCAATCGAAAAGCTTGAAATATTTTCTGATATAAAGACAACCTTAGAATTACTAATTTACTGGATTTATAACTCGGCGGAGAAACAACTCGAAATAAACTGTAGTGTACTTAAGGATCATTTGCTTAAAATCAGTAAATTTTTATCAGAAAGATTAAACTTTAGCGAATTTTATGGCTCTTTGATTCGGCCATTGCTTCCAGATCTTGAAGCGGAAGATGTAAGCTTACTTAGATCAGATTTTTATAAAGGGGTTTCTGCTACCTACAAACATATCATAGCAAATGTTGATGTCCTTAGAAAGGATAAATTAAGATTACTACACAGCAAATTTGAAGAATCAAATATAGTTTTTGTTCATGGCGCTTCTGGCCAAGGCAAAAGCACATTAGCATACCGATATCTTAGGGTTTTCGCTAATAATTCTACTGTTTTTGAATTATTTCCTCCAGCAGATTCTATTACATTGTATAAATTAGTTGATGCTCTTGAAGGAATTTCAAAAGGGATAGGTTTCCCATTAACTATTTATTTAGATGTAAAACCTGGAAACAACTTATGGATAAGCGTTATAGAAGAATTAGCTTCAAAAAAGAACTTTAATTTTCTAGTTACTTTACGTGAAGAGGATTGGAACACAATAAATGTAGGAGATAAATTTCAGTTCTCAGAAATAGAGCTGAAATTAGAGATAGAAGAAGCTAAATTAATCTATAATTCACTTAGCAATTTCAATTCAGATCTTCGTTTTGTAGACTTTGAAGATGCGTGGTATAGCTTTGGTGGAAAAGGGCCGCTACTAGAATTCGTGTATCTAATAACACAGGGTGAAAGCATAACAAAGAAGCTTAAATCACAAATAGAAATAATTAGAGAAAAATCTTACGATAGTTTAATAGAGAAACAGAAGATTAAGCTTTTAAGATATGTCACTTTAGCAGATGCTTATGGAGCAAGTATAAAACTGAAAGAAATTTCCTCTTTACTCCAAGACGATGAGATTAGTTATATTATAAATTTATTACAAAAAGAGTACTTAGTCAAAGTTTCCATTGATAACACTACAATTACAGGCTTACATCCAGTAAGATCTATGATTATTGTATCTTTACTATTTAACGATGAACTTCATACTTCTTCTGAATATGCTATTAGAGCCGTTCCTGTCATTGAAGATAGTACCATATTTAATTTTCTTCGTAATGCTTTCAAAAAAGCACTAGTTGATCCAAATTTATTGGTTAAAAAGCTAACAACTTTTACTCCCAAATCTTGGCAAGCTTATTTTCAAATATTTCAAAGCCTCTTATGGAAAGGTATTGATGATTATATATCTAAAAATGAGCTTCTTCTAAACGAGATTTATTCAAACTACGGCTCAGCTTGGATTGTAGTAGCAAACTTTGATTTTGTCAATGCTATGAATGGTGAAAGCTTAATGGAAAACTCTATCTTTTTCACTGAGGAACAGCGGCAGTACGCAAAATCGATAAATCAAAAATTCACTGAAAAAGGAGAAGTTTTAGCATACTGCAAAAAATGGATTAACACTGTTCATAAAATTGAGCCCACACCAAATATTGAAGTTGAGTGGCAGTCGTTTGGGTATTTCTTATTTTGGTTAGATTATCTAAATATCAAAAATATAAAATTCAATATTGAAGTTCCCAAACTTCAATTAGCCTTTATGAACTTTCCGATACCAGTTTTAGCGTCTTTACTATATTCATTAAAGCGATTTAGTATAGACACAAAAAATTATGCTAATGAAGTTGAACAAATATTCCTAGCAAGACTATACTCTCAATTCAATATTGTTTCCTTAGATGAAGCAGATAATAGAGTATCAGTAGAATACATTTTCGATATTTTAGATGAGAAAACAGACACAGAAGAAAGCGATCTTTTACATGCCAAATCAATTCAAATAATAGATATTCTGCGGCTTGCCTTTCCTGAAAATGAATACTTTTGCACAAAAGGTTACGGACAGAGTTCTTCATTTTTACCTGACCAACATGATTCCTCTGTCAAGAAAATATCGAAGAGTAGTGTTCCTTTAAAGCCATTGGTCAAAATTAACTCAACTTATATTAACCTCTTCAATTTCCAAAAAAGGCCAAACTCATGGAAATTATATGTTGAAGAAATAATTAATCAGCGTAAAACTTATATCAAGATTCTTGAAAAGCTTAAAAACTCTTTAGTTAGTTTCCACAATCAAAAGAACTACCAAACATTAGTTAAATTCATACAAGATTTTGAAGTTCATCATGAAGTCGAAATAAAGAAGAATACTAGTCCTTCTATGCCAAAAGTGGTCATTGATGAATTTGGTGACTATGGTGACGGTGGCAGCAAGTACACAAAGTCATCTTTAGCCAGTGTTCAAGGTAATGGCGAAGAACTTAAAAGGAATAGTGACAATAGGCAGACACTCGCTGTAAGAAAATATGATGATTTTATAAAATTACATACAGAGTTTTCACGGTCAACAGAAAATTTTATAATTCAAAGTAGAACAGTATTATATAGAAGTTTAAAGGAAGAGTTAAAAGAGGATGTAAATGATATCCCTGATTATGCAAGAGTATCATTGGTGGGAAATCTATTTAAATCATTTGAAATTTTAGAAAAGTACCAGGTAAGTTTCAGAAAACATTTCTCCAAATTCGTTGATAAAAGCTTAGTTCATCAGCTAGAAAGGAACGAGCACCAGCTAATTTCTGCTTTATGCTTCCTATGGAAACAGTATATCTATACTAGTAATTTTTTAAAAGGCAATGTTGAAAAGATTGCTTTAAACCACATCGCAGAAATCCATATATCTTTCAAGAAAAGGTTTTCTTCTGAATTCAAGAAACTTGGCAGAAGTACTAATGCTAGCTTTACAGTGGAGTTTTCAGAAAATAGCAACAGATGTATAATAATTGCAGATACAAATACTCCTATAGAAAGCCTTAGCATTCTAAAAGAAGTATATGATACAGTATATGCAGTTATTAATAAACCAGAATATGCTTCTCTAAAACGCCTTTTGATAGATACTTATTATCCTTCATTTTATGTTGTGCCCCTCATCAAGGGTAAATCTTTATCTACAAAATGGCACGAATTTAAATCATACAATTTAGCCGAAAAGACGTTTGAAGAACTTAAGCAGTTCAATCTTTTACCACATGACATTGATGATGAAGTTATAGAAAAATATCAGGTAAGGAGTTGGAGCAAGAACATTGACAGCCTAAATGAGCTTTCTGAAATGACAGAATGCATTAGTTTTGTTTATCAATTAGTATATCATCTTGTCCAACTGAAAGTTATTGAGGAAAAAGAGTTAAACCAGCTCGGCCATGAGGTTCTTCGAAATCATGTTAAAAAAATAAGTTTAGTAGCAAATAAAAAATTACAGATTGCCATTAACTTGTATGGTACTTACGCTGGCAAATGTAGTGAAGGAGAGTTTTTGTTCGAAAATGATAATGAGAAAACTGAACTCATTGGATTAATGCTAAGCAGTTTTAAGAATTTTTTCCCCTATGATGAAATGAATGCTAATAATGTAAAACAATTTTCATTAGATTTTGAATCACTAGAGGATTGGATTCCAAGATTAGAATCTTTAGTACAAAGTGCTTCTGTAATTTACCTTTTTCTTGCAGGTAAAGTAATTGAAAAACACTTAAATCTTGAGTAACTACAGTGAATAGCTGGATTATATTTTTTGAAGGTTACAAATAAACCTTTATTACAACTATGCGAGTTAGAGCCCTATACTTATAAACCCGGCTCCGTGCTGAAACGCGACTTGAGCAAAGTCTTACATGATGAGGTGTTTGAGCCTTTCTAGCTCCGCTAATTGCTAGGTACCGCAAGAGTTGGTGGCCGAACTAAAGCAGGAGTTCCTCTTCAACAAAGGCAGTGACGTACACCAGAGCAACCACGCCTTTCACCTCAAGCTTAGCAAAGGCATAAGCAAAACCTGGAAAGACGACACCGGAACCACTTCTACCCCATCGCCTATGAAGATGTGCACCAGAAAGAATTAGGTTAGTTAAATAGTCCAAATGTTATTATTTTTTTAGCAGAAAAAACAGCGTTACCTATATACTACGAAAATCAGTAATTACATCTTCTACATTTTCAAGCTGTTGTATAGCACTTTCAACTTCAAAAAATCTTGCTAGCCTTATCAAAATTTCCCACGAATGTGTGGTTGAAAGCAACCACTGCTTTAATTCTATTTCGGGCGGAAAAGTGGCTATATATCTGCCTGATGTGGAATAATGTTGGTGTTGAGACAAATACTTATATAAATTAAAAATTTGGCTATACCAATGAGTTAATGGATGGAGGCTTATCTGTTCAAACATTTGTGTATCTCCAAGGTCAGTACTCATATTCTCTATTTTTCTAAAAAGCTCAGGATTGCTTGATTTTCTTAAGTCTTTTGGAGTTTTTAGTTTAAATGTCCCCTCGTAAAATAATTGTTCGTCAGAGTTACCATACAACTGACCTCTCTGTTTCTGCTTCTCAGCTTCAATTTCTTCGGGTGTAGAGGTAAGCATCTCTGTGTGAAGGTTGTTGATATACCTTTCAATTGATTTAATGTATTTTCTATTAAGAACAAAAAGCTCATTAATGAATGACTCTTTATCATCATAAAAAGTTAAAAAATAAAGCAATGTGATAAGATCTGTAACAACGGTCCTATACAAGTTTGAAATTGGCGGTTGAAAGGCATTTGACTCGGGCCAAAATTTTAATAATTCTGAAATCCCAGTAAGATTACATCTAATCCTAAAGAGTAAATCTAAGATCGTATGTTTTCTTATACCTGGTTCAGTTTTGTTGAAAGATGTACCAATCAAGTCTAAACTTTTTACAAGTGCATCGACTAAATATTTAAGCTTTTGTCTATCTTCTCTTATCATGAAATTGTATTATTCAATAGAACCGCAGTAACGGTGTTTGCAATTTTCGGTTCTAAGTTATTAAGTTCAATTCAATAATAACAATTTAATCTTCCATGAGCTCGACAAGGGCCAGCTCATTAAGAAAGGCGCGAAGTACCACCAGTTCTTCGGCATACAGTAAGCCCTGCAGGAAACCCTGAAGAGCGTGCGCCCCTACGGCGACGGCCGCATTGGCGTGGTAAGGCACACCACCCGCTCCGGCAAAAGCATTACCATGGCCATCTACACCGGCATCCTGCGCCAGCTGTCCGAGCTGAAGAACCCCACCATTGTGGTGCAGGTAGACCGCTTCGACCTGAACCGCCAGCTCTTTGACGATTTCGTGGCCGCCAAAGACCTGGTGGGCGACGTGAGCATCGCCAACACCACCGACGAGCTGCGGGCCCTGCTCAGCGGCGAAGGCGGCGGCGTGGTGTTCAGCACCGTGCAGAAGTTCAACCTGAAAGACAACGCCAACGGCCGCGAGCTGGAGCCCCCCGTCCTCAGCACCCGCGACAACGTGATTTTGATTGCCGACGAGTGCCACCGCACGCAGTACGGCCTGGTGCAGGGCTTCGCTAATAACCTGCGCCGCGCCCTGCCGCAAGCCTTCTTCATCGGCTTTACCGGCACCCCCGTCGACAGCAAAGACGCCGACACCGTCGCCGTTTTCGGCGACATCATCCATACCTACGACATCCGCCAGGCCACAGAAGACAAAGCCGTGGTGCCGATTTACTACGAGCCGCGCCTGGCCAAGCTGCACCTGGGCAATGCGCTGCTGGAGGAAGAAGCCGAGGCCATAACCGGCGGTCTGGAAGAGAGCGACAGTAACCGGATACTGTGGGCCGCCATGGAAGACGCCGCCGGTTCCAAAGAGCGCGTGGAAGCCATCGCCAAAGACATCCTGCAGCACTACACCAACCGCGCCAACAGCCTGGAAGGAAAGGCCATGGTGGTGTGCATGAGCCGCCGCAACTGCGTGAAGCTCTACGATGCCCTGACCTCACTGGAAGGCTGCCCGGAAATAGCTGTCATCATGACCACCAACATCGCCAAAGACCCGCCGGAGTGGAACCCGCACGTGCGTACCAAGGAAGCGATGGAAGAAGTGAAAAGCCGCTTCAAAAACCCGGACGACAAGCTAAAAATCGTGATCGTGCGCGATATGTGGCTCACCGGCTTCGACAACCCCGCCCTGCACACGCTGTATGTAGACAAGGTAATGAGCGGCCACAACCTGATACAGGCCGTGAACCGCGTCGCCACCGTTTTCCGCGACAAGCCCAGCGGCCTGATCGTAGACTACATCGGCATCGGCGATAGGCTCCGCGACGCCACCAAGAAGTATACCTCGGCAGGTGGCGAGGGCAAAGTAGCTTTTGATATGGAAGAGGCTTTCTCGCTGACGCAGGAGGTGATTGAGCTACTGCAGGAGCAGCTGCCGGATGGCTTCTCGTACAGCAACTGGCCCGCGCTGGCAGCACCGGACAAGATGAAGCTGGTAAGCCAGGCCACCAATTACATCGTGGCTGATGATGAGGAGTGCAAAGCCTTTATGCTGAACGAGAAGAAGCTCAGCAGCCTCGCTCCTATCGTCAAGAGCCACGACAACATCAACAACATCGCGCTGGACTTAATCTTCTTCCAGCACATAGGCGCAGCCGTGCGCAAAGTAAAATACCCGACCACCAACATCAAGAAATCACAGGGCCAGATAAAGGACCTCATCCACCGCAGCATCGAAAGCGAGGAGGTGGTGGACGTGTTCCAGATGGCGGGCATCGAGCGCTTCGACATCTCCATCATCAACGACGATTTCCTGGCAACCGCCAAAGAACAGAAGACCGGCAACGAACTGAAGTTGGAGCTCCTGCGCCAAATCATGAATGACGAGATAAAAGTACGCTCCAGCAAAAACCTGGTGAAGTACCGCAAGCTCAAAGAGGAAGTAGAAAAGATAATCGCCCACTATCACAACCACTTTTTCGACAGCCTGATTGCCATGGAGAAGATGCGCGAGGTGGCAAGGGAAATGCAGGAGGAAGACCAGCGCCGCACCCAGCTGGGCCTTACCGAAGAGGAAGAAGCTTTTTATGAAATACTGGCAAAACACCCCAACGCCTTGCAGGACTTCGAACTCATAAAAGAGCTGGTAAAAAAGATACTGGCCGAGGTAAAGAAAAGCGCCTCCCAACCCGACTGGTACAAAAAAGACGACACCAAAGCCCAGCTGCAACTTGCCGTGAAAAAGGTGCTGCGCTTTAAAGTAAAAGCCGAGCTGCAGGAGATTTTGGACGAGGTGATGGAGCAGGCAGAGGCGCGGTACAAGGAGTACAAGATGAGTGTGGCTTGATTAAATGCGATCAGCCAATTTCTAAGATAGAGTATCAGAAATGAGGAATCCTTATGATGTGCGCAAGACAAGAATAGCTAAAAAAGAAGTCGAATAAGGACCCTTATGTTCAGCAAGGACCGTGACAAAAAAAGAAAATTGTCCGCATTTGGCCCTGACTACCTGTGCCATATATGAACATGAATTATGTGTGCGTGTTATAGGCTGAACAGGTAAGCTAAAGAAACACCCGATTATTCTAAAGGGGCGACTTCTTTTAAAAAATCAGCAAAGAATTTGGTATACACTCTAATTCGCCCCTTCAGGCAAGAATATAAATCCCTGCCTTGTTGGTCTGTACACATAGGCTCAGGAACATAATTTGTATGTGAAAACAAGTCTTCCCAGAGTTTGCCATACATATCTCCCTTAATAAAGTTAGGGTCAACAATTGTTACCTGAAGTTCCTCGTTTTCTTTTAAAGCATTCCGAATTGATTCATTTATATGAGCATCTCCAAAAGAGTAGCCTACTATAAATAAGTTATCGGCAAACATACAGTCTTTGTCAAAGGCTGCCTGCATTTGTTTGAAAGGGGTAATGGCTGTTTTTTGTGCTTTTTGATAACCTGTTATGATGGGCGTCAAAATGATGTTTTTTCCTTTCTCAATTTGAACAGTTGCCACATCTCCATTTCCTGTAATTAATGGGCCGTTAATCGCCAGAAAATACTCATGTGATGGCATATTCTGTCTATTCAATGAACTTACATGCCAACTGGCAGAGCCATGCAGGTTGTAATGGCAAGAGAAGTCATGCTCGTATAGACGCTTTAAATCTGGTCTATGATACGCATTCGGTTCAATGGCTGCCCCAGTGTTTGTAAATCCTTCAAAAAGGGGCACCCCCCGGTTTTCTAAGACGATTTTAAATAGGCGGTCATAGTTTAACGTGTAGATCCTGGCTACCCTCTCTGGGTAAAGACTGGCTTTGATCCATCTGGCAAAAGCATCGTTCAGCTGCTTGTTCGCTTCATTTTCAACTATGACTTTTTTTGAAACAGAATAATAGCTATAGTCTAGGACATCAGCCATAATTTGAGAGATAATTTTTGTAAGCAGGCCTCTTAAAATGTGTTGTTCTGGTGCAGCATCGCCCTCAAATATCAGTCTATATTTATAGTTAATGTTGGTTGGCTGTTCCCCTTCATTCTCTCTTCTCTCAATATGTATTATATCATTGAGTAGAGCGGAGGGAGAAAGAAAAGGGGAAGTGAGTGACAATTTACTCTCAGAGCCCGAAAAGCCAGTGTAATAGACAATCAACTCTTCCACTACACTGATGATGGTTTCAAAATTCACTTCATCTTTCTTAAGCTTACATACCTCTACCAGCGCCTGATAGATTATATCTGTGATGTACTGGCCTGATTTTATTTTATGCCCAGTCTTTCTCACCCGCTCTGTTAAATAGTTAGTTGTAGGGCCTTTCCAACCTATCACAGCTCCAGCTCCAAACAAAAACACATCCCTTTTTTTCATTGCACAAGACAGATAAGTGATAAACTCGAATATACCTCTAAACTGGTAAATCAGTTAACCGCCTTAGCCCTGAAATAAGTTAACATGCTTATCCCCTAAAACGCCCGAATATCGATACAGGCTGTAGCAGCAACTGCAAGCAGTTGCTGCGTGGCCAAAAAGTGGGCAATTCATTTGTCTCAATTTTTGGCCACGCAGCAAAGGGAATAATACTTGAACAGAGCAGAAAAACGGCCAAATTAGCTGTTGATGGCTATTATGAAGTAGAATGAAGGTGTAGGTAAGAAGAAGATTCCTCTTGTACAGCTGTCCCAGCAGGCTACTGTCCCTGAAAGAGCGCTGAATTGATACAGGCAGGTGCTGTCTGTTGCTCCTGTCTGAGCCACTGTAACACTGTCTGATGTTCTGTATCATTCCTGTCCGATAGCCCCGGAAAACGGCGGAATTTAGAGACGGCCAGGAGCAGCTGTTGCGCGAGCGTTGCAGAGCGCTGATACTTGTTGATCCGGTTTTCTGCCGGTTGAAAAGGCGGCTTTTTACCGGTTCCATACCGGCTGGGTGCCAGGCCCTCACTTCGGTCGCTGCAGCATCCGCTGTCATCCGCTGTCATCCGCTGTCATCCGCTGTCATCCGCTGTCATCCGCTGTCATCCGCTGTCATCCGCTGTCATCCGCTGTCATCCGCTGTCATCCGCTGTCATCCGCTGTCATCCGCTGTCATCCGCTGTCATCCGCTGTCATCCGCTGTCATCCGCTGTCATCCGCTGTCATCCGCTGTCATCCGCTGTCATCCGCTGTCATCCGCTGTCATCCGCTGTCATCCGCTGTCATCCGCTGTCATCCGCTGTCATCCGCTGTCATCCGCTGTCATCCGCTGTCATCCGCTGTCATCCGCTGTCATCCGCTGTCATCCGCTGTCATCCGCTGTCATCCGCTGTCATCCGCTGTCATCCGCTGTCATCCGCTGTCATCCGCTGTCATCCGCTGTCATCCGCTGTCATCCGCTGTCATCCGCTGCTGAGCCTTGGCGGCTCAGCCGTCTCCAGGAGCTCTCCGGTTGTCTGCAGAGGCCATACTGCCCCCAAACCGCTGTCCGTGCCCGTCCCGGAAAGGCGATATCCTGTGGTACACACGGCAGGCTGATGGCACGGAATGGCAGCGGATGACAGCAAATGGCGGGGTTTGGCAAATCCGGGGAAAGCGCCGGAACAAGGGTAAGCAGGCGCTCCTGCAGGTCACCGGAAGGCCTCCACACGCTCAAAACGCAGTAAAACCCCTTGCAGAACACCGAAAGAGCCTGTGATAACAGTTGCTTTGGGACTGTCCCGCCATTCAGTGTCATTTCCTGTCATCTGCTGTCATCCGGTGTCATTTTCCGCCATCATTCGGTGTCATTTCGTGTCATCCAGTGTCATCTGCTGCCATCATTCGGTGTCATTTCGCGTCATCCGGTGTCATCTGCTGCCATTTGATGTCATCCACTGTCATCCGGTGTCATTTGCTGCCATCTTATCTTGTTCTCCTGGTGCCCGACCACACAAAACCCGCACAGCGGGCGGCAAAAAGAAAAGGGTAGCCACTGGCTACCCCATCATCCTGCTAAACTAAACAACTCAATGAAAAATAACTTTGGCTAAAAGTCAAGAGGCAGACACAGGGGCCGCCGCATCAGTTCCCGCTTTAGCGGAATAATGATGCTATTTTTTAATAGTCCTGTGGATTCATTGCCATAGTGCAATTATTGGCTGTGGCGGCACTTGCCGGGGCCCTGCCCTGCCTATTTCCCGGCTGCGTCTCCGCTGTCTGCCTGGCCCAGGTAGCGGTAGCAGGTGGCCCGGCCGATGCCCAGCGTCTGGGCTATCTCCTCTACCGTCTTGATCTTGGAGTCATAGAGAATCCGGGCGGAGCGGGCCTTCTCCATGGCTGACTTTGACAGACCGGCCGGTCTGCCGCCCCTCTTCCCCCTGGCCCTGGCCGAGGCCAGCCCGGCGTTGGTGCGCTCGCGGATGAGCTCGCGCTCGAACTCTGCCAGGGAGGCGAAGACGTTGAAGGTGAAGCGGCCGGTGGGCGTGGCCGTGTTGATGCCGTCCTGCAGGCTCACGAACTCCACCCCCCGCTCCTGGAATTCGGCCACCAGGTCGATCAGGTCCCGCAGCGAGCGGCCCAGCCGGTCCAGCTTCCACACCACCACCGTGTCGCCGCTCCGGAGCTGGCTTATCATCTTCTCCAGCTCCGGGCGCTCCCTGGTCTTGCCCGACTTCCTCTCCCGGTAGATTTGCTGGCAGCCGCACTGGGCGAGGGCGTCGGTCTGCAGCTCCAGCCGCTGGTCATGGGTCGAGACCCGCGCGTATCCTATCTTTATGTCAGTATCTCATAAACTCATCTCAAATATACCAAAAGCATTTTGATTTATGAGACGGCAATTCTGGAATCCGCCGATGCCCTCTGCTCCTCCGGATGGCCGTTTTTGCAAATGGGCTTTCGGGCGTCCGCGGATCCCGTAAAACGGGCGTTTTTTGATAATGCCGATTTCAGGATACACACTGCTAACAGATACAGAGGAAATGAAAGCCTTCCAATTCCAAACCGATCTCTCGTGGCTCCTAGCACAGCCGAACCACTCACCCGTAAAGCCAGCAAAAGGGAGAGAAGGCAGGCCGCTGCCCCGAATCGACGGTCCATTTTTACTTTTCAAGTCTGGTGAGCCTAAAACAGATGGAAGGGAGCTGTAAATGTGAAGAAATTTGCTATATTGAAGAAGGGATATACTATGACGGGAAACATGGGGATAAGCCAAAACTGCTTGGAAACAAGAGGCAAAGTAGACAAAACTTACTCCACTCATAGTGCAGATAGCAGGAGTAGTACTCCTGCTATCTGCACAGTAGTTAGCTGCAAGCGGCTAAACTTTGCGTGTAATCGAAACCTTATCAAAAAAATTAATATTTTGATTTCTAAAGGGTTACCTTTAAGAAAATATATAAGCATGTTAGATAAAAACAAAAAGTTGTTTGGTGTTTGGATGGATTCACACAATGCAACAATCGTAGGAAGAGAAGATATTGATAATGGAGAGTTTATTATTATAGGACAAGTAAAAAATGCAGGACCAGATAACAATTCTAATGAGAAAACCTCAAACAATCATGAAATTGGCTTAACGCATAAATTCTTCAAAGAAATCGCCAGTAAAATGCCTAATGTGGATGAAATCCATTTAACCGGAACCGGGCAAATTCAGGAACAGTTTATGAAATTTCTAGCCGAAACCCCACAATATAAAAATGTAGTAGCCAGTGAAAGTACTTCTAATAAAATGAGTGACGAAAATCTTACTTCGCTCATTAAGGAATATTTTAATTAGAATTTCTAATTCTTAATAAAAAAGACCTTAGACATTTGTCTAAGGTCTTTTTTATTAAAGCAAAACGCCAGCAGCTAACTGCGGCTAAACACAATTGCTGAAACTTGGTAGATTTGTAGCTTGGTTTTTCTATATCCGCATTATTCTGGAGGGTAACACTCAAGTTCTTCGCCGCTACTGCGCTAAGCCACGTAACATTCATAAACTATTTGTGCTATTAACAAAGATTTCGACTGAGAAGGTAGATGCATGACTTGATTAATGAGGTTAACTGTAGCGTATCTACTGGAATCTTTACCTGCCTTGTCCTGATATAGGTTGACACGAAACCGAATAAAATGTAAACAGGAGAATCAAGGTGAAGTGAGTTTGCGGCTGCCTCTTCCCTATCTCAACACCGGTCAATGAGAGGCAGGGCAAGGAATGAGATGCAGGTTTGAGTAAAGGTGTAGCATCAAAAATTGTCAACCTGTATCAGGACAAGGCACTTGCCTACAACCACCGTTTTAGCGACACGGAAACAAAAAACCCTTCCATAGCATCCTATATGTTTTATAAATGTGGTATATCCATTCAATCCACTCCCCCACCCGTATACCTAAATAATATCATAAAAAAGCCGTTCAACTCATTTATGCACAACAAGGTCATTCTATTTTAGCTGTCAACCGGCCTGCTGCTAGTAGTGGCAGCGCACACATTTGCCCGAACCACTCTAACCAGGCAGGAGAAAAATAGCTATAGAAAGAGACAAGACGGCCAGACGCAATAAGATAGATAGAAAAGACCAGCACCAGTCAACCTGAATAAGATACTGCAGCAGAATACAACTATGAGAATGGAGGTTCGGGCGGAAGTTCGGACCTTTTTTATTGGGTCTTGATATAATCGCGAAATACCTGCATGTTAGAAGGCCACAGCAGGCTTGTAACCAAGTACCAGTAAAATCACCCCACTATATTATTATTCAACTTTTCCCTTACCTATATGAGACTATCCATCGAGAGAAAAAATGTAAAAGTGTACCCGGACCCCAAACGGGTCATCGCCCGCTATTTCTTTAACAGTGAGGAACGCGCCCGGCAGGTGATCCGGCGCGTGATGGAAATGAACGAGGGTGAAGTGTTCGACACCATCTCCCCCATTCTGCAGGAGTATTCCAAGCGCCACCGGAACATCACCAAGGTACTGTACCGGCATTGCAGCCGCTTAAGGCATATCTTCTCAGAACTGGTTATTGACTATGAGCAGCTGGACAGTTACCGCAGGCTGCTCATCGGCTCCTTTTTCACCCACGAGTATTCTATAGAATCGGCCGCATTTTTCAACCCCTCTATCGTGGAGGACCCGGACCAGACGGAGCTGGAAGAGGGGCATAAAAGGGTGATCATCAGCTTTAGGGCTGTAGGCGAGGGCCACATCTCCTCTATCGTCTTTCGCAGGGCCTTGCTGGACAAGGCCTGTAATATCAGCGTGGACCCGGTTGGCAACCATGTGGACGAGGCGGAGATCATACACAGCGCCGCCTATGAAAAAAGCGCCTTTTTTGACAATGCCTTCAGCAGACAAATCAGACCGCAGGTGATGAACGAGGTTGCGGCGGAGTTGGAAGAGCATTTTGATTACAACATGCTCAAAAAGCTCATCAACAAAAAGAAATCAGGGCAACAGGATGACCATTCCAGGATGGAGTACGATAAAGTGTTGTGGCTGGCCGACTCCTACTATAGGATTACCTTTTCACTGGACACCGATATCTCCGACCGGGTAATATTCCCCATCTCTGAGTTCGAGCGCAAGGGCATTGAGGATGCCCGCTTTGTCCGCTTCACTGAGGAGGACGGCAGTATCGTGTACTTTGCCACCTACACCGCCTATGATGGGGAGACCATCGTTCCCAAGATGCTGAAGACAAAGGATTTCTACAATTTCAAAATCATGCCGCTCTATGGCACCGGCGTGCAGAACAAGAACTTCGCGCTCTTCCCCCGGAAAATCAACGGCAAGTTTGTCATGGCTTCCCGCAACGACGGCTGGAACAACTACATCATGTACTCCGACAACATCAACATGTGGGAAAACCCGGTACGGATAGAATGCCCGAAGTACCCATGGGAATTTGTGCAGGTGGGTAACTGCGGCTCGCCGATAGAGACAGCGCACGGCTGGTTGCTGCTTACCCACGGGGTAGGCCCGATGCGGCGCTATTGCATAGGCGCCAGTCTGCTGCAGCTTGATGACCCTACCATCGAGATAAGCCACCTGGACGAGCCGCTGCTCATTCCAAACAAGGATGAACGGGAAGGCTATGTGCCGAATGTGCTCTACTCCTGCGGCCCTATTGTCCATAACGGGCAGCTGGTCATTCCCTATGGGCTCTCGGACTATTGCTCTTCCTTTGCCACAGTGGACCTCCACGCGCTGCTGGACAAGCTGCGAAGCCCGGCCTTAGCTGTTTAGAATTTGCTTGTAGAGGTGCAGGTAATCCGCAGCCATCTTCTGCTGCGAGAACTGCGCCAGGCTCCAGGCGCGGCATTGCTGGCGGCTGATACAGCCTAATTGCTGCACGGCCGCCACCGCCCCGCTTATGTCTTTGACCAGGAACCCCGTCTCTTCATGCCGGATCAGCTCCGGCATAGCGCCCCTGTTGAAGGCAATGACCGGTGTGCCGCAGACCATGGCCTCCGCCACACTCAATCCAAAGGGTTCGTCGAACAGGATGGGGTGCAGCAGCGCAAGGGCATTCCCCAGGAGCTCGTTCCGGCTTTCTGGTCCGGCAGCCCCCACAAACTCCACCTGATCGCCTAAGTAAGGCTTTACCTCTCTGTCAAAATACCCCTGATCCTGAACAATGCCGGCAATAAGCAGCCGCTTCTTGCTTTGCCGAGCGATTTGAATGGCTTCCGCCGTGCCTTTATCGGGATGGATGCGTCCAAAAAACAGGAGGTAATCCTCCGGCTGTCGGGTAAAGGAAAAGTCCGCTGCCCGAATGCCGTTATATACCGTGGCTATATAGGCAAGCCCTGGGCTGCGGTCGGAGTTGCTGATGGAGACGTAGTGGGAGGTGGCGTTGTATTTCAGGTAAACCGGTAAGATTTTAGCTGATGAAAACCCATGGATCGTGGTCAGCATCGGTACCTGGATCAGCCGAGAATAGGTAAGCGGCAAAAAATCAAAATGGTTGTGGATGATATCAAAGCCAGCCGCCTTTTCCATCAGGTTGCTGATGTGCAGGCATTCCACCACTTTGGCATCCTGGGTGCGGTCTTCCTCATACCCTTTGCCTACCACAGCATCCAACTTCCCCTCCGTGACAGCATCTGAAGTGGCGAAAAGCGTGACGTCGGCTCCTAAACTTACCAGTCCCTCTGCCACGTTGGAGGCCATCTGTTCCCAGGGCCCGTAATGGCGCGGCGGGGTGCGCCAGGCCACAGGGGCTAATACGGCTATCTTCATCCTCAAAGGGCCGGCTCCAGTACCTGCCCGGCAAGGTCGTACTCGTATTCGAGTTCCAAGGCCTTCAGCACGGCGAGATGGGAAACCAGGTAAGCGAGGGTGCTCTCGGCTCCCTGGTTGCGGTTAAGACCGGTTTCCTGCAGGCCGTCGCAGCAGCCTTTCGTTTCGTGGTCATACAAGGGCACGCGCAGGATGTTCTCCCCTAAAAACCACTGGTAGCTGACAAACATCTTTTCTACATAGATAGCCTCATGCGTACTTTGATAGGCCTGCAGGTACAGCAGCACCATGGCCATCGTTTCAATTGCCTGCTGGTCAAAAACAGGCACCTCCCCACCGCGCTGATGCCATCCCTTGTTGCCGATGGGGCTGAGAAATCCCTTTTCCATCGTGAGGCTGTCCAGAAAGGCCATGGATTCCATGGCCACCTCTTTTACGCTTTCATCACCTGTTATCTCGCAGGAGTGGAGCAACGCCAACGGCAGGATGGCATTATCGTAAGTCAGCTTCTCTTCAAACCAGTGCCAACCGTCGCCGCGCTGCTGCGCATACGCCTCCATCAAAGGAGCGGTCAGGCCAGCAAGCTCCTGCAGCAGTTGGTCATCATCGGGGTGTGCCTTCAGGTAATAGCTCACACCGATGATGGTGTTGGCCATGCCCCGTAAATGGTGCAGCTGCCTGAAGTGCGGGACAGAGCGGGAAAACAACTCTCCGGCAAACTCCCGATAGGAATTGTTGGGGGCAGTGCTGATCAGGTAGCCCAGCGACCATACCGTGCGGCCAAAGGAATCCTCCGAGCCCACTTCATCCAGATATTCCCGTCTGAAGCTTAAAAAATTCCGGAAGTTGCCGTCATCACACTGCATATAATGGATAAAGCTGAGGTAGATAGGCAGAAGTTCCAGTGCTTCTTGGCTTTTATTGCGCTGGTAGGCCATTAGCGCCATGATCAGAGCCCGGGCGTTATCATCCAGGCAGTAGCCCTCCTTCAGGTTGGGGATGCCGTACTTGGCGTGCTGCACGATGCCGGTGTCATCGGTCAGGCGGCACGCATGGGTCAGGCTGAACTCCGGTATCCTGTCCGGATCCACAATCTGGAGCAACTCTTTGCCCACAAATTCTTTCTTGTCAATGGTTTCCTGTATCGTCCGGATGTAGTCGGCGCCAATCTGGGGCCAGCGTAAGTGCAAGCCGTATTCATAGGCGTTCCCCTTCAACTCATTCAGCACCTCTGGCTTATCGAGCAGTTCAATCACGGTATCGGCCAGCATCGGGGCATCTTTGAAAGGGAACAACCGCCCCCGGTTGTCTGCCAGCAGTTCCAGGGCATGCCAGTACGGGGTAGAGACCACCGCCGCCCCGGCACCTACGGCGTAGGACAGGGTGCCGCTGGTAATCTGGGCTTCATTCAGGTACGGCGTTACGTAGATATGGGCCGCCGACAGATAGTTCATCAGTTCCTCTTCTGACACAAACAGATTGATGAAGGTCAGATGCTTCTCCACATTCAGGCGCACGGCCAGCCGTTTCAGGTAATCCCGGTATTCTTCTCCGGAGTTTCGGAGGATGCCGGGATGCGTTTTGCCCAGGATGACATACATCACGTCAGGGTGCTGTTCCACGATCTTCGGCAAGGCCTGGATCACGGTTTCAAGGCCTTTGTTTCGGCTGAGCAGCCCGAAGGTCAGCAGCACCCGGTGATTCCGGAATGTCGACACCTTTTTCAGCGGGTTTACGGCGGGTGCCTCCAGGTCTGGCACGCCGTGCTCTATGTACTGTATTCTTTCCGGAGAAATACCGTAGACAGCAGTCAGAAACTCGATGCCCCGGCGGCTCATCACAATCACTTTGGCCGAGCGCGCCGCAATCTCCTGGATAATGAGCTTTTGTGTGTGGGAAGGTTCCTGCAGCACCGTGTGCAATACCGTGAACAAGGGCTTTTCCAGGCGGTGTAGCAGCGGCAGGATATAAATGCCGCTCTCCCCCCCATATATGCCAAACTCATGCTCCATCACCACCGCGTGCACATCGCTGGTATTGATGAACGTGGCCGCTTCAATGTAATCTTTCTGGCGGTTCTGCCGGATGATAAACTTTATGTGTTTGGGGTAATCGTACGTCTGCAGCTCATCGGAGTCGTTGAGGGCGATGCCATACCCGTTTTCCATAGAGGTCTGACCGGGAAAGTTTGCCTGAATGGCCCGCTCCACATTGTCATTGAAGGTTGCGATGCCGCACTCCCGCGGCAAGCAAGTGGAAATATAGGCAATACGCATGGTTCAGGAAGGGAAAAGAAGGAGGTATTTATCTATCTGAAAAGTCTGGTTTCAGGTAGATAAATAAGTTTTTTACAATACTGTAACGCGGCTTACCTCAGCATAGGTTCATTTATTATTTCTCACTCAGTGGTCAAGCACCTGATGCAGCCATAACACACCTGCTCGGCGGTCTGCCCGCACCAGGTGGCCACCACCTGCGGCATGATGCTGGAAAGGCTGGCATGCATCACCTTGGCCCAGAGGGTATCTGTGGGGCCGTTGCTTACTTGGTCTATACGCCGATCCTAATTTTGTCCATCGATTAAACAGTTACAGGGTGCAGGCCAAGTTCAAGGGAAGCATTAACAGGGGAGTTACATTAAATGCAAGATCGGTTATGACTTACTGCTTTAAAAAGCAGGTTGTTCCCATTGCCACCATGGCTTGTGACAACCTGTAAAGGCTCTAAACCGAGTGGTAAGATACTACGGGGACTATAGCGACTCGATGAACTACCCTGATAACATAACTATCGTTATAGAACAAGGATGGGTCCCCATGATGAGAAGCCTTTTAGTTTAGTACCTCCTCTTTTCATCTCAAAATTCTGGCGTTTTCTGGGATGGGAAAATGCTTGACCCCGTCCTGAAATATGTTAACCTAAGCTGTCACCACCTAAATCCATCTAGCAGCTGGTTTGGCTCAAACAGGAAGGGAATGATATCTCAGGGGTGTTATAGTCGACTTTAATCTTTAAATTGTAAATAAGAATACCGAAGGGCTTATTTTAGTAATGGGTTCATTTTGTACACTGAAAGCAACAAGCCGTCAGGGCATGCTGCCGGCTGGCCCCTTATAGATATAGATACTCCAAATAACCTATGCAGCCAACAAAGATGAATTACTCTGTTTTCATAAAAGATTTCGAAGCTACACTCCAGCATTTATTCCATGAGCAAGGAGCCACCAATAGCCTGAATGTTAAGAGAGGAGTACCCTCGGAGTTGATGGGCGGGATCATGTCTAAGGCTCCCTTGTCTGTCTCGATCCCCGAGGAGTATGGAGGACGTGGATGTGTGGTGAAGGAATGTCTGGGGGTATTAGCGGCAGCCTCTTACCAGTCGCTTCCCCTTTCCTTGATCTTTGGGATTAATATAGCGCTGTTTTTAGAGCCTGTAGCCAAGTATGCCGATGAGGCGGTTAAAAAAGGGATCTTTGACCATTTCCTTTATAACAGGAATATGGGGGGCCTTATGATCACTGAGCCTGACTATGGCAGTGACGCCCTGAACATGAAGACCTCCTACAGGCAATATGATGGCGGCTACAGAATAAAGGGAACCAAGCATTGGCAAGGGCTGACTGGCCTGGCGGACTATTGGCTGATTGCGTGCAGGAAGGAGATCGGCGAGGGGGAACTGAGCAGGGACATTGACTTCTTCATATGTGACGTGTCCCAGGATAACCAACAGGTGGTAGTGGAGGAGTATTACGATAACCTGGGACTCTACATGATACCCTATGGGCTGAACAAACTGGACTTGCAAGTTCCTCCCGCAATGAGACTGCAGCCGGAAACAACGGGCATCAAGATGATGCTTGATATTCTGCACAGAAGCAGGATGCAGTTCCCGGGCATGGGAATGGGCTTCATACACCGGATGCTGGACGAGGCGGTTGCCCATTGTGAGAGTAGGGTAGTCGGGGGCGGCAGGTTGTTGGCCATGGACCAGGTGCAGTTTCAAGTATCCCGGATACAGACTGCCTACACTATATGCTCTGCCATGTGCGCCAGAAGCAGCGGGGTAAGCGGCATTGCCCATAATCTGGCTTCCGAGAGTTTGGAAGCCAACAGCATGAAAGCAGTCGTGACGGACTTGATGCAGGAGTCAGCGCAGATTCTTGTGCAGCTCTCGGGGGCCAACGGTTACAGGGTAAGCCACATAGGTGGTCGGGGCATCATAGACAGCAGGCCTTTTCAGATATTTGAGGGCTCGAACGAAATGCTCTATACGCAGATAGCTGATACGGTTATCCGCTTGATGAAAAAGCAAAAGCAAGCACATTTATTTGATTTTCTTAAAAGCCTTAAGCTGACATCGGAGGCTTGCATGCACTTTCAGACGGAGCTAAGCTTCACCGTCAATGAGGCCCTAACCCAGCGCAAGCTGGTGGATCTGGGTAAAATACTTGGTCGGGTTGTTTCCGTGGGCTATGTACTGGGGCTGTTGGAAAAAGGCTTTAGAGAGGACCTGGTTGGTAACTGCATTGTCTCAGTTAAGCAGGAGGTTTCTGCGTTGGTTTCCTCCTATAAGTTTGATAACCGGGTAAAGGTTGTCCCTGACTTTTCAGAGAACAGCTCCTGGCTGCAGTGTGTTTGACTCACTCAGATAAAGAACTCGATGCGCTTTCTGTAACATGGCCTATGAGAGAGGTCGTGTGCAGCTTCCTCATAGGCTACTTTTGTTCAACTAAATCATTCAATTCGACCGCTACTACCCCACATCTCATTATTTCGGCCTTTTGCGGGACACAAGAGAACGCAAATTGCCTCTCTGGCGCATCCTGCCCACATTGTGTTCTGGTAAAGCAACTTATTATCTATAGCTACAGCTCGATCTAAATTTGTTACTGAGTTTCCTGCCGAAAACGCGGTGAATGTACATACATCTAAGCCTGACCGGGAAGTGTAAAGGGACGGGCCGTTTTCCTACTACCCCGGTCAGCTATTTGTGTAAGGCGAAGGAGCATTTTGCCGTATCGCTGGTGCGCTTGTGCTTTTTCTCTGCTATCTTTATCCATGGAGCAACAACACAAAAAGACCCGGGCACACAGAAAGCTGATTGAGCTGAACGATGAGCTGGAGAACTATTTCAGCAACACCATCATCCCGCAGCTTTTTGTCGATGCCGACATGATACTCCGCAAGTTCACCCCCCCCGCCATGAGGCACTTCAGGCTTTCAGCCGATGACATAGGCAGGCACATAGACGAGGTGGCCAGCAACATCCGCTTCCCCACCATCATCGAGAACATTAAGGAGGTGATTAAGAGCAGTAGGGACCTGGAGAAGGAAATCCAGACCACCGACAAGAGGTGGTACCAGATGAACATCCTGCCCTACATCATCAGGAAAGAGAACAGAACCAACGGCGTCATCATCACCTTCATCGACATCAACGACCGCATCGATGTGCTGAGGCGGTATGAGAAGCTCAACAAGCGGTATGAGGGTATCATCTTCTCCCTGTCCCACGACATCAAAGGCCCCATCTCCAACATAGAGGGCCTGGTGAACGTGTTGAAGGGAGCACGTGCCGGAGAAGCAGACACAGGCCCCATCATGGACATGCTGAGTCTTTCGGTGAGCAACCTGCGCAAAACAGTCGTGGAGCTTGCCGACATAGGGGAGAGCGACACCGACTTCGCCAGGGCGGCTGAGCGGGTGAACTTCGGGAACATGGTAGAGGACGCCCAGCTGGCCCTGAAAGACAGGATATACGAAACAGGGGCGCAGATAAGGACTGAAATAAACGAACCTGAGATAAACCTGTCCCGCAGGAACGTCAGGAGCGTTGTCTACAACCTGCTGAGCAACGCCATCAAGTACAGGGCGCCGGACAGGGCACCGGAGATATTCATCAGGACCGAGGCTTCAGATGGTTACACCCTGCTCTCCGTCAGCGACAACGGGGCGGGCATAGAGGAAGACAAGCGGGAGGCGATTTTCGAGCGCCACGCCCGGCTCAGGAATGACGTGGAAGGCACAGGATTGGGCCTGTTCATCGTGAAGCGGATGGTGGAGGACACAGGGGGAAGGGTTGAGGTGGAGAGCAGGCTGGGCGAAGGCAGCACCTTCAGGGTCTATCTCAAGGGGGAGCAATAACTATATATACTTGTTTACCGTTCTCGTGTCGCCCTCAGGCAGGCTGGTGCTTCTCCTCGCGCAGTTCCCGCAGCTCCTCCTGGAGCGGCTGGCACTGCCGGGCCAGGCCGGGGTTATCCTTCGTCAGGGAGTGCAGGTAAAACAGGCACTCTGCGGCCCTGAAAGCGTCCAGCCGCCGCACCTCCATCCCGCTGACATAGTCGTATAGAAAGGACACAGGCAATATTACGTGTTTCTATTTTCCCGGTAGCCGTATCAGTACTGAATTCCCCTACGGATATATACGACGGTTGCCGGTGCCGCTGGGGGTACCGGGCGGGGTTTGACGCAGGTGTACTGTGTGTTTTGCGTTTCGGGGCCTGCTGCTGAGGCATGCATGCCCTCACCGCAGGGATAAATTTGTGAAGATGATAAAGTCGATTAAAAGAATACTGCTTGTGGACGACGACGGGACGTGCCTGTTCTTAACGGGGCGCCTGCTCGGAAACCTCCTGCCGGGGGCGGAGGTCCGCACCGCCCCGAACGGAGCGGTGGCGCTGGGTTTGCTGCGGGAGGGCGCCGAGGCCGGGCGGCAGCCGCAGCTCGTCATCTGTGACATCGACATGCCGCTGATGGACGGCCTGACCTTCATGCGGGAGGCGGAAAGGCTGGAGCTCCTTGACTTCGGCAGCACGCGGCTGGTGCTCAACAGCAGCAGCCACATGTTCAGAAACATGGACAGAGCGAAAGTGAACCCGGCAGTGATTTTCGTTCCCAAGCCGCTGACGAAAGAGAAGCTGCTCGGTGTCATCGGGTAACAGGCGGGAGCAGAATCGGTCAAGCCCTTGCCGCCAGCCTCAAGTGTGGGAATAGCCTCGCTGGCGGGGCGCCATCGAAATACCGGCTCCCACGGACCTTTCGGTTGCAGCCTCTCATCCCAGGCTTTTTATATACGGCAGACTTGGAGGGTTTCCAGCATTAAGAACAAATACCACACCACCTTGTCTATCGCTTTCCCAAATGACATGGGATTGTTAAACGGCTAATAAAGCTACAAAGCCACCTGAATGCCGGGCTACGTTCTCTTTCCCCTCCTGAGTTAGCCGCTGCCTTGTATAAAGCTCTATAAATGTTTTCAGCAAGCTGAAATTGCTGAAATCGGGCTTTACACGGACGCCCGGCTTGATTGTCCCACAGGCTGTGGGACTGATTCCCGCTCCCTGCCGTAGAACAGGCACCGCTCCCTGCCGTAGAACAGGCACCACTTCCTGACATAGAAGAGGTTGGTCCTGGAGAAGCACTTCCTCTCGGGGAACGCCGCGCTCAGGTCCCGTGACAGCTGCTCGATCAGCGCGTCGCCCCGGCCCGCCTCCCGCTGCTTCTCCACTATACCTCTCCCCAACTGCCAGTACACCTGTATCCAGCCTCAAGAGGCTTCTTATACGAGAGGCCTTTCATGTTATACAGCAGCTCTTATCCTATGTTGAACAGGGGTTAGATGCACTTCTTTATTCCTCACTTCGCATTATTCTATTTCATTCCCAGGGAACTAAGCAGCATATAGCGGAAAGCGTTATTTAACCTTCGATGTTTCTCCGTTCCGTCGTCTATGATGGGGGGGCACCTGGTATCCCAAAAGCTTCCCCCAAGGTTTCAGAACACCGATGCGGTCAAAAATTATTTTTAAAAAGGCGACGAAGAGAATTGCCAGAAACATGCCCGCTACTCCCCATAACGCTCCCCCTAATAATACTACTATGATGGAGACTAAAGCATTGATTTGTACCTTGGAGGAAACAATCCGGGGAACCAGGATATTGTTGTCAATAAATTGAATGACGGCATAAGCGCCGACAATGCCTAACTGGGTGGTATACCCATCCTTGGTTACCGTAGCCATCAGCACCGGTAATATAATAGCTATCAATCCGCCAATATATGGGATCATGTTCAGGATGGCACCTATCACTCCAAGCAAGATACCATATGGAACGCCCAAAATTATCAAAGCGGTAGCATTCAGTACGGCTACGATAGATGCTTCTATCAATAGGCCCACAACATAACTCTGGATGGCACTCTTTGTTTCTTGAAGAATGTCAGCCACTGATTGAGAGTCTTTTCTGGCAAATACCTCAAAGAGAAAGTTCAGGATCAAGGTTTTATAAAAAAGGAGCAAAAAAACATATACCGGCATTAAAAAGAGCAGGCCAAACACACCTAACGCGCCGCTTACCGTCTGACTAACCAAAGCTCTATTGCCCGTAGCTGTTTCTTTTAATAGTTGCGTTTGCCTTTGGATTGAAATCCCGAAAGTGTGCTCCACATACTGCTGTAAATCAGTGAGTAGCTGTGCAAGCTTATATTTCAGCTGGGGGATCATTTCGCCAAATTGAATAATTTGGGAAGAGAGGAAGTAGAAGAGGCCTCCCAACAATATGAAAGCTATCAGCAGCGTCAGCAGAATCGATAGCACTTTTGGTATCCTTAATATCAGAAATTGATTGCACAGCGGATTAAGCAGAATGGCAATTAGCCCTGAAAAAGCCAGCGGGATTAAAATATCGGCCAGCATTGACAGGACATAAACAAAAAGGATCAATCCAAACAAGATAATCGTTATTTTCTTATAAAAGGGGTCAGGTTGGGTCATAGTAAAACTTGGTGTACCATTTTATTTTATTTTTCTGTGAATAGTCTTTCCTGATATAATAAAAGACTTAGTTTATCAGTCCTTTATATAAAAGTTAGATGGTGGTATATCATGTATGATGCGGGAATAGGTACGGCAGCAAGGGTGTTAGCAGGAAGTTATGCGCGAGATAACTGTTCCCCTACTGCCACAGTGTCAAAGTAGTGAAAAACGGCGTATAGCGCACGGGCAGGCAGAACTTTCTGTGCAGGTGTTGCGGCAAGCAGTTCCAGTTCGAGTACCTGATGGCCGGCTGCAGGCCTGCCGTCAAGAGGCTGGTGTGGTCCGCATTCAGGCTTCCGCGACACTGAGCAGGTAACGGGTGAACTTGCAACATTTGACAGGAGTGTTTATGATGGGCGATTTAAATAGAAGTTTAAAATTTGACTACGATGAGCAGACATGCATTTGATGCCTTCTTTAAGCGGCTGGCCATTAGACATGTAACAGCGCCTCCGAAAAACTGTAGCATCATATCGCGGAATTTTGATACGAAATACGCTGCCTCGTCATGAAACCAATAGATAGTGCGAGCAAGGGGAATGGGTATTATTCACGGCTTGTCCTGTTAAGTTATTTTTTATTCATGAATATCAAGGTCTACTTTTCGGTCTAGCGGGTTTTCCTGTTGCGAGGCTTTTTCATCACCCAGGTACTGCATACTGATCCGCTCCTTCGCTATTCCCTGTAACGTCAGCAAATCTGCCAGCGCCTCTACCCGTCTGCGGCTTAGCGCCTTATTATAGGAGGGGTTGCCAGACTGGGAGGTATAGCCGGTGAGCCTCACACGCAGTCCCGGGTTTTGCTGCAGCGTTTGCAGAACCTGGTTTAAATCCCGCAGGCTTTCCGTAGGCACACGGTGTGCGTTAATCGGGTAAAAGACCGTGGTGGTGTAGCCCTTCCTCGCTACTTCAGCCGGAGCACTAATCGGGGCGGCATTTGAACTGTTTGACAGGGCCAGTTCCTGTTCGTACTGGGTGAGGCGCAGCAGCATGCTGTCGTTGAGAGCGGCTTGCTGCTGCAGGTACCGCACCATGCTGGTGTCTACCACCGCCGCTGCTCCTGCTCTCAGGGTATCGCCGGTCGGCGGTGCTGCCTGAAGCGAGTCGATCCTGCCCTGGAGCCTCCTGTTCTCGGCATTCACAAAGGTGAGCCGCTGCCTTTCCTAACGGAGCCTTGCCGCTTCAGCGCCTGTTCTTTGTGCAGGCGAAGGCTTAGTATTTGTAGGCACATATACAATCCGCTCTTTTACACGCGCTGTTTCCAAGGTTATGGCTTGGGCGCTTTGCTCTGTTCCAACGGGCGTTGTTTTCGGCGCGGGGGTAGTTGACTGCTTCTGTACACGTTGCTGTGTTGCAATTGCAGCTTGCTGCCGGGCTATTGTATCGGTGCTCACGGCACTTCGCTGCACTGCGGCCGGTGCGTGCTGTACTTCCCTTACATCGTTTCCAACCACAACTGAATCACGGGGAACTTTTGTTTCGGCAGAAGTACTCGTCTGTATAGGGCTTGAAGTCGTGTCCTGGGTTCGGGTCGGGGCGGCAGGCACCAACCGGCGTTCGCTGATCTGAGTGCTGCTATCGGCTTCCATTACCGTGCTTCTGGTACTGAGCGTGTCAGCAGGTGCGTAAACCGCTCTTTGCGTGATCTCCTGCTGTGCCGCCAGGTTTACTGTATCCTGTGTACTGATCAGCTGAACCTCCTTGGGCTCCAGCTTCAGCATCGCCTCCAGCACGTTTTGCCTCGGCTGTTCTTGCCCCTCCACCGATTGTAGCAGCGCTACATTGTTTGAGTAAAACCGGGGGGCTTTGAAACTTGATTTCCTGAAGCCGAAGCTGTAGCCAAGGGTTAGTCCAGTATGTATATAGGTGCTGTTGTAGTCGTTCTGTTCGAATGCAGCACCCTTGAGATGCGGATCTGTCAGGTAAACCGCTTCTGTTTGCAAAGCGAGTTGCCACCTCTCGGCCAGCCGGATTTTCAGGCCCATTCCGAAAGGGATAGCGGACACATAGCGCGACTTTTCTGTTGTGGTGCCAAGGGACGTTTCGAGTATGCTAAGGCCATACCCGCCGAAAAAATAAGGGGATACCCGGGCGGAGCCATTGAATATCCAGCCGTTATCGGTATAAAAATAGGCGCGTAGCGCAGCCATGTGCACATCGGTCGTAAAGAGGGCTCGCTGCAGACCGCGCGCCCCTACCTCTCCCAAAGAGTAGCCCACCGACAACCCCAGGCTATTCCCTATGCTGCGGGTCAGCTCGAGCCGGTGCAGCAGGTTGTCGTCTGTTTTAAAATAGTCAGAGGAGCTGTTGTTCTCGTTGATATAGTTGGCGATACCTGTATAGCCGCTGAGCTGCCACTTGTACAGGTCGTGCTGCGCAGACGCCACATGGCAAATGAGCAGGAGCAGGCATATGGTTATAAACCTTTTCACGGCTACCTGTTTAAGTCCAGCCATAAATTAAGCTCCAGGCTTAAGCCTATGAACGGCCGGATGTACACGCGGTCCACGTTGAAATCGGAGAGGGCATTAGACGCCTGGTCGCTTTGCAGCACGGCGGCTCCCGCATTGATGCGAACAAAAGGAAGTGCTCTGTAGCCCAGGGCCACGTAAAAAGGGCGCTTTACCAGAGGCCCCGTCGCCACGTTGTCTTCCCCGAACTCCAGGTTCGTCAGAAACACGCCTGCGGAGACACTGGCTCTCGACCAGAAGGCAGAAGAGAATATGGCCCTGCCAAACGGGATGGAGATGCCGACATAGGGCGCCGTGTCCGAAGTGAAATTATCAACATCACCCGAGTAGTACACGCCACCATAGCCAGCATTGATCGCCAGGACATTCCTGGTCTTCTTGGTGGCGTAATCTGTAATCTTTTTAGAGTCTGTTAAGGCGAGCAGCTGTGCGTTCGCATACTGCGCAACTTCCTGGTTCACCAGCACTTTCAGGGCCTCCACCTGTTCCTGTGCATATTTCAGCCTGACTGTTCGGTTATCTTCCCCTTCACCTGCTATAATATTGCGCCGGGCTTTTCGCAGCCGCAGGCCGTTGATCTGGTCCAGTTTATCCAGAATGATATCCGAAAAACCGCCGAACTCATAATTTAGCTGGTTTCGGTAGAGCCCCAGCCCGCCGCTTACGATTGCATTCATGTCGCTGCGCATGTTCCGGGGGTGCTTCCGCAGCTCCACGCTGCTCTTGCTTACCACAAAAGACTGGTCAATATAGGAATCCAGGGCGGAGTTGAGTTGCCTCAGGAGTTGCTGTTGCTGCAGGGCCGAGGCTGGCTCATAATAGTTGAGGACAAAAGTATACTTTTCGTTTCCGCGCAAGGGGTAATTCACGGGAAGTATAAAGCCGCTTTCAGCGCTGGAGGGCCTTTTCTTCCAAGCGTTCCTGTAGAGAGGCTTTTTATCTGTTTCGGGGGAGCCGTAAATAAAGACCTCCACCATGCCAACATCCTTTCCCGTTTCTCCTGTCAGCATAAAATCGCTTTCGGTTGGCAAAGGCTGGCCCTCGTTAAAGTAGCTCCTGTCGTAGTTGAACACCACCACGTCGTATTGGGCAAACACGGGGTAACTAAACAGCAAACAAATCAAGAGAGTGTAGTTTTTTTTCATATGCTTGGTTTTAAGTCATGTTTGGCTTTTGCACTTGATGGAGCAGGAGCAGGTGACGGGGCAAAAACGAGGGTGATACAGGTAAGAGCAAGTATAGAAAGGCCTGTCGGAGCTTAGATAAGGCTAAGCTTCAGCAGACTAGTAACGGTAGCGGAGCCTCAGGTTCAAAAGTGCATCTTAGCGTGGTTCTACAAAGTGTTGCCTGCTTCGAATGAGGGTGTGTTTCTACCTCCTGTATGCCATGTCACAGCCAGTAGAAACCAGGTTGGGCCGTAAAGCCCTTGCTCCCTCAACGGCAGCAAGCTTTAGCAATAAGTCAGAAGCAAAGCCTGTCTTGATACAATGAGACATAACACTGATTATCGGTTTCTCTTTGCCGGGAAAGGCTGGGGGCTATCTGTTATGGACTTCCTGGGTGAGTCTTTTCCCTTCCCTTATCCCTTCAATGGTGATAGTATAGGTACAGGGAGTTACCCCATTAAGCATATGTATGTACCCGCTATCGTATAACTCATCTACTAGCAATTGCAAATGGTTGTCCTCTGGTACTGTACCCGGATTTACCATATTTGCCAGATCGCCCAAAGTGAGCGTTTCATGTTTGATGAGTGAATTCAAAACCATTTTCCGATTAAGACTTGCCATGGTGATTGTATTTATGTATGAGAGAGAATCAAATGCCAAATCCCAGGTAAATCTGAACGATTGAGTTCTTGGAATTTTCGGTAAAGCTGCCTGCCAGGCCACTTTTTCCAATTTCGCGCAGCCCATAATTATAGCGCGCTCCAACAGTGACGTTCTGTATATCAAAGCCAACGCCGCCCATTACCCCATAGTCAGTTCGGTTGAAGTCTTCTGTTTCCAGGTCCTTTATATCTTTAGCGCTCAATTCAGATTTTTCTAAATCTTTGACATTAGCAGAAAGCAGGTAAGCCAGGTAAGGTCCGGCATGAACATTCAAAGGACCAATATTAATGGCTAAAGCCACCGGCACTTGCACATAGTTCAGGTTAAACCGCACCTCTCCGGGCTCAATGCCTAGAATATCAGCTACATCAGAGCCACCGTAAGTTACCTTAGAACCGACGTTGGTGTAGAGCACCTCCGGCTGGACAGCCAGAAAGTCCGTAACGGGAATTTTCCCGAAAATCCCAAAATGATAGCCCAGCTTTACATTTTCGTCTTCTGCATTGGGCTGATCTACGTAGAGTTGCGAAAAGTTAAGCCCGGCTTTCACGCCGATTTTAGGTCCCGGGCTGTCACTCTGTGCTTTTACCGGAATAGTGGTTAGAAGTAGGAGAATGGCAATGCCTAGCCCCGCTACTTCTTTTAAAGAATAAATATGTATCATGATTTCAAGGTTTAGAGCAGCAGGTGTACTGATGTGGCTGTAATATTTATACGTATCTTATTGATAATAAATAATTTATAATTAATTATTATCAATTTGTTTTAAATTTAGCCACAGGGCAAAACAATTTAATTGGGTGCTGGGGATCCGGTATTAACTTATATGTTTTGTAAGATCCTTATAGCCTTTATATCCCAGGGATTTGGTCGAGAAGGAAAGTAAGACAGATTTAGAAGGGGTGGATAACAGGCAAACCGATAAAGATAGTTAACTGATACATACTGGTCCCAGAGCCTTTCAATTAGGAAAAGCGAAGGGAAAACTTCATCCGCTTTTAGGAAGAGCTCACGCTTTCTGATATTTGACAACGGCTCCTTTTTCATCCCAACTTCACAGACCATCGCTGCTTCTCAGGTAGGGGAGCCAGTGCGGTTAGCCCCCCCTCCCGCGAAAGCACCAAAGGGAGCGGGTGCGGGTCCACCTTGTGAAGGGGTTTGTGTTATAACAGACATTATGAACTGTGCTAAAAAGCAAGTGTATGCGTGCTTTTATTCCAGCAGCTGCGTTCAGCATTGTGCTGAGTAAACCTCCCCGGATCTTACCATTCCGAACACCTGTTTTATGAGCTTGTTCATCACGGCCACCAAGGCTACTTTCTTTGCTTTTCCTGCGGCAACCATCCGCTCATAAAGCTCCTGACAAGCCTTGTTGTGAACTTTTGCCGTCATGGAACACATGTAGAGCGTGGCTCTTATGTTTTTGTCTCCGATCCTGCTGATCCCCCTGTATCCGCGTATGGAGGTACCAGACTCATGGATGCAGGGACTGATACCAATAAAGGCACTGAACTGCCTGGCTGAGGTAAAATTTCTAAATCCGCCAGAGACCACGATGAGCTCTATGGCAGATTTAGTGCTGATGCCGGGAATAGTCTGCAGCAAGGTAAAGAGCTCCTGGCAGTGCTCCTCAGCCGTTTGCTGCATCTGACGTTCTAGTCCTGTAATTTGCTTTTCTATGCTTGCCAAGACTGCTTTACAGGCTTTCACCGCGGCTTTGTCGACATCCTCTAATTGCGCCAGGGCATGTAACTGATTTAAGAAGGAGCGCTTGCTCTTGATAAGCAGCTTCAAAGACATACGCTGTTGCTGTAGCTTCCTCATGAAAGGGGCTGGCGGCTCGTATAGCTTTGGCTGCATGCGCTCTCCATACTCTGCGATGAGCGCCGCATCTACCTTGTCTGTTTTCGTCCTCTTTAACTTAGTCTGGGCAAAGCGCTTGATCTGCAAAGGATTCACCACCGACACCTTGATGCCTTTTTCATACAAGGCGATGGCCAACTGCAGGCTGTAAACCCCTGTTGCCTCCATAATGCACCAGGAGTAATCTGGCAGGCCTTTAAGAAAGCTGTTAATACCCTTCTTGTTGTTTTGGTGCAAAGAGGTAGTTACTTTGCCTGCTAGTTTCGTAGCCACCACAAAGCTGTCTTTGGCCACATCAATACCAGTGTAAATATGCTCCATCATGCAATGTTTTATAAGTTATACAGGTGACAAAAAGAAGCTTCTCTTACACTCAACATCCTGATGCAGGCTCCGGGCCTAATGAACTGTTCAAGGTGAAGAAGCCGGGTAAGGGGATTGTCATAAGGCGCGGGTTTATGTACCCTTGTTAAATAGGAATCTTATTCCTTACCCAGTTTTCTTGTCTATAGCTTAGGTACTTGTTTTATCTGTTTTAGATAATATTTTCTCTGATTAACAAAAGGGGAAAAAGCGTAGCTAAGACACTGAGAACAAACATAGGATGTTAAATAAAGTTGGTAGGTTTAGCTTGGATAGCCTATTGAAAGAGATTGATGAAGGAGCAAACTTCTTTGAGAATTACATAAAAAGAATGGCTCCATTGTTAGACGAATCTGTTTATGAATACATACTTAAGGCAAACAAGTTGTTCCATATTTATACCTCTGCCAACACAATATCGATATAACATACAGTACATAAGCTAAATATATACATATATTACTTTCTGCATCGGAAAGTAACTATATAAGCTTTATTCTATACCTTGAAAGTCTGTAGCAGCAGCTACAGACTTTTTTGCTTCTATTGAAAAACATATTATTTATAGCATATTTTCTATAAAGTTTTAGTACCTTAAACTCCTGTTCCTGTTTAAACAGCGGATTCTATATATGGCCAGTAAAAACACTACCCCTACCGCCAAACCCAAGGCTGATATAGATTTTAAAAATGAAATCTGGAATAACGTTACAACACGTGCTCTCGCCGGGCCGCTACGTGGGCTCCGAAGCCGAGGAAGACGACGGCGTGCCGTTTGAAGAGAAGATGAAGCTGCTGACTACCGAACTGGCCGCTCAGTTTGAGGAAAACGCCCTGCTGGAGAAGCGGATTCGGAAGAATCTGGAGGGGATTGGGGTTGGGATGTAATCACACACCTAGCTCTTGCTAAGAACATATTTTAATAAAGTATATTAACTAAATTTTATAGCCACTATTAATAATTATCAATGGTCCTAAAGGATAAGATCGTATCAACAAGACCACGTGAGAAATCTGGTTCAACTTCATCTAGCCGTTTTAATTATCAAAAGGACTGGAGTTTATGTAAGTTAATTGAAACTCATACATCTCTTAGCGACTATGTTATAATCTTTGACTGGCATGAAGATTTGATAATTATGGATTCAGAACATGATCCAAAGACGGTTCAATTCTATCAAATTAAAGGCAAAAAGTCTGGCAACTGGACTCTTAAAAAGTTAATAGAAGCAGAAAAGGGTAAAAATGGTAAGGTGTTACTATCTATAATTGGTAAACTTTATGATTGCAAAGCAAAATACGATATAGAGACAACATCATTAAATTTTATATCAAATGCTAGATTCAGCGTTGATTTAGAAGATAAAACATCCTCTCTATCAAAAGATAATATTTGTGTAGTCGAATTATCTGTTAAAAATAAAGCAGAAATATTAAGCCGGCTAAAAACCGAGCACTCCTTGATGTCAGATCCAGTGTATGAGGATATTACATTTTTAAAGGTTATAGATTTAAGCCTTGATGAAAGCTCTGGTCATGCTAAGGGCAAAATCACAGATTTCTTAGATGGACTTTATCCTGAAAAAAAGTTCAATGTACCTTCTGTATACAGAATGTTATTTGATGAAGTTAAAAGGAGAGCAAATTATAATAAGGAAACACTAACCTATAAAGATTTAATTTCTAATAAAGCTATAGGTAAAAGTCAATTTGAGAGGATTATTAAAGCAACAGGAATAGATAAAAATTATGATGCCCTTTGGAGCGACATCAATAATGAGTTAATAAGTGATTGCGTGACATTTTCTGAACGTAAGAAACTAAATCATAATTGGAAGAAGCTCGAAATAGAAAGGATGGAGCCAAATAACGATTATTTGTTCAAACATATTGAGCAGATACGAATAATAGTCCAAGAGGAAGAGAATAATAATGGATTTGTTGGGATAACACTCAGTAGCTGTGTTGAAAATGTGCTTGCTAAATTTAAGAGTAGCATGAATTTAAGGACCAACTACGATGAATACTATATCAAAGCTATGATCCTATCAGAAATATATGAATAAAGCTACAGGTAATTTCAGAAAGCTTATCAGGAATATCAGAACTAAGAATTATGAAAAAATTCATTTTGTCCGAAATAATGCTTCTATCGACAACCGAGAAGAAGGCAAAAAAGGTGGAATTCGACGAGAGGAGGACTCTGATATTCGGTAAAAATGGTACAGGTAAATCAAGTTTAATTAAGAGTATCTATAAAACATTCGGTGCTGAACCATTCAAAGATCATCCAACTTGGAAGAAATTATCACCTATATCTTTCGTAAGATTTAAAGTTGACAACATCAGTTATTCAATATTGAAGGATGGAAAGCTTTATGGACTTTTTGACGGTAATAATGAATTAATTAATGTATATGATAGTGTTACAAATGGACTAGGATTATACTTAGCTAATCTGCTGGAATTTAAAATTAAATTACCGAACCAGCAGGGCCTAATTATTACACCACCGCCAGCATTTTTGTTTTTGCCATACTATATTGATCAGGATATAAGTTGGCAAAGCAATTGGAATAGCTTCACTGGTCTTAAACAAATTAAAAATTTTAGAGAACCTATAGTTTCATATCACTCGGGTCTTAAACCTAATGAATATTATACTACGAAATCAGAAATTGAAGAATATATCATCAAAATCAGTGAACTAGAGAATGAAAGGAAGCTATTAAAAAATGTCTTAGATAAGATTAAAGAGAAAATATCTAGGGTAGATTTCAACATAGATATTGATGGCTTTAAAGATGATAAAAAAGATTTGCTGGTAGAATGTGAAGTTCTCAAAAACTCTCAAGAGCTTTTAAAATCAAAACTTGTAGATTTATATAACATAAAAATCTACATTGAGTCTCAATTAACAATAGCCAAGAATGCCTTTAATGAGACTAGAAAAGACTATGATTATGCTACAAAAATATTAGTAGAAGATTCTGTTGACTGTCCTACCTGTGGCGCCCATTATTCAAACTCTTTTTTAGAAAGATTTGAGATTGCTAAAGATGAAGATCGTTGCAAAGAACTCATTAGCGAACTCACAAGAGAACTTAAAACGATTGATGAGAAAATAGCAAAAGAGAACTTATCATTAACACGTAGCAACGAAGAAATTACTAGAGTTGAGGCTATTTTAGATCATAAAAAAGGTGAGATCAAACTTCGAGATTTAATTGAAAATGCAGGTAGAAATGAAGTAAAGACTGTTTTCGAAGAGAGTTCTAAGAATATTCTTCAGAGTATTTATGATAATCATCGTGAGAAAAAGATATTAGATGATAGACTTAAAGGGTTAACTGATAAAGACAAAAGAGCTGAAATTGTAGGCTACTACAATGGCTTGATGAGAAAATACCTACTTGAACTAGATGTAAAGTCTCTCAAAGAGGAAAGCTATAAAAAAATTGATACTAGAATACCTGAGACTGGGAGCGCATTACCACGAGCTTTAATAGCTTATTACTTCAGTATATTTCAAGTAATGAAGAAGTATTCTTCATCTGCATTTTGCCCTGTAATAATTGATTCTCCAAATCAGCAAGCTCAGGATTTAGGTCATGTTGACGAAATATTAAATTTCATCAATAGAAATCAACCTGATGATACTCAATTGATTTTAGGAATTGAAGAGTTATACAATGTTGATTTCAATTGCAAAATTATACAACTCAATGAAAAAGGCAGCTTACTACAGAAAGAAGAATACGAAATTGTAAGTTCGGAATTAGACTATTATCAAACTAAAATGTGGAACTTCTCTAAAGGAAACAGACTATTCTAAGAATAAACAATAAATTACCATTAGTAAAAGTACTCAAATCTGAATGACCTACTGATATACATATAAATTAGGTGAACTGATAAACGTGCAGAATGGCTTTGCTTTCAAGTCAGGTGATTTGAAAGATAGTGGTGTACCTGTAATCAAAATTAAGAATATCCAGCCGCCTAACATATCATTAGATGAAGCTGATTGTTTTCCCCTTGAGGTAACTGCAAAGTTGAATCAGTTTATAGTTAAGAAAAAGGATATACTTATTTCAATGACTGGCTCTCATGTAAGCCAAATTTCTTCTGCAGTTGGTAAAGTTGGAAGGTATGGATTTGATAAACCAGCATTACTAAACCAGCGCGTCGGTAAACTATACTCTAAAGATACTGAAAAGCTGGATGATAACTTCTTATACTATTTTGTTTCCAGGCGCGAAGTACAAATTGAATTAGCTACTAATGCTGGCGGAAGTGCGAATCAGGCAAACATATCTCCACAGCACATAAAGGACATAGAAATTGATGTACCAGGTATAGAAACCCAACGCCGCATTGCCGAAATCTTATCTGCGCTGGATGACAAAATAGAGCTGAACCGCCGCATGAACCAAACGCTGGAGTAAATGGCGAAAACACTCCAGCTCGTGCTCCTACCCATAGCACTAGCAGCGTTTATAAAACCAAAAGCCTCTCCGCTTCCGACGAGGCTTTTGGTTTTCATATTTATATATGGCTGCCAGGCTGTTGAGCTATAGCTGTGTTGCGTTGAAGGTATCGCCCTGCGACACGTCGCCTGTCTCGTAGCCTTTTCTGAACCAGCGGACCCGCTGGGCTGAGGTGCCGTGCGTGAAGGAGTCTGGCACTACCCTTCCGGTGGCTTGCTTTTGGAGGCGGTCATCGCCGATGGCACTTGCCGCGTTCAGGGCTTCTTCCAGGTCGCCGGGCTCCATAAATCCTGTGGCCCTTTGGGTATGATGCGCCCAGACTCCGGCGTAGAAATCAGCCTGCAGCTCTACCCTTACCATCAGTTTGTTAAATTCCGCCTCGGATAGCTGGCCCCGCATCGCGTTTACCTGCTCCATGGTACCTGTGAGTTTCTGCACATGGTGCCCCACCTCATGGCCTACCACATAGGCCTGCGCAAAATCTCCTGCAGCACCCAGTTTGTGTTCCATTTCTTCAAAAAAGCTCAGGTCGATGTACAGTTTTTCATCGCCGGGGCAGTAAAACGGCCCTGAAGCTGCAGAAGCAAGCCCACAGGCCGAGTTTACCTGCCCCGAGAAAAGCACCAGGGTGGGTTCCCGGTATCCTTCTAATATCTTGTTCCACACATCCTCGGTGTCTGCCAGCACCACGGCCGTCTGGTCGGCAAGCGCCTGCTCCTCCGGGTTGGGCCGGTAGTCGGTAGACTGTGCATACTGCGGCTCCCCGCCCAGGAACTGCTGCAGGAGTGCGATGGGGTTGGTTCCGGTCAAGAACATGAGCGCCACCAGCACCGCCACGATAATCAGCCCCACTTTCGAGAAGAGGAGCCGGAACAAAGGCACAAGCAGCATCGGACTGAACCCTCTGCCTCCTCCGAAGCCTCCTGCTGATTGCCCCCTGCGGTCTTCTATGTTGCCGCTTTTTCTTCTGCCCTGCCATTTCATAAGTATTGCTTTAAAATAGTGTATGGTTGTGTGATATCCTTGTTGCCTGACCCAAAGTCTAAGCTATATCCGGACAGTATAACGGCGGGAGGCTGCACTTGGATGCATGCTGCTTATACGGGGTATTTATACCAATGTGCAGACGAATTGTCTATACCTTTTACCGTTGTATCTCCCTGGCAGGATGCCGTAGCCAAACAGGTGCAGGAAGAAGGCCTAAGGTGGAATTGCAATCTTTTACTGGAGCCCTTTTCAGGCTGCAAAACCTTGTTCGCATAGCCATTCATCCTGCTGGCAAAGCGTATCATAAAGCAGCGCCGTGTGTCTACATTGCTGGTTGGAGAACCCTCTATGTACTCAAATACAGCCAGTCGGGCCTGTTGGCGAGTTTGCGGTGGTACACCATCTATTGTTCATCGTCCTGAAAAAGTTTCCGGCTGTGGCTTTATCTGGAAAAGTTACTCTTGCGCTGCACCACCGGCAGATCATCCGGTTGTCTCCAAGCGGCACTTCATCAGGCGCGATCAGGAGACAGCCGTGGAGAATGAAATAGGAATCAGCAGGTACACGGGAGGTGCAACAGGAACACAATTTATTTTAAAGCCTCGTGTGTAAGGCAGCGCCTGCATGCGCTTCAAAATTCCTTTTGCGCTGGCTGTTAGCCCAAATTCATGCTTTAACGTAGAAGCTACTATTATAAAGGCCCTGAGGTCAGCTATATATGTTCCGGAACTGCTTCTCTAAGTATAGCTGTCAATATTTAAACCTGCAGGTCTAATCTATATAAATGACAGGCAGTTATTTGTTGTAATCTATATAAATTATATATTTAAATTTAAAATAGAATATAAAGAAGATGATACAGAAAACCTGTCCTAAAACGAAAGACTATTGCAAGGTTAAGTTCACGGTGAACGCTGAGAATGCCGAAACGGTTGAAATCCTGGGCCTGAACAACGACTGGGAGACGCCCCGTGCGATGAACAGGAAAAAGGGAGGTGTTTTTACCTACGAAACAACGCTCCCCAAGAACACCCAGCACGAATTCAGATACCGGATAGACAACGCTGAATGGACAAACGAGCCGGAGGCAGACGAACAGCGCCCGAATGAGTTTGGCAGCGACAACAGCGTACTCCATATCTGAGCATCCCCGACCGGAGCAATAGCCGTCCTGCCTTCTGCCGGTAGTGCTGTTACAGGCAATTAGGCTCCATGGAATCTTTCCGGCTATTTACCAGTAAAGTCTTTTCAGGCTGAAAAGGCTTTACTGGTATATTCCTTTGTGCAGAAAAACAAAGGCTGTTCCCTTTTTCTCTTTTCACAAGAAAGCAAAACACTTATATATACAGCTTCACATTTATTTCCATGACGCGATTTGTGTTGCATTGCAAATTACTCACCGCCCCCTGCACCTCCGAAGGAGGAACGTAGCAAGCACGTGAGTAAACCGAGGCCTGAATTCTATATGGGTGGACACGGCGCAGCCTTCCTGATGAGGAACTCAGGAAGACAGGCCTATAGCAGGCGCAGCACGTTTTCCGGCGGACGCCCCAACACGGCTGTATCGTCTTTTACCACTATGGGACGTTCTATAAGCACAGGGTGCTCCACCATCACCTCTATCCACTCCTCATCCGTCATGGTTTTGCCTTTGTAGTTTTCCTTGTACAGCGCCTCCCCCTTCCGAAGCAGTTGCTCCGGCCTCATACCCAGTTTCTGCAAAATCGCCTTAAGCTGCGCGGCAGTAGGCGGCGTTTTCAGGTACTCCACCACCTCTACCTCCTGCCCCGCGTCGTGCAGCAGGTCTAAGGTTTGGCGGCTCTTGCTGCAACGGGTGTTGTGGTATATCGTCAACATATGAATTTTAAAAATTTTCGAGTGAAAGGATGCCTTACCGGCAGCCATATATAACCGGGCTCCATATATAGGTAACCGGACAAACACACTCCGTAGAGGCATCACACTCCCTAAATTGAAGGCGACAAAGAAGTCCTGTGTCGTGCTACCTGCTACCAGTCGATAGGTTCCTTGCCGTGCTCCTGCAGGTACTTGTTGGCCTTGCTGAAGTGGTGCGATCCGAAGAAGCCCCTGTCTGCGGCAAAGGGCGACGGGTGCGCCGCTTTCAGCACCAGGTGCTTGCGTTCGTCTATGAAAGCGCCTTTTTTTTGGGCGTAGGCACCCCACAGCATAAACACCACGTGCTCCTTCAGGTCGTTCACTTTCTGCACCACGGCATCCGTAAACTCCTCCCAGCCTTTCTTCTGGTGCGACCCGGCAGTGGCGGCCCGCACCGTGAGGGTGGCGTTCAGCAGCAGCACGCCCTGTTCTGCCCACCGCTCCAGGTTGCCGGTGGCGGGCAAGTCTTTGCCGAGGTCGTCCTTTATTTCCTTAAAAATATTCAGCAGCGAGGGCGGGATGCGCACCTGGTCGCTCACGGAGAACGCGAGGCCGTTGGCCTGGTTCGGGCCGTGGTACGGGTCCTGCCCCAATATCACCACCTTCACCTTGTCAAAAGGGCACTTGGCAAAAGCGTTAAAGATTTGTGCGCCCGCCGGATAAACTTTTTGCGAGGTGTATTCGTCTTTAACAAAAGATACAAGATTTTTGAAATACGGCTTTTCAAATTCATCTTGCAGTACATTTTGCCAGCTTTCTTCTATCTTTACAAGCATGCTGTCTTAAAATTAGGTTAGGATAAAGCCTCTGCTGCCGATGCGGCAACGGGCCGCCGCCGCATGGGTATCTACGTATACAAAAATCGCTGGGTCATGGATACAAAAACAACAGAAGGTGTCAAAATTACGGTTACGGCCAATTACCTGCCCGACTACTCGAGCCCGGTGCAGCAACACTTCGTTTTTGCCTACAAAATCCGGATAGAGAACCACAGCGAGTTCACGGTGAAGCTGCTGCGCCGCCACTGGCACATACACGATGCCACAGGCGTGGTGCGCGAGGTAGAGGGCGAGGGCGTAGTAGGCCAGCAGCCCGTGCTGGAGCCCGGCGAGATGCATGAGTACGTCTCGGGCTGCAACCTGAAGACCGGCATCGGCAAGATGCGCGGAACTTACCTGATGGAGCGCCTGATAGACGGCCGCCAGTTTCATGTCACCATTCCTGAATTTACCTTAGTGGTGCCCTATAAACTCAACTAAACACCCGGAGCCATATATAAGCGAAGGCGCGGGGCCATTACTCATGCTGCCGGGTCGCCTCCTGTTTATATATAAACCACCCTCTGAAGCCATATACTTCCATTTGTGCCACCCATCCAACTAGCTGTTGATTACCTGCTGTACCGGGCGAGAGCCTTTAAACTGCATGGCGTCCACTCCCCTTTTATCTTCGACCTGTACCACCACGTGCTGCTGCACACGGGCTACTATCCCGCCTACACCCGCGTAGAAACGCTGCGCCTGCAACTGCTGCAGGACGAACGCCAGCTGAAGGTAACAGACCTAGGAGCCGGCTCCAGGACCATCAACTACAGGAAGCGGAAAGTCAGGGACATTGCGCGCACCTCGGCCAAGCCTTTGAAATACGGGCAGTTGCTGTTCCGGCTGGTCAACCACTTTCAGCCAAACACTGTTTTTGAGCTAGGAACATCACTGGGCATCACCACCGCCTATATAGGCGAGGCCCGGAAAGAGGCGGCTATATATACATTTGAGGGGTGTCCCAACATCGCCGAGGTGGCAAGGGAGAATTTCCGGCAACTCGGCCTTGGCCATATAGGCCTGGTGGAGGGCAACCTGGACGACACGCTGGAACAGCAACTGCAGCAGGTCCAGCAGCTGGATTTCGCCTTCTTCGACGGCAACCACCGCTACGCCCCCACCATGCGCTATTTCCAAAGCTGCCTGGCAAAGCACCACGAGCACAGCGTGTTTGTGATGGACGATATCTACTGGTCGGGGGAGATGAAGCGGGCGTGGCGGGAAATAAAGCAGCACCCGCAGGTCATGCAGACTGTCGATTTGTTCTTTGTCGGCCTCGTCTTCTTCCGCACCACCCAACCCAAAGAGCATTTCACCTTACATTTTTGACAAAGGACAGAAGATTTATATAGGAATCTTCTGTCCTTTGTCAAAAATTCCTTTTTCTATGCAATAGCCTGCCGGATGCGGATGAGCTTTTTCAGGAGTTCCTCCAACTGGTCGAGCGGCAGCATGTTGGCCCCGTCTGATTTGGCGATGCTGGGCTGCGGGTGCGTTTCAATGAACAGGCCGTCAGCACCAACGGCGATGGCCGCTTTGGCGATAGTTTCGATCAATGCTGGTTTGCCGCCTGTAACGCCGGAGCTTTGGTTCGGCTGCTGCAGCGAATGGGTCACATCCATCACTACCGGCACGCCAAGAGCTTTCATTTCCGGCAGGTTTCTAAAGTCCACCACCAGGTCGGAGTAGCCGAAGGAGTTGCCCCTGTCAGTGAGTATAACTTTCTGATTCCCCGAATCCTGAATTTTCTCCACGGCAAAGCGCATGGCGGCCCCTGACAAAAACTGCCCTTTCTTGATGTTCACCACCTTGCCTGTTTCGGCGGCGGCCACCAGCAGGTCGGTCTGGCGGCACAGGAACGCCGGTATCTGCAGCACATCCACGTACTCGGCGGCCATCGCAGCCTCCGCTGTCTCGTGGATGTCCGTCACGGTGGGCACCTCAAACTCCCGGCTCACCTTCTGCAAAATGCGCAGCGCCTTCTCATCCCCGATGCCGGTGAAAGAATCAAGGCGCGAGCGGTTGGCCTTGCGGTAGGAGCCCTTGAATATCCAGGGCACCTGCAGGCTGTCTGTCAGTTCTTTCAGGCGCTCCGCAATGCGCAGGGCCATCTCCTCGCCTTCGATGGCGCAGGGCCCGGCCATCAGGAAGAAGTTCCCGCTGTCCGTGTGCTTCAGTTTCGGTATATCAAACATCATTCTATCCTTTTATACATGGCATAAGGCAAAGGTAGGGTTTCAATTACGAATTCCGAATTGTTTAGGCAGTCAGCTACCTCCCTTTTATATATGCTTCTGTTTACTTTCAAAGAAGGCCGTGCTTCTTCTGCAGCAGCATAAACAACTCATGCCCCTGCCGCGGCGGGATGGAGTTATATGCCCGCTCAAAATGCAGGAAATTGAAGTAGGGATCGAAAAATTTTCTGTACCCTTCCCGGCTGCCGCCGAAGGGTGGCCCCGCCTGTGCAAAATCAGTGTCGAACAGGAGCCCCATCAGTTTTCCTCCCGGCTTTAGCAGGGCTGCGCACTGCTGGGCATAGGCTGGCCGCAGCGTCGGGTCGAGTGCGCAGAAGAAGGTCTGCTCCACCAGCAGGTCATACGCGCCCTGCAAGGAGAAGAAATCCTGCTGCAGCAGGTGGTCTTTCGGGAAGCCGGGCACGCGGCTGGCAAAATGCTGCAGCGGCGCCTCGGCCACATCGGCTACATATACCTGGTCAAAACCCAGCCCATGCAGATATTCCGCCTCGTAGGCATGGCCACAGCCCGGAATCAGGATGCGGAGGTGCCTGTCCTGCAACTGGTCAAAATATTCTTTCAGCGGTGTCGTTATTCCTCCGGTGTCCCAGCCGGTGTGGCCGCTTTGGTAACGCTGCTGCCAGTAGGCGGCATCAAATTGTTCCTTCATCCTCTTAGATTAATTAAGCAAAAGCTTTATATTTGATACTTGCTCATGCTACGGTGCTATTAGATTATCGGATATACACACCAAATGAACTGAACCACAACTAAAACTACTATATGTCAGCTAACACCCCTGAAAACCGAAGCAACAGGAAGCTTCTGATTGGAGGACTGCTTGTCGTCCTGATCAGCATCAACGGCATTCTGATTTACATGAACTATCAGAAAAAAGAGAAGACGGAAGAACAGGCCGAGATTATCCGCGTGAAGAACACGGAGTTGGAGGACCAGATAAAGGTATATGAGGCGCTGAAGGCCGACTTCGAGCGCCAGAGCCAGGAACTGCAGGCCATGGGCCTTGAGAATGACTCCCTCGACAGTCAGATTGCGGCTATTTCTGCTGATCTGGAAGAGTTGCGCGGCTTCCGCAAGCGAAGCTACAGCCTGGCCGACCAGCGCCGCTTCCGCGACAGAGCCTCCGCCTTTGAGCAGCAGTTGAAGCAGAAGGACGAGGAAATCGCGCAACTGAAGGCGGACAACGAGGTGCTGTTCACGGAGAACACGAACCTGAAGACCACCCAGACGCAGCTTGCGGACAGCCTCACGACGGTAAAGAGCACCAACCAGGACCTGAGCGAGAAAGTGAAGCTGGCCTCGCGGCTGGAGGCGCAGGACCTGAAAGTGAACATCATCAACCAGCGCGGCAAAGAGAAGGACGACAACGACAACGAGTTCCGCGCCCGGCGCGTGGAGAAGATCCGGGTGGAGTTTAACCTGGCAAAGAACGATGTGGCAGCCAAAGAGCCCAAGACGGTATATATGCGCCTGATCGAACCGGACGGCGCGGCGCTTTACAACCTGGCCACCGGCTCCGGCTCGTTCCAGATTGATGGCGAAGACATGTACTACACGGCCAAGCGCGACTTTGTTTTCGATAACACCCAGCAGCAACTGAGCTTCACGTACAACAAAAACGCCGCCTACAAAAAGGGCCAGCACACCATCGAGCTTTACGCGGATGACTACCTGATCGGCAAAACAACGTTTACGCTTAAGTAGAAGAACGCATCACCACTACATAAAAAAGGCCCTGCTATGTGCAGGGCCTTTTTTATGGCTTCTGATTTACAGCCATATATAGCTGGCCAATGGTGCGCCATATACAACCTGTCTGCCGGAAACTTACTCCACCAGCACCCGCCGGTCCTGAAACACCCACTCTCCTGCTTACGTCAAGGCTGCTGATGTATTCCCCTGCGGCGTTCGTGCCCCCACATTGTGTGCAGAATCCACAGGCACCTCAAAAGCCGGGAGGCGAAACAGGCTCAGGCGGCCCGGCTCAATCCTTTTCCATAAACTAGTGTACGGAAGCAGGTGCTAAAGATTACTACCGACAGGTACCGAAGCTTACCTGATATCCCCTCTATAACCTTTTGAGGAGCTGGTAGGAAAACTGGCTATATATGGCATGGAAACAAAAACCCCTGCTAAGTAAACTTAGCAGGGGTTTGAGGTAACGAGCGGATTCGAACCGCTGTAGCAGCTTTTGCAGAGCTGAGCCTAGCCACTCGGCCACGTTACCCTGTTGCTTAATGGGAGTGCAAACATACATAGAAAAACATACTTGTCAAACTATGGTGGCAGTTTTTTACCCAAAAACAAAGAAGGCCCCGGTTTCCCGGGGCCTTCTCCACTATATCCAGCTTAAAGCTTACGCGTTGTTCTCGTCTTCAGCAGACTCGTCCTCGTTAGCAGCTTCTGACTTCTTGGCAGCAGCCTCCAACTTCTTCACGCCAGCCTCTTTCTCATTCTCCAGCATCTGCTCTTTCAGGGCAGACAGGGCATCCAGGTCGCCAAGTGTGGAGCGATCCGCCTCCTTCTGAACTTTAGGGGCTTTGTCTTTCTTGTCGCCACCTGCAGCAGCACCAGAAGCGGCTTTCTTCGTCGCTCTGGCAGCTCTTGAAGACTCAACCTCAGAGTGAGAAGCTGTATGCGAAAGGATAATTTTGCGGTCCTCTTTCGAGAACTCAGTTACCCTGAAGTCAAGGCTCTCGCCGGCTTCCACCTGAGAACCGTCTTCCTTCTGAAGTCCTTTCGGGAATGCGAAACCTTCGATGCCATAGGGCAGCTCCAGCGTAGCGCCTCTGTCAGACTTGTCCAGCACAGTGGCTTTGTGAACGGAACCGATGTTGAACACAGACTCAAACGTATCCCATGGGTTCTCTTCCAGTTGCTTGTGGCCCAGCGCCAGTCTTCTGTTCGGAACATCCAGCTCCAGCACGACTACGTCCAGGTTCTCACCAACTTTTACAAACTCCGACGGATGCTTGATCTTCTTCGTCCAGCTCAGGTCCGATACGTGTACCAGGCCGTCCACGCCTTCTTCCAGTTCCAGGAACAGGCCGAAGTTTGTCAGGTTGCGAACGATACCGGTGTGCTTGGTGCCCACGGCATATTTCGTCAGTACATCTTCTTTCGTCCACGGGTCTTCTGTCAGCTGCTTAATGCCAAGCGACATTTTGCGCTCCTGTCGGTCCAGTGTCAGCACAACTGCCTGCACCTGGTCTCCCTGCTTGATGAAGTCCTGTGGGTTGCGCAGGTGCTGCGACCAGCTCATCTCTGAAACGTGGATCAGGCCCTCTACGCCCGGCATCAGTTCCAGGAACGCGCCATAGTCAGCTACATTCACGATGCGGCCTTCCACTTTAGAGCCCACCTCGATTTCAGCAGGCAACGCATCCCATGGGTGCGGCGTCAGCTGCTTCATGCCCAGCGAGATACGCTTCTTGTCTTCATCAAAGTCAAGAACCACCACGTTCACTTTCTGGTCAAGCTGCAATACTTCCTCCGGGTGGTTGATGCGTCCCCAGGAGATATCAGTGATGTGCAACAGGCCGTCTACGCCACCAAGGTCGATGAACACACCGAAGTTTGTCATGTTCTTGATAACGCCTTCCAGTACCTGGCCTTTCTCCAGGTTGTTCAGGATGGCGGCACGCTGCTGCTCCAGGTCTTTCTCGATCAGCACTTTGTGCGATACAACCACGTTGTCGAAAGCGGCGTTGATTTTCACCACTTTCACTTCCATCTTCTTGCCCACAAACACGTCGAAGTCACGGATTGGCTTCACGTCTATCTGTGAACCTGGCAGGAAGGCCTCCACACCGTGGATGTCCATGATGAGACCGCCTTTTGTTCTTCTCTTCACCACGCCGTCCAGAATGTTGTCATTCTCAAGCGCGTCGTAAATACGGGCCCAGGCGCTCACGATCTTCGCCTTCTTGCGCGACAGGATAAGCTGGCCGTTCGGGTCTTCCTGGTCCTCGATAAACACTTCGACCTCGTCACCCACTTTCAGGTCAGGCAGGTCCCTGAATTCTGAAACAGGCACCAGGCCGTCAGATTTGAAACCGATGTTCAGGATCACGTCACGGTCAGTGATGCCCACCACGGTTCCTTTCACAACCTCCTGCTCCTGTACGGTAGTCAGGGTGTCGCCATACATTTGTTCCATTTCGGCTTTCTCAGCTTTACTGTAGCCTGAACCGAAACCCTGGGACTCAATTTTGTCCCAATCAAAATTATCCGGAGAATTACTCATATTTTTTACTGCTCTGGAGAAGCCACCAGCTTAGAGCAATGGGCTGGTTTGGTTTAATTTGACATCTCCCGGAAACGTTTCCGGAACCCATTCAACCGAATGAAAGGCAAAACTAAGAAAATATCCTGAGACATGCTACACCCACTCGCATTGTTAGCTCCTTTTACTGAGCTGTTTAACGCCTGTCTGTTATTTTAGGCTAAATATATTGAAATGAGCGGCTTGTATCAACCTGGTTGTGCTTACAGGCCTTGCGATGACTTCATGGTTGGCCCTGTAGGATGAAGGCGCTGGCTGCCTCACAACAAATTATAGCTGACGTTACGCAGGCTTCATTTTGCCTCCCTCAGAAAACAAGTATATATGGCGCGAGCGTCTTGGCTCATGTCTCCTATCCTATAGCTCCGGCCCGCTGCTTATATGAGCTGCAATTATATATAGGCTAAGTTTATATATAGGTTGAGTTTATATATAGGTTGAGTTTATATACGCTGGATTTATACATGGCCCGGGCAGTGGCTAAGCTGCGGTCTGAAACTGATGCGTTTCCGGTACAGCAGTCTGGGCTATATAGGGGCGGTCGGAGGCCGTGGGAAGGCAGACAAGAGCGGGGACGCTCGCACCATATATGGAATACCTTGAACCCACACCTAACCTATATATACTATAACAACCAGCATGTTATCCTTTATCAGATGCAGTATGGCTTTTAATCATACTTCAGTTCTCTACGCCGAGGTAGGTGCGCCAATCCTGGTTAGAGGTGCTGAGGTGCAGTTGCAGGAAAGTGAGCAGCGAGGGGCGGCTTGGCTGCCGCTTGAGTTTGAGGCCCGCCTCTTCCGGCGTGCGGTCGCCTTTGCGGGAGTTGCAGCGCGAGCAGGCGGTCACCAGATTCTGCCAGATGGTTTCGCCGCCCCTGGAGCGCGGCATCAGGTGGTCGAGCGTCAGGTTTTTGGCCGCACCGCAGTACTGGCAGCTGTAGCTGTCGCGCCGCATCACGTTGTGGCGGCTCAGGGCGATGCCATAGTAGGGCACACGCACATAGCGCTGCAGCCGGATAACGGAGGGGACGGGATAGGTCGTGGAAATGGTCCGTAAGAATGCCTGATCTGCTTTCGAGACCATCTCGGCCTTGTCGAGGTACACCAAAAGAAACGCCTTATGCACAGAGCAGACAGCAATGGCACTGAAGTCTTGGTTGAGGATGAGTACTTTGTCTTTCATGTCCGTACAGGTGAACACAGTTCGGTATGTACGGTATAAACTAACTAATTATTACGTATGTTCAAAGTAATCGGCTGTCGCTCAGTGCAAAATTCGTTTGATGATGCGCAGCTGGTGTGAGTACTTTTTCTGGCTGTTATTATATATCCCGTTGTGGTCCAACCTGTCGATGCGTACCTCGCCGTGGGCGTGGATGATTTTCTGGTCCGCCAGCAGCATGCCCACATGCACGATGCGGCCCTCGCCGTTTGAGAAGAAGGCCATATCCCCCGGAAGGGCCTGCTCCACGAAATGCACCTCCTCGCCGTAAGCCACCTGCTGCGAGGCGTCGCGGGGGAGCTGGTAACCGCAGATGCCATACACCTGCTGCATCAAGCCGGAACAGTCTATGCCGAAAACTGACTTACCGCCCCAGAGGTAGGGCGCTTTCAGGAAGCCGCGCGCCGCCTCTGTCAGTTGCTCCTGCGTGGGCAGCACTTCGGTGCTGGAGGCGTTGCCGGCATAAGTGAATTGCTCTCCGCTGATGCGTAAACTTTCACCGTCGAAAAAAGGCAGGTAGCTTCCTGCGCCCACCGGAATCCGCGCATCGCCTTTCTGCACCACCTGCACCAGGTCCGTCACCCGAGGGTGCGGCGCACGCCGCCACTCTTTAAAATATTCAGCCGAGACGGGTGTGTGCTGCTTAACATCAACCCAGCCGCGGTAACCGTCGCTGGCCAGCTGCAGCTGCAGCCAATTGCCCTCCTGCGCCACCACCTCGTAGCACTCGCCGAACAGCAACTGCGTGACCAGTTCCGCCTTGTCGGAGGTTTCGGCGCGCATCGGCACCAGGCTCAACATACCTATTCCGTAGTCCAATGTTTTTAGAATTTTGATTGAGTGAATGAGTGATGGAGTGAATGGGGCATTAAAATAAAAGGCAAAGCAAAATTAAGTTGCAGGTTTCCTCTGGATGAAGCTACACAGTTTTTTGCAAAAACATACATTTAAAATTCACACATTCACTCCATCACTCATTCACAATTAGTTAATAGCCGCTCCGGTCCATTTCACGTTTGATGTCTTTTTCCTTGATGTCCTGCCGCTTGTCGTACAGCTTTTTGCCCTTGGCCATCGCAATCTCTACTTTGGCAAAGCCCCTGTCGGAAATGAACACCCGGATGGGGATGATGGTGACGCCCTGCTCCTGCGCCCCTGCCGCGAGTTTGCGCAGCTCCCTTTTGTTCAGCAGCAGCTTGCGGGGGCGGGTGGGCTCGTGGTTGTAGTGCGTGCCCTCGGTGTAGGTGGCGATGTGTACGTTGTGCAGCCACAGTTCGTCCCGCTGAAACACACAGTACCCGTCCTGCAGGTTCACCTTGCCCTCGCGGATGGACTTAATCTCGGTGCCCTGCAGCATGACGCCCGCCGTGTACTTCTCCAGAAACTGGTACTCGAAAGAGGCCTTGCGGTTAAAAATATTAACGTGCTTCTGTATCCTGTCTTTTTCTTTTGCCATTTATCCTTGTCTGGGCGCCAAAAGTTGGGCTAATTTATCTTTCTTCAAAATTTTCTGACCTGTCTCGCCTTCCGCCACCAGCCGCTCCCCCACTCTCGCCGTGAACGAGCAGATGACCATATGCCCCGCATGCTGCTTCAAAGTAGCCGTCACCGCCAGGGCTTCATGCTCAAAGGCCGGGGCTATATGTCTGATGTTTATATAGGTGCCAATCCCTTCCTCATCCTCCCCTTTCAGTTCCAGCATAAACAAGCGCCCAGCCCATTCTGCGGCCTGCGCCAGCGAGAACGTGGAACACACCCGATGCACCACGCCGTCCGCAAAGGCAGCGAAGTCTGCTGCTGTTACGTGCTTTGTATACGTACGGGTGTCGCCGGGCTTTGGCATGTTTGGTTGTTGATTGGTGATTGTTGTTGATTGTTGAATGGCTGTTTCACCTATATATGCTCACAGTAAATTAATTTCCATAGTTGAGTTTCAGCAATTTAACTTTTTAACGATTAAGCCATCTACCTACAACCTCCAACAATCACCAATCAACAACCAGCTATCAACCAATCTTCAGCCGTGGCTCTGGGCTTACGTACTGGGAGGCGAAGTCCTCTTTAAGATATTGGTAATGAGCGGATATGGCTATCATGCCTGCATTATCGGTGCAATACTGAAAAGCGGGTATATAGACGCTCCAACTGTGCTTCCCCGCGTACTCCTGCAGCGTGCGGCGCAGACCGGAGTTGGCAGAGACGCCGCCCGCAATCGCAATTTCGTTTATCCCTAAATCCTGCGAAGCCTGCACCAGCTTCTTCAGCAGTGTCCTGATGAGCGTTTTCTGTACGCTGGCGCATATATCCGCCATGTTGTTCTGCACGAAACCGGCATCCTCTTTCGTTTTGTCCCGGAGGAAGTAAAGCACCGACGTTTTGATGCCACTGAACGAGTAACTATATCCTGGCATGTTCCCCACCGGAAACTGAAAGGCATCCGGGTTGCCCTGGGAGGCGGTTTTGTCCAGCATCGGCCCGCCGGGGTAAGGCAGGCCCAGCATCTTCCCTATTTTATCGAAGGCCTCCCCCACGGCATCATCGGTAGTTTGGCCGAGGATTTGCATATCCAGGTAATCCCTGACAAGTACAATCATGGTGTGGCCGCCGCTCACGGTCAGGCACAGGAAGGGGAAAGCGGGTTTTGGCTCTTCGATAAAGTGCGCCAGGATATGGGCCTGCATATGGTTCACTTCGATGAGCGGGATGCCCAGCCCGAGCGCGAATGACTTGGCAAATGAGCAACCCACCAGCAGGGCGCCCAGCAGGCCGGGCCCGCGTGTGAAAGCCACCGCATTGAGCTCATTTTTTGCTACATTTGCCTTACGCAAAGCCTGTGTCACCACCGGTATGATGTTTTGCTGGTGGGCCCTGGAGGCAAGTTCCGGGACCACCCCGCCATATAGTTCGTGAATGGCCTGCGTGGCCACCACGTTCGAGAGCACCTTGCCGCCGCGTATCACGGCGGCGGAGGTTTCGTCGCAGGAAGATTCGATTGCTAAAATCGTAGGTACAGTCATCTTTTGGAAAAGGAACAGGCAACAAATTACTTCAAAGTTATAGGAAAAGCTATTCTAAAAATAGCCTTAGGGCTCTTCCTGTTCCTTTTGCTGCTGTTTGCCGCCGTTTTTGTGGCCATTCGCTTCCCGGGAGTGCAGACGAAGGTGGCGCAGGAAATTGCGGCCTACCTCTCTGATGCCCTGGGCCACGAGGTGACCATCGGCCGCGTGGACATTGCGTTTTTCAGCAACGTGGTGCTGGAGCAGGTGAAAGTGCTGGACTACCGCGACAATGAGCTTATCTATATAGGAAAAGCGGAGGCCGATATAGACGCCTTCTCTATCTTCGACCCCAATTCCCTGTCCATCGACAGGCTGACGCTGCAGCAGCCGCGCGCCAACTTCGCTATATATGCAGGGACAGACTCGCTGAACCTGAGCAGGTTTATAGACGCGCTGGGTGAGCTCTTCGTGAAGGATACCACCAAACCCGCCGAACCTTTCCACTTCGAACTGAACGAGCTAATCGTCCAGAATGGGCGCTTCGCCTACGACGACTTCAACAAGCCCCGCGCGGCACACGGCATCGACTACGCCCATATAACCTTCGACAGCATCTCGGGGAGCTTCAGCGAACTGCAGCTGGAAGACACGCTGCAGGTGCGGGTGACGGACCTTACCGCCACCGAAACGCGCTCCAATACACAACTTCACAACCTGGACACCCGCATGACCTACGCCCCCACCTTCTGGGAGTGGGACGAGCTGGACCTGCAGCTGAACAAGAGCAACCTGCAGGAGTACGTCCGGTTCGACTACAGCACCTTCGGCGACTTTTCGCACTTTATCGACAGTGTGACAGTGACCGGCAAGCTGCACGACTCCCGCCTCTACTCTAAAGACATTGCCACCTTTGCCTCTCCCCTGCGCGAGTATGATGAAAGCCTGACGATTAACAGCCTGGATATAAAGGGAAAGGTGAAGAATTTCTCGGCCAAAAATGTGGACGTGGCCTACGGCGAAAACACGCATCTTGTGGGCAGCATCAACGCCGATGGGCTGCCTAACTTCAAAGAGACCTTTGCCAGTCTCCGCCTCAAGCCCTCCTCCATCAATTCCCGCGACCTGAAACAGTTCCTGCCCCAGGACGCCTATGCCATGGCCTCCCGGCTCGGCACGGTAAACCTGGAGGGCCGCTTCCTAGGGTTTTACAACGACTTTGTGGCCAACGGCAACTTCAAGACGGCGCTGGGAAACGTGCAGTCCGACATCAACCTGAAAATTGACGATAACACCCGCGCCTCCTACAGCGGCTACGTGAACACCAACGGCTTTAACCTGGGCAGGCTGCTGAACGCAGAGGATCAGATCGGGCGCATCTACATGAGCGGGAAGTTGCAGGGCTCCGGCTTCACGCTGCGGGACGCCAACCTGAAGCTGGACGCCACCGTCCAGCAGGTGCAACTGCTGGATTACAATTACCGGAACATCAAGGCAAACGGCACCCTCCGCCACCAGACGTTCACGGGAGAGATAGCCATCAACGACCCCAACCTAATTTTCTCGGCCGACGGCGAAGTGAATCTGGCGGACGGCAAACGGGCGTTCAACATGGTGGCTGATTTGAATCGCGTGAACCTGCAGGCGCTGAAGTTGACGACGGAGCCGGTGGTGGTCAGCGGCAAAGCGAACTTCGACTTTGAGGGCCTTCGCCTGGACACCTTCGAGGGAACCGCCAGTTTCGACAGTGCGCTGGTGGCCTACAATGGAGAGACGCTGGCCATAGACTCGCTGCTCATCCAGTCGGAGGTGGGGGCAGAAAACCGCAGCCTGTACCTGAACTCCAACCTGCTGGCGCTGCGCGTGAACGGCAACTTCGACTATACCACACTGATCAGCGACCTGGAGGCGCTGGTGCAGGAGTATAAACTGAATTTTGAGAGCAACCCGGCGGCAACGGCCGCTTATTACAGCCGCAAGCCAGGCGCAGCAGAAGATGAATATGCCGTTTCGTACGAGCTGGACCTGAAACACGTGAACCCGCTCCTGGGCCTGTTCCTGCCTGAGCTTCGGATCTCTGACTTCTCGAAGGTGGAGGGCTCCTTCCGGCACGGCCCCGCCGTCATCCTGTCCATGTACGCCGACATCGACACCATCCTGTACAGCGACTACAGGCTATATGGCAACAAGGTGGAACTGAACACCTCGAAGCTGCAAAACAACCCGGACGTGCTGGCGGCCGCCCAGTTCACTTCCCAGCGGCAGGAGCTGCCCTCCGCCGGTGAGACACAGGATTTTTATGTGGAGGGCATCTGGAGCGAGCGCACCATCAACTTTGCCACGGCGGCGCGGCAGCCGGAAAAGAACAACCTGGCGGTGATTACCGGCGACCTGAACTTCCTGCAGGACCAGCTGCAGATCGTGTTCGACCAGTCCAACATCACGCTGCAGCAAAACCCCTGGGCCTTTGTGCCGGGCAACACCTTATATATAAGCGAGAACGGCCGCAAGCTCGTGTTCGAAAACTTTGCCCTCACCAACCAGGACCAGATCATAAAGGCTGAAGGGACGGTTTCGGACGAGCCTGACAGCAAGCTGGTGCTGAACGTGGAAAACTTCGAGCTTGACAACCTGAACCCGCTCCTCTCGATGTCCATTGCCGGGGAGGTGACGGCCGAGCTGGTGGCGCAGGACATATATGACCGTTCGCTGCTGGCCGCCGCCATGCAGGTCGACTCTTTCTTCCTCGACCAGGTATATATAGGCAACGTGGTGGGCGAGACAGACTGGAGCGAGGCCAGCAAGTTAGCGGAGGTAGACATTGGCATTGAGCGGGAAGGCAGGAAAGTGCTGACGGTGTCCGGCAACTACAACCCAAAGGCAGAGGAGGACCAACTGGACCTGCTGGCCGTGATGGACCAAGCGAACATAAAGCTGGTGGAGCCCGTGCTGAAAACCCTCTTCTCCGATCTGGAGGGCGCGATGGAGGGCCGCATCCGCATTCTGGGCAGGCTGGATTACCCCGTGCTGAAGGGCTCGGTGATGGTAAACAACGGCCAGTTTACGTTCGACTACCTGAATACCACCTACCAGTTCTCGGACCGGGTATACTTCGGGGCGAACAGCATCAGCTTCCGGAACGCCGAACTGAAGGATATATATGGCAACAGCGCATCCATCACCGGGGGCATTGCGCACGACGGCTTCAAAAACATGGTGATTGACCTGGAGGCGCGCTACCGCAACTTTATGGTGCTAAACACAAGCGAGGCGCAGAATGAATTGTTTTACGGCACTGCCTTCGCCACCGGCACCGCCAGCGTGCTGGGCCCGGTCGAGAACCTGAACATTAATGTGGACGCCCGCAGCGAGGCGAACACGCGCATCGTGCTGCCCCTCGACTATCAGACGGATGTGGCCCGGAAGGATTTCATCAAGTTCGTGAACAATGCCCGGAGCGACAGCGCGGAGGTAGAAGTGGCCCTGGAGGATCGCATCGACCTGTCGGGCATCAACATGAACTTTGAGCTGGACGTGACGGACGAGGCCTACTTTGAAATCATCATTGACCGCACGACCGGCGATGTGATCCGGGGCTCTGGCAACGGCGACATCCGGATGACGATTGACACGCGCGGGGACTTTAACATGTACGGCACTTTCGAGATCACGCAGGGAGCCTACAACCTGAACCTGCTGGAGGGCCTGATAACGCGGGAGTTTGATGTCGTGCCGGGCGGCACCATCTCCTGGAACGGCGACCCGGTGAACGGCCAGATGAACATCACGGCTACCTACACGCAGATGGCCTCTCTTGAAACGCTCATCCAGGCGACCAACGCCAGCCAGCGCCGCTACCCGGTTACGGCCGTCATCCAGTTGACCGGGGCACTACTCTCGCCGCAGGTAAAGCTGGGGCTACGGCTGCAGGAGCAGAATGCGGCCTCCTCCTCGCAGGAGGTGGAAAGCCAGATCAGCCTCATCAACAACGACGAGAGCGAGCTCAACCGCCAGGTGTTCAGCCTGCTGGTGCTGCAGCGGCTCTCCCCGACGGGCTCGCTTGCCTTCGACAGCCGGGTGGGCGCCAGCGCGGTGGGCGGCAGCTTGGGAAGCCTGCTCTCCAGCCAGCTGAACAACCTCTTCAGCTCCATCGACAGCAACCTGGAAGTAGACATCGGCCTGGACGGCATCGGGCAGGAGCAACTGGCCTCACTGCAGCTGCGCCTCAGCTACTCGTTTTTCAACGGCCGCCTGCGGCTGACGAATGAAACGGGCTTCGGCGGCGTGAATGAAGATGCCGGCGGCAGCACCTCCTCCTATATAGGCGACTGGACGCTCGACTACTATATATCCCAGAGCGGGGAGTTGCGTGCCAGGCTCCAGTACAGCACCACGCCCGACATCTACACAGGGCGCATCCGCAAGGTACAGAGCATCAGCGTGCTCCATACCAAGCGCTTCGACTCTTTCCGGGAGTTGTTTATCAGCAACAGGCGGCAGGAGCGGCAGCGCGAAAGGGAGCTGCAGCGCGACCGAATCATCCTCGACTCGGACCCGCGGCTGGAACTGTAGCGGCTGCACCCTCCGGTTACTTTGAAAGCCACGCCTTTTCACCGGGCCTCTTTACCTCATATATAAAATATATTTCTAATTTTGCGTCGGAAGGCTTCAGGTATGGCGACAAAGGTAAAACACATCAAAAAGAAGAATCTCGGCAATTACCCGCACACGATGGTGGTGTTCAGCATTTCGCTGGCTCTTTTTGTGATCGGCCTGTTCGGGCTCCTGCTCATCCATGCTGGCAAGCTGTCGGAGAAGGTGAAGGAGAGTATTGAGATGCAGGTGTACCTGGACCGCAACCTGACGGAGGTGCAGTTGGAGCGCCTGGAGAAAATATTTGCCGCAAAAGAATACATCGCCTACAAAGACAACGCGGCGCAGGTCCGCTTTATATCCAAAGAGGAAGGAGCAAAGGCTTTCCTGGACGAGACCGGGGAGGATTTCATGGAGTTTCTGGGCGACAACCCGCTCCGCGACGCCTATGTGCTCCGGATAGACGCCGACCACTCCAGCTCCCCGGAGTTGAAGAGCATCAGGTTGGACCTGGAGGATGTGGACGGGGTATATGAGGTGCAGTACGTGGAGAGCCTGATTGAGTCCATCAACAGCAACATCCAGAAAATCAGCCTCGTGCTGCTGTCATTTGCCGCTATCCTGGTGCTGGTGGTCATCATCCTCATCAACAACACCATCAAACTGGCGCTGTTCTCGCAGCGTTTCCTTATCCGGAGCATGCAGCTGGTGGGGGCTACCTCCTTCTTCATCCAGCGCCCCTTCCTGAACCGGGCCGCCTGGCAGGGCGTAGTGAGTGGTTTGATTGCCTCTGCCCTGCTTTTTGCCCTGATGCAGTACGCGTACCACGAGGTGACGGAGCTACAGTTGCTGCGCGACGACGAGCAGACTTATATCCTGATGGCGGCTTTGGTCGTTATCGGGTTGATCATCGGATTCCTGAGTTCTTACCGGGCCATCCGCAAATACCTTCGCCTGTCACTTGACGAACTATACTAACATGGAAGAAAATAAACCAAACCTCGCCTTCGGCAGGAAAAACTATATCCTGATGCTGGTAGGCATTGCGGTGCTGGCCGTTGGCTTCACCATCATGACCATGGACGACGAGCAGTACGGACTGGGCTTCCTGGGCATCACGCTGGGCCCGCTGGTTGTGCTGGCTGGCTTCGTTGTCGAAATCTTCGCCATTCTGGCAAAAGACAAAACGCATAAATAAATGAGTGTAATACAGGCTATCATCTTAGCCATTGTAGAGGGTCTGACCGAGTTCCTGCCTGTTTCCTCTACCGGGCACATGATTATCGCCGCCAGCCTGATGGGCATCAACGAGCTCCCCATCACCAAAATCTTCGAAGTAAACATACAGTTCGGGGCCATCCTGTCGGTGGTGGTGCTGTACTGGCGCCGTTTTCTGCAGAGCTTCGATTTCTATAAAAAACTGCTGCTGGCCTTTCTGCCCGCCGCCGTCATCGGCTTTGCCCTGAACGACGTGGTGGATGCCATGCTGGAAAGCGTGGCCCTGACGGCTGTGATGCTGGTAGTGGGCGGCGTCGTGCTGCTGTTCGTCGACAAGTGGTTCAAGCATGCGGACGGACAGACCGTTACCTATAGAAATGCGCTTGTGATCGGATTTTTCCAGTGCATCGCCATGATTCCAGGTGTCTCGCGTTCGGCGGCCTCCATCATTGGTGGCATGGCACAGGGCGTGGATCGGAAGACAGCCGCAGAGTTCTCTTTTTTTCTGGCGGTGCCCACCATGCTGGCCGCCGGGGGATATAAATTTGTGACCGACCTGCTGAAACTGGAGATCTCAGACCTGATCAGCTTCGACCTCGTAAAAATCCAGAACAGCTTTGAGGTAATCCACCCAAACGACGTGAGGCTGCTGCTGATCGGTAATTTTGTGGCCTTTGTGGTGGCCATGCTCGCGATACGTTTCTTTATCAGCTTCCTTACAAAGTACGGCTTCAAGATGTTTGGCTATTACCGCATTGCGCTGGGCATTGTGCTGCTGGCCCTGCTGGCGATGGGCGTTGACTTAAGAGTATAACCATGGAATATGATTTTGCCGCAGGCGAAATATTACTGCTTGACAAGCCGCTGGACTGGACCTCTTTTGATGTGGTGAAGAAGGTGCGCAACACCTTGCGGGTGAAGAAGATAGGTCACGCCGGCACCCTAGACCCGCTGGCCACGGGACTGCTCATCCTGTGCACGGGCAAGTACACCAAACGCATTGAGGAGATACAGGCGCAGGAGAAAGAATACACGGGCACCATCCGCCTCGGCGAAACAACCCCCTCCTACGATCGTGAAACCGAGGTAACGGAAACCCGCGACATCAGCCATATAGCAGAAGAAGCGATTGAGGCGGCAGCCCAGGGATTTGTTGGCACAATCGAGCAGGTGCCGCCCATCTACTCGGCGGTGATGGTGGACGGCAAAAGGGCCTATGACCTGGCCCGGAAAGGCAAATCCGCTGAACTGAAGCCCCGCACCATCACTATCAAGGCCTTTGACATTACAGCTGTGGAAGGCGCAGAAGTACATTTCCGGGTGGTATGCACCAAAGGCACCTATATCCGCAGCCTGGCCTACGACCTGGGGCAGGCGCTGGGCTGTGGGGCCCACCTCTCCTCCCTCGTTCGCACGCGCATCGGCGACTACAGGCTGGAGGCCGCCCTTAGCATCGAAGACATTCAGGAAATAAGAAGGAAGCAAACCGAGGCGGCGAATGGAAGTAATCCGTGACATAACCCAGTTTCCGCAACTCAGTTACGCCGTTGTCACCAGCGGCACCTTCGACGGCGTACACGTCGGGCACCAGAAAATACTGGAGCGCGTGAAAGAGCGCGCCCGCCAGAGCAACGGCCAGAGCGTGGTTATCACTTACTGGCCGCACCCGCGCCTGGTGCTCTTCCCCGAGGACAACGACCTGAAGCTGCTGTCCACCATCGAGGAGCGCGTGGAGCAACTCCGGAGCTTCGGGGTCGATTACCTCCTGGTCATCCCCTTCACCAAAGAGTTCGCCCGCACCAGTTCCCGCAATTTCATCACCGATGTGCTCGTGCGCACCATCAACACCAAGGTGCTGGTGATTGGCTACGACCACCGCTTCGGGAAAAACCGGGAGGGCAGCTTCGAAAACCTGAAAGCCCGCTCAGCTATATATGGCTTTGAGGTGGAGGAAATACCGCGCCAGGACGTGGATGACGTGGCCGTCAGCTCCACCAAAATCCGCAGGGCGCTCGAAGAAGGCGACATTGCGACAGCAAACAGCTACCTGGGCCGCCCCTTTTCGCTGACTTCGGTGGTGGTGGAAGGGGACAAACTGGGCCGTACCATCGGCTATCCCACCGCCAATCTGGCGCCTCCCGCCAACCACAAGCTGGTGCCGGGCAACGGCGTGTATGCCGTGTGGGTACTGCACGACCAGGAAAGGCACCCCGGCATGATGAACATAGGTTTGAGGCCAACCGTGGACGGCAGGCAACTCACCATCGAAGTACACCTCCTGCACTTCGACCGTAATATATACGGGCAGACGCTGACCGTTGAATTTGTGCAGCTGCTGCGGCAGGAGCAAAAGTTCGACGGCTTGGAGGCGCTGAAGGAACAGCTGGCGAAAGACCGCGATGCCACCAAAATAGCGCTTGGAGTGGATTAGGCAGTCTTATATATAACCGCACATATAAATGCACAAAAAAAGCAGCCGGTTTGGTACGGCTGCTTTTTTTGTGCGCCTGCCACGCTAAAGCTGCTGGCTATATATAGAATAAGGGTATGAAAGCAAAACCTATTGTGCCTGAAAAACGAACAGCTATATATAAATAAGGCACTTATATATAAAACTCCTGCACCCAACCATGATAAACAAAACTGTTGAAAATGCCCGCGCCGCACTGGAAGGCATACAGGACGGTATGACGCTGATGGTCGGTGGCTTCGGCCTCTGCGGACTTCCCGAAAACGCCATCCGGGAACTGCTACGGCTGGGCGTGAAAAACCTGACCTGCATCTCGAACAACGCCGGTGTGGACGACTTCGGCATCGGGCTGCTGCTGCAGAAGCGCCAGGTCCGGAAGATGATTTCCAGCTACGTAGGCGAGAACGCCGAGTTCGAGCGCCAGTTGCTGGCGGGAGAACTGGAAGTGGAACTGATACCGCAGGGCACGCTGGCAGAACGCATCCGGGCCGGAGGGGCCGGAATCCCCGCATTCTTCACCCCTGCCGGTTTTGGCACAGAGGTGGGCGAGGGCAAGGAAGCGCGGGAGTTTAACGGGAAAATGTACCTGATGGAGCGCTGGCTGAAAGCTGATTTCGCCCTGGTAAAAGCCTGGAAAGGTGACACCGCCGGCAACCTCCTATACAAAGGCACGGCGCGCAACTTCAATCCCATGATGGCCACGGCAGGCAAAATAACGGTAGCGGAGGTGGAGGAACTGGTGCCTGCCGGCGAATTAGACCCCAATACGATTCACACGCCCGGAATTTTTGTGCAGCGCATCTTTCAGGGTGAGCACTATGAGAAGCGCATTGAGCACAGGACGGTCAGAACTGCATAAACCATCTGAGAGAAAACTATGGCTTTAGATAAACATGGAATTGCGCAACGCATCGCCAAAGAAGTGAAGAGCGGGATGTACGTGAATCTGGGCATCGGCATCCCGACGCTCGTCTCCAATTATATACCCGAGGGGGTGGATGTGGTGCTGCAGTCTGAGAACGGGCTGCTGGGGATGGGCCCCTTCCCTACCGAGGACCAAGTAGACCCGGACCTGATAAACGCCGGAAAGCAGACCGTCACCACGCTGCCCGGCTCCGCCCTTTTCAGTTCGGCCGACAGCTTCGGCATGATTCGGGGGGAACACGTGGATCTGACCATCTTGGGCGCTATGGAGGTATCGGAGCAGGGGGACATCGCCAACTGGAAAATTCCGGGCAAGATGGTGAAGGGCATGGGCGGGGCCATGGACCTGGTGGCTTCTGCCAAAAACATCATCGTGGCCATGCAGCACACCGCCCGCGACGGTTCATCCAAGCTATTGAAAGAGTGCTCCTTGCCCATTACAGGCGTAAGGTGCGTGAAGAAAATTGTAACGGATTTAGCGGTGCTGGAGGTAACGGGCAAAGGCTTCCGGCTGCTGGAACGCGCACCGGGTGTGACTGTGGAGGAAATCAAAGCCGCCACTGCCGGTTCGCTGCTGGTGGAAGGTGACGTTCCGGAGATACAGTTATAAGCCCCGCACTCAGAAAAGACGTTACCAAAAAGCGCAGCCTGCAACTGCGCTTTTTGATTAATTTTGTAAAAAGAATTTTTGGCATTTTGCGCTGCTACGTTTAGAGCATATCGAAACGGCACTGGCGGTACGTATACAGGTACAGCAAATAAAAGAGACATCATCCCACACATGAGCGAAAAGATCGAAACGAGTTTTGAACATAGGTTGCTGCTCCGCCAACTGGAGCTGAAAGATTACAAGGAAGTTAAAGAGATCATGAACCTGGTGTACCGCAACATCGACGGCGCCTGGACACGCAAAGAGTTCTCCAATCTGCTGAAGAAATTCCCGGAGGGCCAGATATGCATTGAAGACAACGGAATGGTGGTGGCCGCAGCGCTCAGCCTCATCGTCAGTTACGACAAGTACGGCGACAAGCACACCTATGAGCAGATCATAGACAACGGCACCTTCAAATCCCACGACCCCGATGGGGAAACCCTGTATGGCATCGATGTGTTTGTGCACCCCGAGTACAGGAACCTGCGCCTGGGCCGCCGCCTGTATGATGCGCGCAAGGAGATTTGCGAAAACCTGAACCTGCGCGGCATCATCGCGGGTGGCCGCATACCGGGCTATAAAGACTACGCCGATAAACTGACGCCAGCCAAGTACATCGAGATGGTACGCAACAAGGAACTCTCGGACCCGGTGCTCTCCTTCCAGCTCAGCAACGATTTCCACGTCCGCAAAATCCTGAAGAACTACCTGCCCGACGACAAGGAGTCGCGCTCTTACGCCACGCTGCTGGAGTGGATAAACGTGTATTACGAGGAGAAGGAAAAGATTATAGGGGGCCGCAAAACAGTTGTCCGGATAGGCATTGTGCAGTGGCAGATGCGGTCGGTAAAGGACCTCGATGATTTTATGCAGCAGGTGGAGTTCTTCGTGGACACCGTGAGCTCCTATAAATCAGATATTGTGGTGTTCCCGGAGTTCTTCAACGCGCCGCTGATGGCCCTCACCAACGAGGAGTCGCCATCCGAGGCCATCCGGAGCATGGCCGAGTACACCGAGGAGATCCGGGAGCGGATGATTCACCTCGCCTTGTCTTACAACATCAACATCATTGCCGGCAGCATGCCGGAGTATTACGACAACAAACTCTATAACGTGAGCTACCTCTGCCGCCGCGACGGCACCTACGATGCCCAATATAAGCTGCACGTCACGCCGGACGAGTCGCACTACTGGGGCATGCGCGGCGGCCATAAACTCAAAATATTCGATACGGATATCGGTAAAATCGGCATTTTGATTTGTTATGATGTGGAATTCCCGGAGCTGGCGCGCATGCTGTCCGATATGGACATGAAGATCCTGTTCGTGCCCTTCTGGACGGACACCAAGAACGCGTACCTGCGGGTGCGCCTCTGCTCCCAGGCCCGTGCCATTGAGAACGAGTGCTACGTCGCCATCACGGGCAGTGTCGGCAACCTGCCGAAGGTGGAGAACATGGACATCCAGTATTCGCAGTCTGCCGTCTTCTCCCCTTCCGACTTCGCGTTCCCGCATGATGCCGTAGTAGCCGAAGCGACGCCTAATACTGAGATGACACTGATTGCCGACCTGGACCTGGACCTGCTGAAGGACCTGAACACCGCTGGCAGCGTCCGCAACCTGAAAGACCGCCGCAAGGATCTGTATAACCTGAGCTGGGTGGTACGGAAGGAAGAGTAACCTGCTATATATAAGCAAAGGCGCTGTTTTCGAGAGGGGACAGCGCCTTTGCTTATATATGATGGAAATGCGTACTAGGTGGACTGCAGCTTTCTCTTATTAGATTCTAGCCTCAGTGCCACAAGCAGGCCAACTAAAAAGCCAATAGAAGCGCCAACTAAAACATACTTTATTAGGTTTGGCCCCGAAGGTCGCAGCCTCGTCACAAAACCGTTCACCACTTCCACATTGTCCAGCTGCTCCAGTTCCGCTTCCAGTTCTATCTGCTCCTGGTACATGTTAATGCTTTCGCGGTATAAGTTGGAAGGATCAATGGGCTGGCCATATACGAACCCGTTCACGGGGCCTTGCGGACTTGCCACTGTTGTTTTTACGCTGTCCAAAGATTCAATATCCTGCTTGTACTTGGAGATCATGCTCTGCATCTGCTGCTGGCGTATCCTTTTCTGCTTCGAAAAGTAACGGTTATTTTCCAGGTAGTTCGTTAGCGCAGGCTCCATGGTGTCAAAAAGCTGGTTGTTGTAAAGCATTAGCTCTATTCGGAATGGTGAGCCTGTCAACACACTGTCCTCAGCTATTCTATCCTGATCCAGGTTATAAAAGCTCATCCCCTTTATCTCCCCTGCAGCTTCCACACTGATATCCAATCTTTCGGATATAGCCCCGAAGTTCTGCTCGTTAATCAGGACAGAAAGCTTGTTCAGCTGATCTTCGATAAACTCATTCCGGATTTCAGCCAGAATCAAGGTCATAGAAGAGTTGTAGTAGGGCTTTGTGATAGAAAACAAGCCATATCCCAATATGGCACCAGTTAACGTTATTGACATTACCCGCAGGTAATATTCCCGAACCACATGCGACGCATAGAAAAACTTATCGCCTAGAGCCCGTAATCCCTCCCCAATTTTCCTAAATAGAAAAAGAAGGTCAATTTCGTCCCGCGTGTCAGATGGCCGCTGTTCCCGCCCATCTTTGATGTCATTATACATATAAAAAGAGTTTGGCTAAAGATAGAGATAGAAAGCAGCACAAGCAAAAAGGCAAATTATAGATGAGCTTCTGTTATAGAGACATGTATGCGCTACACTGTCCTTAAAGGCTGCTGGATCAAGGGTGTAAGGGGTAATATTCGCTGCGATATTTATTCAGGGAAGGCTTCCGTCTCAGTACCACTGGCTACACGAGGAATATGAACGAATAGTAGCAAGCACCAATCGGGCCAGCAATTCATTATTTCAGCTGTATATATGAAAATGGCACGGCTGTATAAGGCGTGTCTACCACTATGATTGTGCATTTTTAGCTGCAACCGCATCTGATCATCCTGCTCACTATAAGGCGTACTTCCTGCCCCAAGGATAATTTTAAGCGCTACAACATGTATACTTTGCTGTACCAATCATAGGTAAGTTTTAATCCTTCGGAAACTGAATATTCAGGAGCGTAACCAAAAAGCCTGTTAGCCTTTCCAATATCAGCCAGGCTGTGTTTAATGTCTCCTTTACGCTCCGGACGATATTGTGCCTCAATGTTTGAACCGGCTAATGCATTTATTTCACGCCACAGTTGGTTAAGTGTTGTGCGTTCGCCGTAGGCAATGTTTACAACCTCATGTTGCTGTATGTCTGCTGCAAAAAAAGCTTTTATATTCGCCTGAATTGCATTTTCAACGAAGGTAAAGTCGCGGCTTGTTTCGCCGTCTCCGTTTATATAGGGAACCTTATTTTCAAGCACCGCCTCTAAAAAAAGGGGGATAACTGCCGCGTATGGCCCATGCGGATTCTGTCTCGGCCCAAAGACATTAAAGTAGCGAAGGCCAATGGTGTGGAACTCATAAGTCTTTGAGAAGACACTGGCGTATAATTCATTCACGTACTTTGTGATAGCATAAGGCGACAGGGGTTTCCCGATCTGTTCTTCCACTTTAGGCAGCCCGGCATGATCACCGTATGTGCTGGAACTTGCGGCGTATACCATTCGGCTGACACCCGCATCGCGAGCTGCCACCAGCATATTGAGGAAACCTGTAACATTCACTTCATTGCTTAGAAGCGGATCATTAATAGATCGTGGAACTGAGCCAAGAGCCGCCTGGTGCGAGACATAATCAACTCCCTCAAGTGAGTCTCTGCAGGTCTGCAGATCACGTATATCACCTACTACCAGCTCGAAAGCTGGATCTTCCTTAAATGCATCGATATTGGCGTAAGAGCCTGTCGAAAAGTTATCGAGCACGCGCACTTTCTTTGCACCATACCTCAAGAGGTATTGTACAATACCAGAGCCGATAAATCCCGCGCCTCCGGTTATCAGGAAGCTAAGCCGGCTTAGATCAGTATTATGGTAGTTTTTTTTATACACTTAAGATTTATATTTTCGTTATATTTCATACTTAACTACTCTTTACCCTAAACTGGTTCAGATGTCGGATAAAGTCGTAAATTTATTCATTACGATTATACTATCAAATTTATCTAATTGTATTCCTTCTTTTATAGTTATCGCAGTTAACAGAGTACTGGCGTGTAGCTTTAGAACTTGTGAAGGTGGTCTGCTAAAATAAAGCAGCGTAGGCGGTACAACAGGCTGATAATAAGCATAAAAAATCAGGCATTGTGATTTTTCCCGATTCCGTAGCAAGGCTATCTGTTGAAGAATGAAACAGATACAGCAGTCGCAGTTGGATAAGTACTCATAGAATGCACCCAGTGCCATACTTGCTGAAAGTAGCAATAACAAATTATCCTTTCCGTTGCATAGTAGACACAAGTCTCATAAGGCGGATGTGCCTCTGCTATACATTTCTGCATTTTAAGAACTTAATCTTCATACTAACATGTTATAGGCACTAAAATTAATAAAGCAACTCGAGCCACTGAGATAATATAGAGTTCAGAGATTATATTTCTCGTAAAACCTGTACTTTTGGCCCAAATAGCCCCTATAGTTAACAGTGAAGCCTAATCTATTGCTAAAGAGCAGCGTTTTAGTCACCTTGCTTTCACTTGCCAATGTTGTAATTAATTTTATAAGCAGCCTCGTGGTTGCCTATTACTTTGGAGCGTCGCAGGAGCGGGATTTATACTTTGCCGCGATTTCCATTCCAACTTATTTTAGCGCACTGTTTACAGGGTCTGTTTCATCGTTGGTTCTACCTGTTCTGAGCCGGTTCAAGCTCAGTTCCAGTGCCTATGAGTTCAGGAGCGTATTCAACTCTATGTTCGTAATTTGTGGCGCTGGATTGCTTGCACTAGTGCTGGGGGTGCTGCTATTCGCTCCGCAAGTGATCTCTCTGGCTGCTCCCGGTTTTACGTCTGCCGAAACGGCTAAGACCAGCCTTCTCCTTAAAATCCTGATTTTTTCCCTCCCTACACAGGCACTTTTTACTTTTACAATTAACCTCTACCATATCAACAGGCGCTTTCTGAGAGCAGCACTTGCCCCGGTAATTGGTGTGGCTGTCAACATTGCAGCTGTTGTGATCTTCTACCACATACTCGGCATAGCATCAGTTGCAGTTGGCTATGTGGCAGGCTCCTTCGTTTCGCTTCTTGTTGTTAGCCCAATTGCCCTGAAGAGCTTTAGGCGAAGCCACCGCCTGTCCTTCAGGAACAGAGAGGCGCTACTTCTCCTCAAGTCCTCCTTGCCGCTGATCGCATCGGGCATGATATTCAGATCAACCACGCTAATTGAAAGAGTTATTGCTTCAGGGCTGCCGGATGGGAGTATCTCCTACCTAGGTTATAGCAATCAACTCATGTTAGTTATGGCCACCTTAGTTTCGGGAGGAATTGCGACAACTTTTTTTCCTGCAATGGCAGACGCCTGGGCGAAGCAGGACAGGAAGCTGCTATCGGATTATGCAAGCAAGGCTGTTATAACCATAGCGATGCTGCTCGCGCCAATAATTTTGCTTATGCTCTCTGCCGGAGAGTTTATCATAAGTTTTGTGTTTGAGCGAGGCGCTTTCACGCACCGGGATGTGGTGGGCGTAACTTGTGCGCTGAAGATACTGATGGGGGCTCTGGTATTTGGGAGCCTGGGGAACATTGTAAGTAAAATATTCTACCTGACAGGTCGAACTGTTGCCCTCTCTGTGATTGCCATTTTAGAATTAGCTACCTATATAATCACTTCACTGGCTCTAACCTCCGATTTTTCTTACCTGGGCCTGTCGATAGGTTTGTCCATCAGCAGTGCCGTTAACATCATTATTTCGGTATGTTATCTTCAGCGAAATTTCCAGGTATTCGCTTTCAGAACCTTTGCGAAGCCCCTCCTGCAGCTATTTTTCACTTTCCTATTAGCCCTTGGGATAGCAGTAATATTTCATTTTTCAGGCTATTTACTAAACAGCTTATTACATGTTGTTATCTATTTTAGCCTTATATTAGCGCCTTTCATGGTTTTGTTCCTGGAAAACCTGAAACCAGACTTGCTCAGGAAGATGAAATCAAACTTTAAATAATAAATAACTAACCTTTGGTAATGCTATGCTTGAGTCCTCTGTGAAAACACCATCCATTGAAGTAGTACATGACCCTATTACAAAACAGGCCATCTGCCATATCATCAAAGCCACTTACAGCCCTGACAAAACCGAATTCTACACTCCTGAAGACTACTCACAGCAACTCGGTATCATTAAATACCCCAAAGAAGGGCTGATAAAGCCTCACTATCATAACAAACTCTCCAGGGAAGTCTTCTTAACGCAGGAAGTGCTGGTGATACGAAAAGGAAAAGTGAAAGTAAACCTTTATGATCAGCACTTGGGCTATATATGCTCCAAAATCCTGAACCAGGGCGACACAATTCTACTGGCCTCCGGGGACATGGCTTTGAGATGCTGGAGGATTCAGAGATGCTGGAAATCAAGCAGGGTCCATATAATGGAGTAAGCAACGATAAGACACATTTTTAGCATCATGATATTAGTTAATGAACCCCTGCTGAACGGTAATGAGAAAAAATACCTGTCTACCTGTATCGAAACAGGCTGGATTTCATCCGACGGCCCTTATGTTAAGGAATTTGAAGAAAAGTTTGCGCAGTTTATCGGTGTAAAGCATGCTATAGCGGTATGCAATGGCACTGTAGCCATCGAACTTGCCTTAGCCGCCATAGCGCTTCAGCCAGGCGATGAAGTTATCCTTCCCTCCCATACTATTGTGTCTTGCCCGATGGGCATCTTAAGGCGGGGTGGAGTGCCCGTACTGATAGATGTGGATCCACATACCTGGAATCTGGATGTTAATCAACTTAAAGATAAAATAACGCCTCGCACAAAAGCCATTATGCCGGTTCATATCTTCGGGCAGCCCTGCGACATGGACCCTATAATGGAAATTGCAGAGCAATACGGGCTATATGTGTTAGAAGATGCCGCCGAGGCACACGGAGCAGAATACAAAGGCAGAAAATGTGGTTCTATCGGTCATTTGGCTACTTTCAGCTTCTATGCCAACAAAATAATAACCACCGGAGAAGGCGGTATGGTAGTAACCGATGATGATAGGATTGCGGAGGCCGCTCGTTACTACCGCAACCTCTGTTTTCAGCCACAGCAACGGTTCCTGCACAGGGATTTAGGATACAACTTCCGGATAACAAACTTACAGGCCGCTGTAGGTCTGGCCCAAATAGAAAGAGTTGACGAACTGCTGAACATCAAAGTCAACCAGGGCCGCCTATATACTTATGCCTTACAGGACGTTCCGGGCGTCAGGCTTCAAAAAACAGAAGATTGGGCAAAACCTGTGTATTGGGTATTCGGTCTACTTCTGGATGACGATGTACCATTCGATGCGTCTACCTGGGCTAAGATGCTTCTGAATGAAGGCGTTCAGACAAGGCCATTTTTCTGGCCGCTCCATGAGCAGCCGGTATTTCAGGAAATGGGGCTGTTTAAGAACGAAAGCTATCCGGTGGCTGAAAAAATTGCGCGGCGCGGGCTTTATGTACCAAGCGGAATGGGCCTGAAGGAGCAGGATCAGATAACAGTATCTGAAATTGTTAAACGAACTTTAAAAGGAATAACATACTAATGGAGGTTGGGCAGTTTAAGAAGTACGCCAGGTTTTATGACCTGCTATACAAGGACAAAGACTATGCAGGAGAGGCCGCTTATATCAATTCCCTGATACAGGACTTCGCCAGGAGAGAAGCCTCCGGCTGTAATGTTCTGGACCTGGCCTGCGGCACAGGCCGGCACATCATCGAGATGGCCAAGTATGGTTACAAGATCGATGGCAGTGACATTTCTGCAAGCATGATTGATGAGGCCAGGGAGCTAACAGAAGCAAATGGCCTGGACGCTAACCTGTATAATTTCTCTTTTCAGGAAGCCCACCAGATAGACAGAAAATACGATGTGGTAATCTCCATGTTTTCTGCTGTCAACTATTTAACCACTTTCGAAGACCAGAGCAAAACAATGTCAAACATATATAACCTGCTGGAAGATGAGGGGTTCTTTATTTTTGACTTCTGGAATGGAAACGCTGTTGTGAGAGATTACTCCCCGGTACGGGTACTCCGTAAGCAAAGCAACAGCACAGAGATTATCAGGATTTCGGAGACAAGCCTTGACTTGCTTAAACAGGATGCCTTTGTAAAGTTTACCTGTCTGCTGCTGGAAGACAATGTAAAGACTGATGAGTTTGAAGAATTGCATCACTTGCATTACTACTTTCTTCCAGAGATAGAAAGTCTGCTGAAAATCAATAACTTCCAGCTAAAGGCTGCCCTCCCCTTTATGGCGTCCGGCAAAGAACTTGCTCCATACGATTGGAACATAAGTATTGTAGCTCAAAAATTATAGAAATGCGGGTAAGGATTGTCAGTTATGAAGACATCCATGGCTGGATACTGGGTAAATTTGCCAGAAAGCTTCAGGAAGAACTGGCCTTATTGGGTATGGAGGTAGATATCGCCAAAACAGCTGATCCGGCTGCAGATATCAATCATCATATCATTTATTTAGGCTACGAGAGCTATACAGGAGGTGTGGAGACCCTGATGATCACGCACGTGGATGATGTAAGGAAGCTCAGCTTAATAAAAGAGCAGTTAAAGACAGCCCATGTTGGAATATGCATGTCAGCGGAAACTATGCATCAGCTTTCGGGCGCTGGAGTGCCCAGAAATAAACTCTGCTTTGTAAATCCAGCGCACGACGGCGTCATCAAGCCGGAGCCCATCGCAATAGGAATTACTAGCAAAGTGCAACCCGATGGTTGCAAAAGAGAGCACCTCCTGCTGGAACTGGCTGATAATATATCTCCTTCTGATTTCCAGTTTAAAATCATGGGGATGGGCTGGGAAGGAATCATCGCCAAAATGAAGGCAAAGGGTTTTCACGTAACCTACTTTAATGACTTTGACTATGAGGAGTATGTAAAGCTTATTCCTTCCCTTGATTATTACCTGTATCTGGGCCAGGACGAAGGCTCCATGGGCTTTATCGATGCCTTAGCAGCGGGTGTTAAAACCATTGTTACGCCTCAGGGTTATCATCTAGATGCAAAGGATGCCATTACGCACTCATTCAACACAAAAGAAGAATTGTGTGCTCAGTTTAATATAATTAAGGCGCAAAGAGATAAACTGATCAATTCGATTGCCGACTGGACATGGAAAGACTATGCCAATAAACATCTGGAAGTATGGCAGTACCTGATGCGGCAACAGGCAAAACCTTCGGGTGAAGCAAATATTGAGAGTAACTACGTTGATGGATTAAACTCCCTGATAGATTCAACGTCCGGAGAGGGGAAAAGTGTAAGTCAGATAGATTATAAGATTAAGCTGTACCAAGGAACATCCAGGAGAGTATTCTTTAGCCTAAAGAAGATCAAAGATTTGCCGACACTTAAAAGAAAGGTCCAGCGCTTTTTCTCTTCTAAATAGTTCATCCCTGAAATTAAATGGTTTTAAAACCACGAATTCTTTTTATTATCCCCTCTATGCATGGAGGAGGTTCGGAGAGGGTGGTATCTCATCTGGTCAGGCATATAAACCCTGATAAGTTCGAAATAATCCTTGCTCTTATTAAAAAAGAAGGTGTTTTTTTAAAGGGTATACCCGAAAATGTTGAAATTGTAAATCTTGACCTGAGCCGCACTAGGTATGCCCCGCTTAAGATATTTAGGCTGCTGCGGAAGCAGAAGCCTGACATCGTTTTTTCAACACTGGGGCATCTGAACCTGATGATTGCTAGTTTGAGGCGCCTTCTGCCTAAAAGCATCAGATTCATTGCCCGGGAATCCAGCACAGTCAGTCTGCACAATAAGAACGAGGTATATCCTGCCCTGTTCGACTTTCTGTTCAGGACTGTTTACAAGTCGTTTGATAAAATAGTTTGCCAATCAGGCTATATGCAGCAGGATTTGATTCAAAATTACAATATTCCCGCAGAAAAAACCCTTGTAATCAATAACCCCGTAGACGAGGCCCAAATTCACCACATTATCGGCACGGCTCCAAATCCCTTTCAGGACCCTGGCAGAATAAATTTCGTAGCGGTGGGAAGGCTTTCAAAGGAAAAAGGATTTGATAGACTCATAAAGGCTTTCAAGTATATAGAAGACAGATCCATTCATCTCAGCATCATTGGGGACGGCGTAGATAAAGATAAGCTTGTTTCTTTAGCTGAGGCAGAACACCTTACAGACAGGATTTCCTTTTTGGGGTTTATCCCTAACCCTTATGTATATATGCGGTATGCAAAAGCTTTGATCCAAACGTCGTATTATGAGGGTTTTCCCAATGTCGTGATTGAGGCAAATGCCTGCGGCGTGCCGGTGATAGGATTCAGAAGCCCGGGAGGAATCTCTGAAATAATAAACAATACGATTTGCGGAACATTGGTCGAAGATGACAACCAGGCTGCGCTCGCCGAAAGCATCACACAGGTCGCCCATACCGAATATGACAGACAGCGCATTATGGCCCTTACCACCGAGAGGTATGCTTTGAACAAAATAATCAGCAGTTACGAAGCCTTGTTTTCTGAGTTGTCGAATAGTTAAGTTGAAAATCAGAGCATGAGGCTTTCTCTTAACAGCATTATATACTATTCTCTTCTAACTCTTCCGGTCAGTTTTAAGATTGAGTTTGCTGAAGGTGTATACCTATATCCGCAGGAGCTAATTATTGCTATTGTAGTAGTACTCATTATTATCTTCGATTACAGACAGCTGTTCGTACTTCCCAAATTCATAAGCCCCTATCTCTATTACTTTGCCTCCGTTCTTCTAATCCTTGTCTGCACGCTAATATCCTTCAGCAATTTCATTGATATAGCTGGTTTGTTTAAAACACTCAAGTATCTCTTATATATCATTGCTGTTCTGCTCGTGTCCCGGAACAATCTGGCTGGTTTTATCGCCTCCTTTAACAAAATAGCATTTTACAGCATCCTGATTACGTTAGTCATATATGCTTTCAGGTGGTATACTTTCACTGGCACGACTGGAGAATATTTTTACTTAACCACATGGGATGTGAATTACGTACCCTCCGGTTTATCCAATCTAAACTTTGATCCACGAACTCTGTCCTTTACCAGGTCCGCAGGCAATCACGGGGTATATGGCTCTTATCTGGTTTTAATTTACCTGCTAAACCTGCACCTTTTACTCACCGGAAACAAGAAAGAAGGTGGCAGATCAAGCATCTTATTAATAATCCTTGTTGTCATAAGCCTGTCCCTGCTCACATCCCGAGAGTCCCTCCTGATATTTCTGTTGGTTAACCTGTGCTTCTTCTCCAAAGACCTGTTAAAGCTCAGGCTAAAAAAGGTATACCTTTACTTTCTGCTGGCTTTATCAGTTTTTCTGGTTGTGATACTGGTTAATGATGTAAACATAGGTCTGATCAACAAGATTGAGTACACGCTGAGATCAATCACAGAATCGGGTGGGGAGCAGAACATAAACCTGCGGTTCAATGTATGGATACTTATTCTCCTCTCCTACATATTGTTTCCCTTTCACCTCCTTATTGGATACGGCTACAACGATTTTAATTTTACTTATTTCTTAAAGGAGACCAACAGTTATTTTGGCATGTATGATAATTACGCCTCCGTACCGGAGAGCCTGTTTTTCATCATGCTTGCTTACGGGGGGATAATTGCCTTATTTAGCATTCTGTTTTTCTTTATCAGTCTGCTGTTCAGGTTAAGCAGGCTGAGCAGGTACTCTTCTCTTTACGAGTTGTTTTTTTACTTTTCAGTTGGCCTGTTTATCACAAACAATACCGGAGGATCTTTGATGTCGGACATGCTGCTGGCGCAATTCTCGCTTTTTTACATTTTCATACACAAGCATTATGAGCAGCAAAGTGAAGCTGTTGTACATAACCGTCAGGGCTGACCATGGCGGAGGTCCCAAGCACCTGGACCTGCTGCTTAACAACCTCTCTGAGCGGTTTGAAGTATATATAGCCTGCCCTACCGATGCGCCCTATTATGATTTATGGGCAGGAAATGAAAAAGTGAGCGGGCTCCATACCATACCGCACAGGAAATTCAGTGTAAAGTCGCTATTAAGCCTCAAACGTTACATAAAAATTCAGGGCATCAGGCTTGTGCATTCACATGGCAAAGGAGCAGGCGTTTATGCCAGAGCACTAAAGCTGCTGATGCCTGGTCTCAAGGTTGTTCACACTTTCCATGGGGTCCATATACAGGAGTATAACCCGCTTCAGAAATCAGCTTACTTGCTTTTCGAAAAGGCCGCCGGGAAGCTTACTGATAAATTCATCAATGTCTCTAACGGCGAAAAAAACATTTGCCTAACTTCGGGCTTTTCAACAGCACAGAGGACATCTATTATATATAACGGCATAGCCTCACCCGTTGTGAAGAACGGTAAGACCAGAAACAGCAGCGAAGTGTTTACTGTTGCATGCATCTCCAGATTCGACTATTCTAAAAACATGCAGCTGGCTTATACAATCGCTAAGGCATTCGCTGCGGCATCCGACATTCGTTTTATCTGGATTGGAGACGGCCCCGACAAAGCCGCTTTGGAAGAACAAGCCAGTACTGAGCAAACTAACAATATTATTTTTACCGGATTCAAAGACAATCCGTCGGATTATCTTCAACAGTCAGACATTTATTTATCTACATCGCGGTGGGAAGGACTACCTATCGCGTTGGTGGAGGCCGCCGCCATGGGATTGCCTATTGTGGCCAGTGACGTTACCGGGAATGACGAGGTAGTGATGCAGGGGGAAAATGGCTTTCTGTACCCTTTGAATGATTATGAAAAGGCTGTCCAGTACATTACTCTGCTTCACTCTGATATGGACTTATATAACAGATGCGCCGAAAGGTCACGGGAAGTTTACAATAAATATTTCAGGGTTGAGGACATGGTCCGGAAGACAGAGTGTGTCTATCTTGAACCTTAGCATTTTTGTGCGCCCGGATGTCCGGTCATCTGGTCACCCAATCCCGCTTGTTTTGCTGTAGACTGTTTACATCAGCAAAAAGGGGCATGGGTTCAATAGCTGCCTGAAACATAAATCAATTAATCTGAAGCTTTATCAAACCAGCCCTGTGAAAACAGCTATTGTGCATGATTGGATACCTGTGATGGGTGGTGCGGAGAAGGTACTGGAGGAAATCCACCGGGTTTACCCAGGCGACATCTTCACACTGATGAAAAACGAGGACGCTATTGCAGGCTCCTACTTCAGCAACTGCGAAATCAGGACATCTTTTATAGACAGGCTGCCTTTCTCGAAAAACAAGTACAGGAGCTACCTGCCGCTATTTCCGTTGGCTGTTGAGCAGTTTAATCTCACGTCTTATGATTTAGTAATATCATCCTCTTATGCAGTGGCCAAGGGAGCACTCACTAATTCCAATCAGCTGCATATCTGCTACTGCCACTCTCCTATCCGCTATGCCTGGGATTTGTATCATCAGTATTTAGACGAAGCAAACCTAAACAGGGGATTGAAAGGACTTATAGCGAAGCTCGTGCTACACTATATCAGGATATGGGACACCTCCACCGTTAACCGTGTAGACCATTTTATTGCGAACTCTGCTTATATTGCCAGGCGGCTCAAAAAAATTTACAATAGGGATGCTACGGTTATATATCCGCCGGTAGATGTGGACCGCTTTGAATTTCGGGAAAACAAAGAAAATTTTTACCTCACTGCCTCGCGCATGGTGCCTTACAAGCGAATAGACCTCATAGTAGAAGCGTTCTCGGATATGCCTGAGAAAAGGCTTATCGTCATTGGGGAGGGTCCAGACTTCAAAAAAATAAAAGCAAAGGCCGGCAATAACGTAGAGTTATTAGGCTATCAGCCGTTCAATGTGTTAAAGGATCATATGCAGCGGGCCAAAGCTTTTGTTTTTGCTGCCGAGGAAGATTTCGGCATCACGCCTGTTGAAGCACAGGCCTGTGGAACTCCTGTAATAGCCTACGGCAAAGGCGGCGCACTAGAAACTGTAACTCCTGAAACAGGAATATTCTTCTATAAGCAAACCCGCCAAAGCCTGAAAAACGCTGTCAAAGCTTTTGAAGAGAAGGTGGGAGCTTTCAATAGCTGCACCATCCGAGCCAATGCAGAAAAATTCAGCAGGCAAAACTTCTCCAACAGCATCAGGACCTACGTTGAAAGCAAGTATCATGATTTTCTTCAACAGCAGCAGGATTAAAAAAGATATTGCCCGAAACTACTATAGCTATCTAATATACCTATATGCGTTTCTCCTGCCCCTGCCCAACAATCTGAAATCCGGCGCATTAATACTACTTGCACTAGTATGGTTAGGTAATCTGAAAACAAATGCTTCTAATCTGAAGTATCTGGTTCAGAATAAAGTATTTCTTCCTTTCGTCTTTCTTTACGCGCTGTACCTGCTCTCCTTCTTCCTCAGCCAGAATAAAAAAGAAGCGGTTGATTTTATCATATTGCTTCTTTCTGTTCCCCTTCTTCCCATACTCTTCTACAAAAAGCTAACAAAGGAACAGGTACGTAAAGCCATTCTGATATTCACCTTCAGTATCCTCTTTGTATCATTATTTGCCATATATAAAACCTATACCCTTTATTTTCACGCTTTCCCGCTTACCGCTGCCAACCTAAGAAATCTTGATTGGGCTTACTTTTCGTTTTCGTTACCCATTTCTATCGGGTTCCATGCCCCTTATTTTAGTTTATACATGGGTATAGGCTTGGTCATCCTTTTGAATGAAGCAGTAATTCAAATGAGGCATAGGCACGTTATCTTCTTCTTAGTTCATATACTGCTGTCTTTTTACTTCTTCACATTCATTGCTCTCTTATCTTCCAGAACTGCATTATTTGCAACTGTTGTTGCGGTTGCTGTTATAGCAGCTACGTACCTGCTTCAGAAAAGAAGATTCTTTATTATAGCCGTTATTTTTATTTCTCTTGCTACAGGTTCTTATACTGCCTATCGAATCGTCCCTTACCTGCGCGACAAGATGAGCAGCTTGGCAGGCAGTTCTGAAAGAATGTATATGTGGCAGGCTGCCATAGGCGTCATTAAAGACAATCCTGTTTTTGGCGTTGGTACAGGAGATAACAAAGAAGTCCTGCTAGCAAAGTATCGCCTGATAAGTTTCGAGGAAGGGATAGAAGCGAAATATAATGTTCACAACCAGTACCTGGATATAGCCGTTTCGCTCGGCATGCCAGGCCTAATTGCCTTCGTGCTGTGCATAGCTGCTATCCTGCGATACTCCTTAAGGGAACGTAAACTTATACTGCTGGCATTTATAGTAATATTTGCTTTGTGCTGCGTTACGGAGTCTCTGATGCACAGGCAGGCAGGCGTAGTGTTGTTTTCGTTCTTCTCTGCTATCTTTGTATTTGCACATAAACCATCTGTAGGGGAGTAAAAGTGCCTGGACTGTACTCTAAATATATCAAGCTTATTCACTTCTTTGGCGATTTAGGGGCCATCGCTGTCTCCGTTGGCGTGGCGTACGGCCTGGGCAACGAGGCAACTTCTACACCTGCCTCCTCTATTCTGCTATTCCTATGCTGTTCGCTAGTAGGTTGGGTTATCTGCACCTCTCTGCTCAACACGTACAAGATATACCGTGTCATGCGCAGGCTCAAGGTGCTGCTAACGGCTTTGAAGGCCATCGTGCTATATATAATTTTAGTGGAGGCGGGCCTGAACATCGCGAATAACGAGACGATCACCCGGCAAATCCTGCTCTACCATTATGCCATTTTAGCTTTCCTGATTCTTTCCTGGCGGCTTGTCGTCTCCACGGCGCTACGGCTTTATCGGTTGAAGGGGTATAACTACAGGAAAGTAGTGATCGTGGGTTACAGCAAAGTGGGGCTGGAGTTAGAGCACTTCTTTAGGAACCACCCGGAGTACGGGTATCGGTTCCTTGGCTTTTTTGATGATAAAGCACCCGAAGACTATCCCATTACGGGCAGCGTGGCCGATGTGGAGCAATTCGTGCTGGAAAATGAGGTGGACGAGATTTACTGCTGTCCGTTTGAACTGGAGAAAGGGCAGATAAACCGCCTCCTGGAGTTTGTGGACAATAACCTTGTCAGGATAAAGTTTCTGCCGGAACCCGGCAGCTTCCCTTACAAAAAGCTGAAGGTCGATTTTTACGACATGCTGCCCGTGCTCATGCTGCGGTCCATCCCGCTGGACGATGCCATTAACAAGGTGGCGAAACGAACTTTCGACATTATTTTCTCTCTTTTTGTTATCATCTCCGTTCTGTCCTGGCTGCTGCCCATTCTGGGCATCCTCATCAAACTGGACTCCAGAGGACCCGTTTTCTTCAGGCAGGAGCGCTCAGGCATCGACAATAAGAAATTCCAGTGCTGGAAGCTACGGACCATGTACGTGAACAAGGAGGCAAACCTGAAGCAGGCCCGTCGGGGCGACGCCAGGATAACGCGCATCGGGGCATTTCTGAGGAAAACGAGCTTGGATGAGCTCCCTCAGTTCTTCAATGTCCTTTTCGGGAAAATGTCGGTGGTGGGGCCGCGCCCGCACATGCTCAAGCACACGCAGGAATATGCTGCCATTGTCGATAAATTCATGGTGCGGCACTTCATCAAACCGGGCATCACCGGCTTGTCGCAGATAAGGGGTTACCGGGGCGACACAAGCGAAGTGAGCCAGATGCGCGGCCGGGTGAAACTGGATATTTTCTACCTTGAGAACTGGTCGTTCCTGCTTGACCTGAAAATCATCTTCTACACGGTCTACAATGTTTTTCGTGGAGACAAGCACGCTTTTTAAGCAGTTCGTTTCTCATGGCGCAGCTCCTGATTACGCCTACCTTTCCTCATCTTTTACTAACTTCGCGGACAAACCCGCAAGCGCATGAGCAAAGAGAAACCATCTATACCAAAAGGAACACGCGATTTTGGCCCGGCTGTCGTGCTGAGGCGAAACTATATCTTCGGGGTGATCAGGCGCACTTTTGAGAAATTCGGCTTTTTGCCGCTCGAAACCCCAGCCATGGAGCAGCTCTCGGTGCTGACCGGCAAATATGGCGAGGAGGGCGACCAACTGATCTTCAAAATCCTGAATTCCGGCGATTTTCTGGCCAAAACCACAGAGAAGGATATAAGCGAGGGCGCGAAGCACCTGACACGCAAAATATCGGAGAAAGCACTACGCTATGACCTCACGGTGCCTTTCGCCCGCTACGTGGTCATGAACCGCAACGACATCACCTTCCCTTTTAAGCGTTACCAGATACAGCCGGTCTGGCGCGCTGACCGGCCGCAGAAGGGCCGTTATCGGGAGTTTTACCAGTGCGACGCCGACGTGGTCGGCACCAACTCGCTGCTCTGCGAGGCCGAGATCGTGCAGATGATCAACGAGGTGCTGGCAACGCTGGGGCTGACGGATTTCACCATCAAAATAAACCACCGGGGCGTGCTGGCGGGCATTGCCGAGGCCATCGGTGCCAAAGGGCGCGAGGGCGATATATGTGTGGCGATTGACAAATTGGATAAAATAGGCCAGGACGGCGTGCGCAAAGAACTGCTGGAGCGGGGTATAGCGCCGGAAGCCATCGGTAAGCTGGAGCCCCTCTACGCGCTGGAAGGAACAAACGAACAGCTTCTGGAGCAGCTACAAACCATCCTGGGCAACACGCAGGAAGGCAAACGCGGCCTACAGGACCTGCGCGAGGTGTGGCAGTACCTGCAGGCGCTCAGCAGCCAGGCTTTGTCTGCCCAGAATGCGTCTGGGGGCCCGAGGCTACAACTCGACCCAACCTTGGCGCGCGGCCTCTCCTACTATACCGGCTGCATCTTCGAGGTGAAGGTCAACAACGTGAGCATGGGCAGCATCAGCGGCGGCGGCCGCTACGATAACCTCACGGGTATGTTCGGCCTGCCCGGCGTGTCGGGTGTCGGCTTCTCCTTTGGCGTGGACCGCATCTATGACGTGCTCGACGAGCTGCAGCTATTCCCCGACAGCAGCCAGGCAGGCACCCTGGTGCTCCTCGTGCAGTTCGACAGGGAATCAGAGTTATATGCCCTGCCGGTGCTGCAGCAGTTGCGCGACGCTGGCATTGCCGCCGAATTATACCCCGAGCCCGCTAAACTGAAGAAGCAGCTGGGCTATGCCGACCAGAAGAACATCCCCTACGCCATACTGGTAGGCTCAGAAGAAATGGCTACCGGAAAGCTGAAGCTGCGCAACATGCAACAGGGCGAACAGCAGGACCTTACGGTAGATGAAATCATCAAACAGTTAAAATAAGTGCTATGCCCGATGTGCATTATATATCCGGAAAGTACCTGGACCTCGAGACTATTGGGCAGATACTGCGCGGGCAGCACACGCTGGCTCTGTCGGAGGAGGCGGAACAGCGGATTGTGCAGGGCCACACGTACCTGCAGCTGAAAATAAACGCTCCGGAACGACCGATATATAGCACCGGCACCCAAACCCAGACTTACCAGCCCGACCAGGAACAGTTGCAGCGCAACCTGCTCCTGGCGCACGCCTGCGGAGTAGGAATGGAGGTGCCGCAGGATATGGTTAAACTGATGCTGCTGCTCAAGATCCAGTCGCTGGCGCACGGGCATAGCGGTGTGCAGTTGAAAACGGTAAAGCGCCTGATCGACTTCTATAACCGGGAGGTGTACCCCGTGGTGTACCAGCAGGGTTCGGCAGGCGCTGGCGACGCCGTACCGCTGGCGCACCTCTGCCTGCCCCTGGCCGGACTCGGAGAAGTGAGCTTTCAGGGATATAAACTGGCCAGCGAGCATGTGCTGGAGATGTTCAGTTGGGAACCCGTCACGTTGAACGCCGGAGAAGGCCTGGCGTTGCTGAGCGGCACCCAGTTTACGGCTACATATGGGGTGCTGGCGCTGTTAGATGCGCAGAGACTGTCGCGGCAGGCGGATATGATTGGTGCGCTTTCGCTGGATGCATTTGATGGCAGCCTGGAGACTTTCAACGCATTAATCCACCGCCTGCACCCCCACAAAGGGCAGCGGGAGACAGCGGCGGCGGTGCGCCAGCTACTGGAGGGAAGCGAACTGATGCAGCGGCAGAAGCGGCACGGGCTGGATCCCTATTCGTTCCAAGGCATGCCACAGGTACACGGTGCCACCAAAGACGCCATTACCTTTACGGCGGGGCTTGTTGAAACAGAAATCAACACCGTTACCGGCGATCCAATCGTTTTCCAGGAAGAAGACACCGTGCTCTCAGGCGGAATTTCCCATGGGCAGCCGCTGGAGTTGGCGCTGGACTTCCTGGCCACCGCGCTGGCGAATCTTGGTGGCATTTCTGAAAGGCGCTCTTGTCAGCTTGTGTCCGGGCTGCGGGGTTTGCCGGAGTTCCTGGTGGCGGAGCCGGGAATCAATACAGGCTTCCTGGCAAGCCAGAGCACCGCGGCCGCCATCGTGAGCCAGAACAGGCAGCTTTGCACCCCCGCCTCCACCGGCTCCTTCAACGCCCGGGAAGATTATATATGCATGGGCGCAAATGCGGCCACTAAGCTATACCAGGTGGTGGAAAACGTGGAGCGGGTGCTGGCGATTGAGTTGCTGCATGCGGCGCAGGCGCTTGATTTCCGTCGTCCGCTGCGGTCTTCGCCGGTGCTGGAGAAGTTGGTGGCGGCTTACCGCGAAAAGGTGCCTTTCATGGCCACAGACCGTATGCTGCACCACGACGTCAAGGCCAGCATCGCGTTTCTGCGGGAGTATCCTTTTTAATTCCAGTTTCTGAAGTCTATATATGCCCATTTAGCCACATTTGCGCTGTCGCTAAACTTGCGGCATGAACTAAATTTTTTCCCTACAAGATGAGCTTTGAAAGGGGACAAAAAATGAATTGCGCAACCTGGTATATATAAATAATCAGCCCTCAGCAACGTTAAGTCATATATACCAGTGGGTGCTGAAAAAGCCTTCCGGCTATATATGATATCAGTTACATAATACCTCATTAACCAACCTGCATATTAACCATATAACTTGAAACCCCTCCTGCACATCATGCTCTTCCTATATGCTGGCTTTGCCTGGGCGCAGTCCGCTACCAAGTGCTTCAAGGCATATGACGCGCAGGGGCAGGAGGCGACGGTGCTTTGCGTGGGGCAGGAATACACCTTTCAGGATTGCGGGGGCAAAGTGCCGGACGAGAATGAGTATTATGTGTTTGATTATAAAAAAGGCTCGCCCATCACGGACGCATCCGACAGCCAGCGGCACAGCTACACCAAACCCGGCACCTACCGGGTCCTGCAAATCGCGAACTACGGCAGCAACACCCTCACCGACACAGTATCAGTTGTCTTTGAGGTGAAAGACTCCCCAGCCCCCTCTTTCACCGCCCAAAGCTGCGCCAACGGCGCCGTCTCCGTCCGCATCACAGACAGCAACTACAGCAGCTATACCCTTGATTTCGGGGATGGCGGGAAAACGACGGGCGCGAAGCCAGGCAGCCAGGTTCCCCATCGCTACGCCTCACCGGGCACATACACCCTAACCGTTTCGGGGGTATATGCCGGGGGCGCCTGTGCCGGAGAAAGCACCACCGGGGTCACCACCCTGCCCGCAGCCCCTGTTCCCTTCATCCGCAGCCTGACCGTGCTGGAGCAGGCAGGCAGCGGGCAACTTGCATTAGCATTGGAGAGCCTGCAGCCCGGCCTTGCTTATATCGTGCAGCGCTGGGACCTCAGTGCCTCCAGTCCCGGCTACATTACCATCGATACTATCCATACCATCTCTCAAGCAGCCATCACGCATCGCCTGCAGTACGTGAACACCTCGGAAGGAACCTCCTATAGGGTGCGCCCTCTTGATGCCTGCGGCACTGCCTTTCCGGATGCCAGGGCAGTCAGTTCCATCGCCCTGGAGTTCACCGCTGAAGAGCAGCAGGCAACGGTCAGGTGGCAAAGCATGGCCCATGCGCAGCGCTACGAGCTTTACAGAAACGGATCACTGCTGCAGACGTTGGGCAATACCGTCAAACAATATATAGACACTGATGTGGTGTGCGGCCAGCCTTATATATATGAGGTGCGCGGCATCGCCGCTGACGGCAGCGTTTCGGTGTCAGCGGCTGGCGAGGTGCAGGTGGTTTCCACGGTTGCTCCGGCCGCCCCGTACCTGCTCTCCACTTTTAACCCGGCCAATCAGGTGGAACTGCTCCTGCAACTGCCACCGGGAGAGGCAGCCGGGCAGATAAGCTTTGAGCGCAGCGCGGAAGGCAGCGCTTTCGAGGCGCTCACCCAGGGGCCGCAGGCGTCCTTCACAGATAAAGAAACTACACCCGCGCAAATCTGCTACCGCGCCGCCTTCACCAATGCCTGCGGCAATACCTCCGCCCTTAGCAATACCTCCTGCCCTATTTTTCTGCAGGCGCAGCAGCAGGACGCTGGGGCGGCCATCTCGCTGGAATGGACAAAATACGAAGGCTTCCCGAATGGTGTCAGGCAATATACGGTGGAGTTGCTCGACGAGGATGGCAAGGTGCTGCACAGCTATCCCGCCTCCGGAAACACTTACACCGACCGCTCCCTCCCACAGGAGATGCAACAACTCCGCTACCGGGTCAGAGGCACAGCGGCTGACGGCGCCAGCACCTATTCCAACACCGCGCTGGTGGAGCAGGGCCTGCAGCTCTATATACCCAGTGGCTTCACCCCGAATGGGGACGGCCTGAACGATGTATTCCAGATAAAGGGGCGCTTTTTCAGCAGCTATACCATCCGGATATATAACCGCCTGGGCCATGTTATATATGAGGGCACCGAAGGAGACAACGGCTGGGATGGCACTTATCAGGGCGAACTGCTGCCGGCAGGCGCTTATGCCTATGAGGTGAGGGCTGTTTCGGACTCTGGCGCCTCCCGCCGCCGTACCGGCACCATCACGCTTCTGCGCTAACTCCCGGAGGCTTTATGGCTATATATCGTAACCGGCCGGTGCTCCTGTAAATGGCAGCACGAATGTGTATATTTGCATCAGCGGCAGGCAAGGCAGCCATATATCCGTACAAATACACTTATCATTTTAAAAGAAGCGACTATGTTTGATATGTTCGGCATGATGGGCAAAATGAAAGAAGTCCAGGCCAAGTTGAAAGAAGCGCAGGAGAAGCTGAAGGATATAACCGTTACCGCCGAGTCGGGTGCGGGCCTGGTGAAAGCCACGGTGAATGGGCAGCGCAAACTCCTCAAAATTGAGATAGACGAAACCATCATGAATGTGAGTGACCGGGAGATGGTGAACGACCTGGTGGTGGCGGCCGTGAACAACGCCATGCTGACAGCCGGGGAGCGCGCCCAGGAGGAAATGAAGAAGCACACCGAAGGCCTGCTGCCCAACATTCCGGGCTTAGACTTGGGAAGCTTTGGCCTATAGTCCCACCCACACAGCTATTGTTATCCTGAACTGGAACGGGCTGAAGTTTCTGCAGGAATTCCTGCCGTCGGTGGTGGCGCACAGCGCGGGCTGCGAGGTGATAGTGGCCGACAACGCCTCCACCGACGGCTCCGTGGCTTTTCTGCAGGAGCATTTTCCGCAGGTGCGCCTCATCCTGCACCCAGAAAATTACGGTTTTTGCGAGGGATATAACTGGGCCCTGTGCCAGGTGGAGGCTACCTATTACGTGCTGCTGAACTCCGACGTGGCCGTGCCGCAGGGCTGGACACAACCTATCATTGACCTGATGGAGGCTGATGCCGTCATTGCGGTCTGCCAGCCTAAGATCATCTCGCAGCAGCACCCCGGTCTTTTCGAGTATGCCGGGGCCGGAGGCGGCATGCTGGATGCGCTCGGGTATCCTTATTGCCGGGGCCGCCTGTTCGAGACGCTGGAGGAAGACCGGGGGCAGTACGACGATGTGCAGGAGATTTTCTGGGCCACCGGGGCCTGCATGTTTGTGCGGGCCGATGCATACAAGGCACTGGGAGGATTGGAGCCCGCCTTCTTTGCGCATATGGAGGAAATCGATTTCTGCTGGCGCGCCAAGAATGCCGGATACAAAGTGCTCTACAACGGCCAGAGCGCCGTGTACCACGTGGGCGGCGGCACGCTGCATAAATCCAACCCGCGCAAGACGTACCTCAACTTCCGGAACGGGCTGGCGCTGCTCTACAAAAACATTCCTTCCAGGGAGTTATTTTCAACCATGATGCTGCGGGTGCTGCTGGACTGGGTGGCGGCGCTGCGCATGGTGCTGGCCGGGCAGAAAAAAGACGCCAAAGCAGTGCTCAAGGCGCACCGGGACCTGCTCCGTAACAGGAGCTACTGGCAGAGCAGGCGGCAGGCGCAGCGGCAGAAAGGCAGTTTCCCGGATATGCCGGGCGTATACCGGGGAAGCATTGTATGGCAATACTTTGTGCGGCAGAAACGGACAGTGCGGGAGCTATAAATCCCATACGGTGCTGCGCTCGCGGCGCAGGCTTTTCTGCACGTTCATCCAGAACGCCAGCGTCAGGTAAAGCAGCACGGGCGAGCCCATGGTCAGAAAAGAAAGATAGATAAACGACAGCCGGATGCTACTGGTAGCGATGCCAAGCTTCTCACCCAGCATCGTACATACCCCAAAAGCCCGGGATTCAATAAAGTACTGTAGACGCTTCATTTTACAAAAATTGAATGACTAAATTACGTTTTCTTTGGCAAATGTCAAAAACAACGCCAGTCAGGTACAAATCCTGACGCTTTAAAAAGCGCCTGTTGGAGTACATTTTACGATCAAAGCGAATAACAGGATATGAACCGGTACAAAAAAAATAAAAGCCTCCTGCTCTTCCTTACCCTGTCACTTGGCGTTGGCGGCACCGGCTGCACGCTGCAGCGCATGGTGCGCGCGGCCGAAAAGGAGCAGGTTATCACCGTTTCGCCTAACCCCCTGCAGGCCAATGGTCAGTCTGTTAACTTCGAACTGAAGGCACAAGTTCCGGACAAGCTCGTGCGCGAGGACGAAACATACAAACTCGACATCTATTACGAATACGATCTGAAGCGCGAGGATGTGGCTACCTACAGCTTCCGGTTCGGGGAATTTATATATGAGAACGGCATGCCAACCGTCATCCGGCAGCTCTCCTTCCCCTACGCACCCGGCAAAAACCCGGGGCGGCTGATGGTGCAGGGCTATGCCATCGACAACGAAGACGGCGACATGCGCTACACGCACGCAAAGCAAGTGGCTGAGGGGCTTGTTACCACGCCGCTGCTGTTGGTGCGCAACAATGCCTACGGTTTCTTACCCGATACCTATCAGGAGAAAGCGAACCAGCCCGGTAGGGTGACCTTCTTTTTTGAGAAGTACCAGGCAACGCTGAACAGCAGCCAGGGGGAGAGCCTGCGAGTGCTGGAGCAGTACGTGCTGGACAATGTGCGCAGCCAGCAAATCACCGTCACCGCCAGCCAGTCGCCGGAGGAGACGGGCACTAGCCTGGCGCAGAAACGCGCTGAGGCCCTCGCCGACCTGTACCGCCAGAAGCTGCACACCCTCGACTACAACGGTAAAAAGGTCAGCATCAAAACCCGTGTGCAAAAAGCGGGTAACGAACTGCTGCTGCAGAAATTACAGTCCTCCCCTATCGCGAAGCCGGAAAAGCAAGCAGCCATCGCCATTGTGGCCAGCAACCGCAGCCAGCAGGAGAAAGTGCAGGCGCTGCGGCAGTCGCCGGTATATGACTACATCAAGGATTATATATACCCCAGTATGCGGGCGGCCCAGCTCGAGGTAAACTACAACCGCAGCCGCAAATCGGATTACGAGCTATATATACTGGCCAAGAAGATAGCGGAGGAAAAGATAGCTGCCGACGTGCTGACGGAGGAGGAACTGCAGCATGCCGCTGCCCTGACGCCCCTGCTGGACGAGAAGCGCAAATTTTTTGAGGCGGCCGTGAAGTCCACCGACAAGTGGCCCGCCTATTATAACCTGGGGGTGGTATACAGCGAGATGGCCCGGAAGGAGTACCGGCAGGAGGCGAAGCAGGCGCTGCTGGCCCGCGCCATCCACAACCTCACCTATGCCGGCTTCCGCAACCCCAGCGCAAACGTTTACTACAGCCTGGCCAGCGCCTACCACCAGCGCGGCGACATGCTGGAGGCGCTGCAGTATTATGACTATGCCATCAAACTGGGCGGCGAGGAGGAAATGCTGCAGCAGGTGTTTGCCGACAAGGCGGCGCTGGAAATAGAAATAGGCCAGTTTGACGATGCCATTGCCAGCCTGCGCTATGCCGGCGACAGCTACCAGACCAACATGAACCTGGGCCTGAGCTACCTGCTGAAAGAGAACTACGAGGGCGCGCAGCGCTACTATACCCAGGCGCTGGAACAGAAACCCGGTGATGCCCTCGCCTACTACAGCCTGGCACTGATTGGGGCCCGCACCAACAATGCACAACTGCTGGAACAAAACCTGCGCAGCGCGGTAAATGCCGACGGCGCATTTATGGAAAGAGCTATCCGCGACAGGGAATTTGAGGACTTCCGGGGCGAGGCGGCTTTCAAAGATGCGCTGCTCCGGTAGTAGCCGCGCCATAAAAGAAGTAACTACATTGGAAATTGACAGACTTATCTTAATTTTACCTTCTGAACAGAAGATATAAAACATCATATATGCGAAGTATACAGTTTAGAGAAGCCCTGCGCGAAGCTTTGTCTGAGGAAATGCGCCGCGATGAGCGTGTATTTCTGATGGGTGAAGAGGTAGCCGACTATAACGGGGCTTACAAGGTGAGCCAGGGCATGCTGGATGAGTTCGGTCCGGAGCGCGTGATCGATACCCCGATTGCTGAGCTTGGCTTTGCCGGTATCGGGGTGGGCGCCGCCATGAACGGCCTGCGCCCGGTTATCGAGTTCATGACCTTCAACTTCTCGCTGGTGGCCATCGACCAGGTGATCAACTCTGCCGCCAAGGTCATGTCGATGTCTGGCGGCCAATACAGTGCGCCCATGGTGTTCCGCGGGCCGACCGGCAGCGCGGGCATGCTGTCGTCGCAGCACTCCCAGAACTTCGAGAACTGGTATGCCAACACCCCCGGGCTGAAGGTGGTGGTGCCTTCCAACCCCTACGACGCCAAAGGCCTGCTGAAATCCGCCATCCGCGACAACGACCCGGTAATTTTTATGGAGTCGGAGCAGATGTACGGTGATAAGGGCGAGGTGCCGGAAGAAGAATACACGCTCCCGATTGGTGTGGCCGACATCAAGCGCGAAGGCACAGACGTGACCATCGTCTCGTTTGGAAAAATAATGAAAGTAGCCCTTGCCGCAGCAGAGGAACTGGCCAAAGACGGCATCAGCGCTGAGGTGATCGACCTGCGTACCGTGCGCCCCATCGACTACAAGACCTTAATTGAGTCTGTGAAGAAGACGAACCGCATGGTGGTGGTGGAAGAGGCGTGGCCACTGGCCTCCATCTCCGCCGAGCTGGCCTATCATATCCAAAGCAACGCGTTTGACTATATGGATGCCCCGGTGAAGCGCGTGACCTGCCGCGACGTGCCGCTGCCGTACGCCCCCACCCTGATAGAGGCGTCGCTGCCGAACATTGAGCGCACCATCGACGCCGTGAAGCAGGTGATGTATAAGAAAGAAGCTTAAGTTAAGCCGCTACACCCTATAAAAAAGCGAGGCACCTACAGCAGGCGTCTCGCTTTTTTGTTTTGATGGGCTGTTGCGCCTGCCACAATACGGTTCCATATATCAACCGTCCGTCTCTATCTCCTTCTTTTCTACTTTCACAGCGTTGTCCTGCGGTTTGATGCCCCGGTCGTGGACGCGGGCGTACACCTGCGTGAACTCCGCCCCGAACAGGAAGATGACAGACGCATAGTATACCCACACCAGGATGAGGACCAGGGAGCCCGCCGCACCGTACGTGTCCGCCAGCGGATCGTGCTGAAAGTAGATGTTCAGGATGTATTTGCCGATGACGAACAGGATAGCCGTGACGGAGGCGCCTATCCACACGTGGCTCCACTTCGTCTTGGCGTCGGGCAGCACCTTGAAGATGGTAGCGAAAATAAGCACACACACCAGTACGGAGATGATTACGTTTCCGACCGTTACCAGATATACGGCAACGCCTGTCAGTTGCTCCCGCAGGTAATCGTATATCACCCCCATCACGATATCAACCGACAGGGACACCAGCAGCAGAAAACCGAGGCTGACTACCAGCGCCAGCGAGAGCACCCGGTCCACCACCAGTTTCCACCAGCCCTTTTCCGGCTTGGCCTTTACCTCCCATATGGCATTGATTGAATCCTGCAGGGCCACAAAAACGGTGGTGGCCGTGAAAATCATTGTGGCAACGCCCACGATGGTGCCGATGGTGGTGGCGTCTGACCGGCTGGCGTTCTCGATGATGCTCTGGATTTGCTCTGCGCTGTTGCGGCCCACCACGCCGCCAATCTGGTCCACCACCTGCCCGCGCACCGCCTCCTCGCCAAACACGGCCCCCGCAATCCGGATGGTGATGATGAGCACCGCCGGAAGCGAAAAGATGGTGTAGAAGCCAATGATGGCCGCATAATCCAGCGGATTATCGTCAATAAAGTCCTTACAGGTTTGCTTCGTTATCTCCCAGTTGGTCTTGAATGATTTTTTCATAGGCTGAATAGAAAACCGTTCAGGTACCCGCTCCTCAGGCGGGGGCGTATTTTCTAATACGGCGCATTGGCTTCCGGGATGGGGAGAAAGGGAATCCTGTGATGGAAGTGGCACGAAAACCCATCGCTGCAACCGCCGGTTACCGGGCAAGGACACGAACAGGCTCAGGTTTTCCACACAGGATATATAGGAAGACTGAAGCTGTATAAAAGCACATGGCAACGGCCGGTTCAACTTATGATTCTTCCTTTTGCGAAAGCCCTGTATATGGCTTATATATAGATATGGGGCTTATATTTAGAAATGCTTGCTTACAGAACTATGAAAGCCAGAGGCGCGCCAGGTAATTGCCGTGCTCGCCCTCATACAGCAGTTCAAACTCAAAACCCTCTTCCACGGCATAGTCCTCCAGGATGGCGGCATCGATAAAAAGCCAGTTGAACCAGCCGGTCTCGTGGTCTTTGTAGGTCATATTGTATTTCACCTCGCCATAATAGCCTGCGTTCAGGTCGAGGAGCACCGAGCCGTCCTCGTCTTCATACATATATAAAATATCCGAAGACTCCAGCAAAATCTGGCCACCTGGCTTCAGTAGCGTTCTGAGGTGCTTCAGGAAGCGGACAAGCCCCATCAGGTTGCCCGCGATGCCGATGCCGTTCATCAGCAGCAGGAGCGTGTCGTACTGACCGTTTTTCAGTTCCAGCACATCCTGGTGCAGCACCTGCCGCACGCCCCGCCGCCGCATCACCTCGGCCGCCCCTGCGGAGAAATCGACGGCTGTCACCTCCTTGCCCTGCTCCTGCAGCGCCAGGCTGTGGCTACCCGCCCCGGCCCCCACGTCCAGTGTGTTGCCACGGCAAGCCTCCAGCGCCAGCAGTTCCAGTTCGGGCATCTCCGCCACATCCCTGAACAGGTAATAAGCCGGCATCACATCATCCTCTGTCAGACTGCTGATCACCACCACCCCGGCATCGGCATCGCCGTTCAGGTAATCGAGCATGGCGGCTCCCATGGGATCGTTTTTCATGAGCGCATAGTTTAAGTCAGGGGCAAGTTCGGCACAATTGCGCAGCCGTAAAAGCCGGGCCGCATCTAAATCTGCCTCACCTCCGATAGGATTTTACGTGCGGGGTTCGCTTTTTGAAATCATCTGTCCATATATTAGATTTAACATGAGGTTTCCAATCCCGGGCGCATGGGTACAGAGGCGTCACGATCCGTTCGGCTTATCAATCACTAACCGGAGACAAAGTACCTGCCTCCTAAACGAGTTGGAGGGTGTCGATGATGACTTGCTGAATACCCCGCAGGCGGGAGGCAAATGGTCTATCGCCCAGCACATCGCCCATTCACTGCTCGTAGCCAAGAAGGCGATGCAGTACGTACAGCATAAACTGGCGCAACAGGATAATCTCCGGCCCGTTGCCCTCTCCCACCCTATCAGGTCGTTGCTGCTCAAACTCGCGCTGCATTCAGGAAAGCGGTACTAAGCCCCCCGTGGTGGCCGACGTGCCGGGCCGCGCTGCCGGCGCTGCGCCAGGAGTGGGACGATATCCGCTTCAGGCTGGAAGACGTGCTGAGTGATATCCCCCCGCAGCACCTGGACAAGTGCCTGTTCAGGCACCCCAACGCAGGCCCCTCACCATTTCCCAGACCCTCACCTTCCTGCAGGACCACTTCAACCACCACCTCCGTGCCATATATCACCTGAAACGGCGGTTGGTCAGCTAGCTTCAGTTAGGCTATGCATAGGTTCCTGCCATACCGTTCGCTGAAATGAAACCCGCTGCCAACCGGTTTCTGTAGCTTCAACCACTTTGCCTCTTGGCTCCAGCGCTTCGGGAAAGGCATACGAGGCGATTTATATATAGCCCGCTCAGCAGCAGTTGTGAAAGCCTTTTGTCATATATAGCAAGGTTATCAGACTTCGGAGTCTGGCATATATAGCACGGGAACTACAACAGGTGGTTTTGCAACAGGTAATGCAACAAGCCTGCTCCGGCACTGATGGCTATCCAGGCTATCATCCCGACCTTGAAACGGTGCATCGCCACGAAAGACACGGCAATCCAGACGAGCGCCAGCCAGTCTATTCCCTGCCCCTGCCCCACAATGACGGCCCTGCCGAAATACACTGCCAGGTTCAGGATTACCCCCACCACGGCCGCCGTGACAACCCCCAGCACCGACTTTACCCGCACGTCACCCTGGGTGCGCTCAATAAGCGGGGCACCTACCAGTATGAAGAGGAAGCAGGGCAGGAAGGTAAAGAAAGTAGTGGTGAAGAGTCCCAAAGCGCCCATCAGCAGCGAACCGCCATAGTGGTTATACCCCGCCATGAAACCCACAAACACCAGGACCATGATCAGGGGCCCAGGTGTGGTTTCCCCCAGCGACAGCCCGTCGATCATCTGGAGCCGGGTGAGCCAGTTTAAGTTTTCGACCGCCACCTGCGCCACATACGGCAGCACGGCATATGCGCCCCCAAATGTTACCAGCGCCGCCTTTGTAAAAAAGAGCGACAGGTTTTTCCAGAAGCCGAACTCCTGGCTCATCATATAGAACAGCGCATAAGGCACCAGCCAAAGGAACAGCACCACCAACCCTCGCACTATAATTTTGCCGGGGCGCAGGGCTGCGTGACTCACCTGGCTTGTGGCATGCACATAGTATGCCTGCTGCTCCCCGGCGGCAGATGCAGCGCTCTCTTTCCGCTCACTGAAAAGACGAGGAAGTATTTTGCGCGCCAGCAGCGCCGCCAGCATAGCGGCCAGGATGATATAGGGGAATGGAACATCAAAGAAAAAGATGGCGCAGAAACTTGCCAGCGCCAGTATATAATGCAGACCGCTCACCAGCGACTTTTTACCGATTTTGAAAAGCGCCAGCAGCACAATCGCCACGACCGCAGGCTTCAGTCCGTAAAACAAGGCCGCCACCCACGGAATGGTGCCGTAGCTGACGTAGGCCATGCTCAGGCCCAGCAGAATAAACACCGAGGGCAGCACAAACAGAATGCCTGCAACCAGCCCTCCCCGCACGCCGTGCAACAGCCAGCCGATATAGGTGGCCAGTTGCTGCGCCTCCGGCCCCGGCAGCAGCATGCAGTAGTTGAGGGCATGCAGAAATTTCGCGTCTGAAACCCACCTTTTTTTATCCACCACAAACTCATGCATGATGGCAATCTGCCCGGCAGGCCCTCCGAAGCTGATGAAACCCAGTTTCAGCCAGAACAGCAGGGCTTCCCTAAAGGCCGGTTTTACGGGCGGCGAAGGGTTGGCATCTTTCTTCTGAACAGTTTGGCTTTGCATGGTGCCGCTGTCTCCAACAGGTTTTATCATTATTGCAGAAATTTAGTTGAGCAATTATAGCCCTGCTTTACTCCCTAAAATAGCATGTGCTTAACCTTTGGAATCCTTTTTACCTTTTGCCAGGCTTTTTTTATAGCCAGAAGGGCTCTGGCCAGTATACTTCCTGAAAATGCGGGTAAAATGGCTTTGATCAGAGAAGCCGGTGAGGTAAGCAATCTCTGAGAGAGAATGGGATGAAGCGTGGAGCAGGTGCAGGGCCTTCTCGATGCGCAGTTTCCGGATATACTCTCCGTACGACATGTTATCAAAATACCTGGAGAACTCCCGGGATACATAGGCAGGGTGCATCTGCAGTCCTTCAGCTATCTCCTTAAGGCTGATACTGAGGTTGGTATCGATCTGGTCTTGTATAATCTCTTTCAGTCCCTGTGCCCATGCCGGTATCTTCTTCTCTTTCTGTTCCTGCATATATTTATTGAACACCTGGAGGAACAGGTTTTCAGACGGCTGCTGCAGGTGCTTTACTCCCTGCAGGTGCTTAGCCCAGGTATACAAGGCGTCGTAAACAAGCATCCCCTTGTCCAGCAAATCCTGGTCATCATTTATATTGGCTGCTAATCCGGCCGAGATCGCCCACAAACCGGCCGATTGGGCCGTTAGGCTGTGATCGTCGGTGTCCGCTCCCCGGATAATGGGCGCCATCACGAGCAAGGCGCGATCTGTCAGCTGGTAATTCTCCAGAAAACAATCAAACGTGCAGCGGTCGTTGTAGTGGGTAAGCTCGGCCTCCGGTATATCAAACGGGGTTGCGTCCAGTTCTTTTGCCTTTTCCACTACCTGCTGGTAGGGCACAAAGAAAAAAACAGCCTCTTTGTCTATAAATCTCCTGATAAGCCACGGACAGGCTATTCTATCCACCTTAGGGCGCTCTCGTGTGATCCAGTTCATATGCCCGCTGTAATTTTATACCTTATGAGGTATTATTCCCGAAAATATGCTCCTCAGGTCGCTCCTGCCTTGCAGCCCCCTGGCGGCTTTTCTATCTTTGGCGTCTGAGCAATATGTACGGTTCCCAGCGGAAAAAAAGTATCCGGTGTCTGCCAGCCAGCTTCTGACGCAGTGAATCATTTAAAAAGATATTAAGTTATTGAAACAGACCGGCAACAGGATAGAGTCTTTACTGTTGGCATCCCTCCTGTTCGAATCAACTATCATATACATCTTCACACCTGTATGCTGTCTAAAAAAGCGAAATATGCATTGAAAGCCATGCTTTACCTTACAAAAAATCAGGATAAAGGGCTTATTGTTATTTCCGACATTGCCGGGGAAGAGCGCATTCCCCGCAAATTCCTGGAGGCCATCCTGGTAGACTTGAAGACGAATGGTATCTTACATAGTGTCAGGGGCAAGAACGGCGGTTATTCCTTAGCTAAAAGCCCCTCTGAAATATCCGTTGGGAATATTATCAGAATGATAGACGGCCCCTTGGCTCCCATCCCCTGCGTGAGTCATCTCTATTACCGGAAGTGCGACGAATGCAAAGATGAGGCCTCCTGTGAAATTCGAATCGTGATGAAGAAGGTGCGTGACGCCACCGCTCAAATACTGGACAATACTTTCCTGAACAGCCTGGAAACAATTGCAAGCCTGGTGGAAGCACAGGAGCACGAACAGAGCTAATCAAATGCTTTTTATCTCCGGATAAGCCAGCAGTAACTCTTCTCTGCTTTCTTGCCTTAATACGCCTGCAGACCGGAAAACGGATGGCACCCCTTAAGCTGGCCAATGACAAAGCGCCCATGTGCCATGTATACCCTGGCAGCTCTGAGAGTGCCGCCCCTGTAAACGATGGCGAAGGGGAGGCGCCAATATTCTGAACAACCATTAAATATAATATATGGCAGGCCCGATTATCGGGGTGCTGTGTCGTGCTGCCGACACTATTTGGTGGCTTCATATTGAAAATCGCTCCAGCAAGAGAGTGCCTCCCACTTTCTGCTCTAACTGCCCTCTTGCTCCTGCTACACTGTTAAAGGGCGCATAATGCCGTGCCAATTGTTCTCAGGCTGATAAGGATAACCACTGCGCCAACGATCAGCTTGATGGTTTTGACAGGGAGGCGCCTCGTCAGAGAGGCAGCCACAGGAGCCGCGAAGACACCTCCCAGAATCAAGCCCAGAATAATTTGCCAGTGCACCAGTCCGATCATGGTGAAAAAAGTGATCGAGGAAGCCAGCGCCACAAAGAACTCGGTCAGGTTCACAGAGCCAATGGTAAAGCGGGGGCAATGGCCGCGGGCCATCAGCGTGGACGACACGATTGGGCCCCAGCCACCGCCGCCGATAGAATCCATAAAACCGCCGAAAATAGCCAAGGGGGCCACATTCTTCATCTCTGCCCCTTTCTTCCGGAGCTGGTAGGCCTTCCGGATGATGAGTACCCCTAACACCATGGTGTAGGAGGCAACGACTGGCTTTATGATGTAGTCATAATGCTCCAGCGACGAGAGTATATAAGCCCCCAGCACAGCTCCGATGACACCCGGCAGCAGCAGCGTTTGGAACAGCTTCCTGTTCACGTTACCGAACCTGAGGTGCATCAGACCCGATACACCGCTAGTGAAGATCTCTGAGGTATGGACACTGGCACTGGCGGCGGCGGCCGGAACGCCCATAGCCAGCAAAAAGGTGGTGGAGCTAAGGCCGTATGCCATGCCCAAGGCCCCGTCTATCATCTGCGCCACAAAGCCAGCCAGCATATACAGGAAAAGCTCTGAGCTTAGTTGGTCGGTTACTGCAGCTGGCACAGCGGCTAGCAGGGTCAGATAATAGCCTGTTGTGTACAGCAGTATAGCTGCAGCCAATGCCAGGGCAGCAATGGGTATAAGAAGTACTTTCATATATAAAATCTATGGGTGATGGTGCATTCTTCCTGTCTTGCCTTTGCTTCTCCGGTTACAGCCGCGCAGCCTGGCCGCCCTTAACGCAGTGATCTTAGCAGCGTAAAAGGCGGCCGTACTGTTTCTGCGGAGTATCACCTGGCCAATAATCCGTCGAAGGTAACGGCCGCATAGTAGAGCGCCCCGATGGTCGGTCCTGCCGCATACTGGATGTACCTATTGTTGAAGATGTTGGCGCCTCCCACCTTTACGGTTGCGTTCAAGGAAGGCACTTTCAGCGTGGCCTGGGCATCCACGGTATGGTAGGCGGGCACTTTGCCGTTAGCCAGCGGGCTCTCCCACAGGAAGGCATCCTGCCAGCGCCACACAAGGTTGAAGCCGAGGTTATTCAGCACCTCGCGGTTTCCAAAGGAAAGGTTTGCTGCCCACTTTGGCGTATTGAAGCCGGTCACGAAAATATCCTGCCCTGCGTTCGCCCTGATGTTGTTGTAGTTGACATTGCCCGCCAGCGTGAACCTGCTGAAGAAGTTGTACGTGAGGCCCAGCGACGAGCCATAGTTGCGGTAGTTGTTTTTGGCGTTGGTATATACCCGGTACCTGGTTTGCCGGGCACGGTTCGCTGCCAGCATGTCCAGCACACCGGCATCGGTGCCAACCTCTCCCGATAAAGGCACGGCCACCTCCACCTGCCCCAGAAAACCGGCATACTCGTTTACATAGGCGTCTGCGTCTATCACCAGCGAGTTATTGAGCAGCACGCTCCTGTAACCTACCTCGAAGGAGTTAATGCGCTCCGGCTCGGTGGCGGCCAGGTCGGTTTTGGCAAGCAGGCTCCTGTTGTTCCGTGCCGCCTGTTCCGCTGTCAAACCATCTGTCACATCCTGGTTCACGGCCGCGTTGAAGGCGTTCACGGATGCGAGCGTGTAGGAATTGTCGAGGTAGCCCAGGCCCTCGTTTATATAGGCCAGCCCGCCCACTCTGCGCACATTACCGTTGTTGACATATGACAGCGCCTCAAACAGCGACGGGAACCGGAATCCATTCTGAAAGGAGGCCCTGAAATTATGGTGCTCCGCCAGCGTGTAGACAGCAGCAACCCGGGGGTTGAGCTTCGGGTCGAATTCGGGGTTGTAGTCCAGGCGCAGGGAGCCGTACAGTTTCAGTTTTTCCCCGAAGAAGGCTCTGGTAAGCTGGCCGAAGGCGCCGAACTTCTTGTAATACACATTGTCGCCGCCGGGCAGTGTCCGTGCATGCAGCGGTCTCGAGAAATCAACAAAGTTGTTGCCGTCCGGAATGACCTCATATACGCGTGCATCCACCCCCAGCAGCAGGTTAGCGAACCTTATCCTGTCTTTAGAGTCCCACTGTGCGTCGGTGTGGTAGAGGCGGCTTCGCTGCGAGAGCCACGCTCCCCCTGTGGCCGGGGCACCCGGAATCACAGCCCCGTGGTCCCAGTTGTTAATCTCCGTGATGGTGTTCTTCAGGGCATTGAAGGCAGCCGTGCCCGGCTCTACCCGTCCCTTGTCTGCGGCCAGCCTCGCCCGCTGCATGGCGGTGGCCAGGTCGGCGTCGTGGTCCAGTTCCGCCTGCAGCGCCGATTTATATATGGCTCCCCACGCGCTGTTGGTGCCGCTGCTGCTAATCTGCAGGTTGTCGGCCAGGGGCTTCACGTTGTAGGAGTCGCCGGTGTTCTCGATAGAGACGTAGGATCGCACGAAGAAGTCATCGCCTTTGAGCTCCAGCCTGTGGTTCTGCACTACCACATTGTCCAGCTGAATTTTGTTGCCGCGCTGGAACACCCCGTCCATCCTGCCTACCCGGTAGCCGTACGACAGCTCCGCCTTCTCATTCAGGCGGTAGTGCAGCGCTGCATCAAACTTAAGATTGTCCACGGTGGGGCTTACCAGGTCGCGCTCCCAATAGCCCGTCCTGCGGACCAGGAAGGACTGGCTTTTGCCACCGTACTGCACCCCGCTGATGGTGACGGCGTTGTTGTTCTCGTCGCCGTACCTGTTCCAGGCATCTGAAGCGGGGTTGTTGTCTCCGGCCAGTGCAGGAAAGGCGGGGTTAGCCGTGTTCAGGTTATTGGGGTTCTGGTCGGTGGCAGAGTTGGCGCGCCAGTCGGTGCCGCGCATATAGCTTGCGTTCACTTTGAAGGCCCACTTGTCTTTGAAAGCCCTGGCATAGCGCACGGCCGTCTCGGTCAGCAGGCTTGGGCTGTGGTCTTTGCCGTCCACATGGTTCACACCCGTCTTTTGGTAAAGGCTGAGCCCCTGGTACAGGAAGGGGCTCTTGGTAATCAGGTTGGCCATGCCGTTGATGGCGTTCATCCCATATAGCGCGGAGGCAGCCCCCGGGGTTATCTCCACGCTGGCGATGTCCAGCTCCGTTGGCCCGATAGCGTTGCCGAGTGGTACTCCGAGCGTGGCGGCCTGCATGTCCACGCCGTCCACCAGCTGCATGAACCGGAAATTGTTGGGGATGTTGAAGCCACGGGTGTTCGACACCTTGAAGGTGAGGCTGGAGGTGGTCATCTGCACGCCCTTCACGTTCTCCAGCGCGTCGTAGAAGCTGGGCGCCGGCGTTTCCCGGATGGCCCTGATATCCAGTTTCTCGATGGCCACGGGAGAGCGAAGCTGGCTTTCCTCCATGCGCGAGGCGGAGATAACCACCTCCTTCCCGAGCATCGTCTGCGTCACCAGCGCAATGTTGAGCCGGGAGCCGATACGCTGCACCTCCACTTCCTGTGGCTGAAAGCCAATAGATGAAAATACGACGGTGAAGGGAAATCTCAGTTTCGTTCGGAGCACAAAGTCGCCGTTGACATCGGAGACCGTGCCCGTGACGGAGCCTTTTATATATACGCTAGTTCCCGGCAGGGGCTCTTTGGAGTCCTGGTCCACCACCTGGCCCGTGACTTCGATGATGTTGCTCTCCTGAGAGAAGCCAATAAGAGGCAGGAGCCCCAGGTATAAGTATAGAATAATGTTTTTCATGATTGTTAGTTTTGAGATGGATGAAAAGGACACACCACTTCCCGGCTGTCTCAGCCAAGCCCATAAGCCAGGTCGCCAGCCACCCGGTTTCACTTTCTTCGCTGCCCGGCTCCATATAGGGAAACCCAAACCGGTTACTTGTAAAGAAATTCGGGACGCAATAGCGAGAGTACTCCCAGGCTGACTATGATTCGCCCCCGGGCGCGGCTCGCCCAACGGGAGAAGCGATCGGTACAGCAAACAGAATGAACCTTTGGCACTCTTTACCAGAGGCGGGCCTACAGCTTAAGAAAGTGTATGCTTGTAAATTTTTAATGAAAGGTGCCACTGTGACGACAGCGGCGCAGGAACTTTGCGCTTAGAGGACAGCGCTGCTACAGAAACAACAACAGGATATATAACTTGGAAGGAGAAACCTCTGCACGTCAAGACCAGCATGTATAGAAACTGTTTTCATGGCGTTTGAATGGTTATTTATATATTTCCTATAGATTAAGTAGACAAATAAAAAGCATATTTAGCTCATCTCCAAACCGACACGCAGAAATATTTTAAAAGGTCCGAAAGCAAGTCAAATATGAAGGTGAAATAATGTCCAGCTTTGGTTTAACACAGCCCCTGTAGTCCCTCGCCCGGCTAATTGCTTCATCGAAAACAGTTTAAATTTGCTTCTGAAACAGGAATATAAACCGGCGCTGTTTTCTCAAATCCGAAAAGGATTGTAACCAAGCCAATGGCCTGCGTAAGAGGAACTAACGGAACGCATGGGTTTTCCGTCAAATTGTCACTGAAGCTATCCTATATGGAAGAGAGAACGCAGCACATGGGTGTCGACTACGGCGCTAAAATGGCGGGCACCACCGCCGCTGCCATGCTGGCTGAGGGGAAATTGCGCGTATGGCAGAGCCAGGCGGGCCAGGATGCAGACAGATGGCTGCGTGAACTGGTGCTGCAGCAGCAGGCAAAGGTGGTATATATAGACGCCCCGCTGACGCTGCCTGCTATATACGGCCAGGCCACCCACTCCGCTGCATCCGACTACTTTTACCGACAGGCCGACCGGGAGTTGCAGGCCATGTCGCCGATGTTTATCGGGGGACTGACGGCGCGGGCCATCCAGTTGCGGGCGCAACTGGCTCAAAATGGCGTGGCAGCACTCGAAACATATCCCTCGGCCCTGATTCGCCTGCTGCTGCCCGAACTGCAGGGCTACAAAAAAGACCCTGCCGCGCTCCCTGCTTTCGCAGCGGCATTGCAGGGCCTGCTTCCCTTTCAGTTACAGGAGCAACCCCGGAACTGGCACCAGTTCGACGCCGCGCTTGCCTGGCTCAGCGGCTACCGGCACGAGGCGGGGCAGTCGGTGCTTTACGGCGACGCGCGGGAGGGGCGCATCATTGTTTAGTCGCTGATGTCGGCGGCTGTCTCCAGTGTCAGGAACTCCATCTGCAGGGCCTTGATTTTTACCTCCGAGTCTGTGTCAATATCGGCGCTGATTGCATCCTTGCGCTTGTTCAGCCGCTCCAGCACCATTTTGGCCATCTCCCAGTCCGCATCGGCCCACTCGGATTTCTGGGCACGCACGTTTTCCATGAACGTGATATAGGCTTCGCGTATGTTGGCAGCGTTAAGCGTGTCCATGTCGGCCCACTGGCCCAGCAGTTCCCCCCCCACTCCGCCATAAGCGCCTCCTGCCGGACGCTCTCGTAGGACTCATCGGCCTCGGTGAACTCCTGCTTCAACTGCCGGTACTCTTCCTGCAGTTCCTCCGAAAACTGTTCCTGTTTCTGGTCAAGCTCCCGCGTGCGCACCTTAAAGTCCTGCTTCGCCTGTTCCCAGTCTTCCTCGGTGCGGCTGGCGAGCTGCGAGGTTTCGCGGTTCACCCAGTTTCTGAACTCGCTCAACTCGTCTTCCACCTCGCTCTCGCGCGCGGTGGTGCAGCTTCCCAGGCTGGTCAGGCTGACGAGCAGGCTAACCATTAATGCATGTATAAATCCTTTTTTCATAGCAGTGTATATATAGGCTCCATGCTTTGATACGCACGCATCCTGGATTGGATATTCCCGAAAGCCTGTCCCTGCACCGGCAGGAGGCGGAACTCGTGTTATATATATTTCCATCAGCAGCAATGCCACCCGAACCATGCCCGCCACACCGCGTACTTATATATATTCGGACGAGGAAAAAACCACCCATCCTATACCTTCAGGGGAAAATAGGGATAGCTTACGCGACGAGTATGCGATGTTTCAGCACAAGTGTCGTGTAAGCTATTTTTTTGTGGCGGTTTCACCGCGCCCGCTCAAACACCAGGTACTGATTGCCTGCGCCAAAGGGCTTCAGGATTAATTGCTGCGGGGTCAGTTTCCTGATCCGCCAGCGGCCCAGCATGGCGCTGAGTGTGGAGTAACCATCCAGGTTCGTCACCTGCACGCTAATCAGGTCATTATTGTCGTTCAGTTCCCATTTCCCCCATTCCACCGATGCAGGTCTTGTGCGTGTAAGTTGATACGTCTGATCATCAAACAGCACCAGCGTAAGGGAATCGAGGGGCAGCTCCGGTGCGTAAGTCCCGTCCTTCTCAGCAAGGTGTTCGCGCAGCGCCCATTCGTCTGTCAATAGCTGCCCAGCATCCTGTGCGGGAGCGCCTGCGGCAGCCACACCCTGCTGAGGCGCTGCGTATAACTGGAGGACAAAGCTGAAGAGGGAAAGCAAAACGAACAGCGGCATAGGGAAGTATATATAGCGTTAGAGTATATACGCAGAGAAGTTCATTAGATATAATCACGCCTCCGGCAAGAGGGCATAACCTCATCAGAATGCATATGAATCAAGACCAGACATTTATGCGGGAGGCCATACGCCTTTCAGAAGATAAGATGAGACAGGGATATGGCGGGCCGTTCGGTGCCGTGGTAGTCCGGGACGGGGAGATTGTGGCGCGGGGCTTCAACAACGTGCTTATTTCCAAGGACCCCACCGCCCACGCCGAGGTGGACGCCATCCGGAAAGCTTCTGAGGCACTGGACACCTTCGACCTTTCTGACTGCGAGCTATATACCAGTTGCGAACCCTGCCCAATGTGCCTCGGGGCCATCTACTGGGCCAGGATCAGGAAAGTGTACTACGGCAACACCCGCCAGGATGCGGCCCGCATCGGTTTTGACGATGCGCTCATATATGAAGAAATCGGAAAGCCACTGGCAGAACGGAAGATCCCGATGCAGCAGTTGCTGCCCGATGAGGCCCAGAAAGTGTTTGAGGACTGGGCGCAGTATGCGGATCGGAAAAGCTACTAAATTATATATAAAGCTGCCGTTACCTGCAGGTGAAAAAACAGCGGCGGCTGCTCCTTATCCGGTGCAGCCGCCGCTGTTTTGCATTTATAAATAAATTATATATAGCTTAGCGCTGCTTCATCATATTGGCCAGGTTGCCCAGGCCGCCGCGCTTGCCCGACATCTTGTTCATCGAGCGCATCATTTTGCGCATGTCGTTGAACTGCTTCATCAGGTTGTTGACCTGCGTAATGTCGGTGCCACTGCCTTTGGCGATGCGCTGCCGGCGGCTGCCGCTGATCATGTCGGGGTTCTCGCGCTCAGCGGGCGTCATGGAACGGATGATGGCCTCAATTGGTTTGAACGCGCCCTCGTCTATCTCCACGTCTTTCAGCGCCTTGCCCACACCCGGAATCATCCCTACCAGGTCTTTGATGTCGCCCATCTTCTTGATCTGCTCCAGCTGGGTCAGGAAGTCGTCGAAGTTGAACTGGTTTTTGCGGATTTTCTTGTTGATGCGCTTGGCCTCGTCCTCGTCAAAGGCCTGCTGCGCCCGCTCCACCAGGGAGATCACGTCACCCATGCCGAGGATTCGCTGCGCCATACGGTCCGGGTAGAACAGGTCGAGCGCCTCCATTTTTTCCCCGGTGGATATAAACTTAATGGGCTTCTCCACCACCGCCCGGATGGAAAGGGCCGCGCCGCCACGCGAGTCGCCGTCCAGCTTCGTCAGCACCACGCCATCGAAGTTGATGCGCTCGTTGAAGGTTTTGGCGGTGTTCACCGCATCCTGGCCTGTCATGGAGTCCACCACAAACAGCGTCTCCGACGGCTTCACGGCCTGCTTGATTTCGGCTATCTCCTTCATCATCGCCTCGTCCACGGCCAGGCGGCCGGCCGTGTCGATGATGACTACCTTCTTGTTCGTCTTGCGGGCGTGCTCGATGGCATTGAGGGCAATCTGCACGGGGTTCTTTTTTTCCGGCTCAGTGTAGGCCTCTACTCCCACCTGCTCGGCCAGCACCTGCAGCTGGTTTATCGCAGCAGGGCGGTACACGTCGCAGGCGGCCACCAGCACGCTGCGGCCCTGGCGCTTGATGTGGTTGGCCAGCTTGCCGGTGAAAGTGGTTTTACCGGAGCCCTGCAAACCCGCAATCAGGATAATGGCCGGGTCGCCTTTCAGGTTGATGTCCTGCTTTTGGCCGCCCATCAGTTCGGTCAGCTCCTCGTGCACAATCTTCACCATCAGCTGCCCCGGCGACACGGCGATGAGCACATCGCGGCCCATGGCCTCGTCTTTGATTTTGTCGGTGACGGTTTTGGCAACTTTATAGTTTACGTCCGCATCCACCAGGGCACGGCGCACCTCCTTGATGGTTTGCGCCACGTTGATTTCGGTGATGCTTCCCTGGCCTTTCAGCGTCTTGAAGGCTTGCTCTAATTTGTTACTTAAATTATCAAACATCTTTCTCTGGGTTTACCTGCAAAAATAAGCATTCTCCTACTGATATACGAATCCTGGCAAAGGAGAATTGCGCATTCGGGAAGGCTGTGTTTATTCTCAGCCGCTTATCCCGCATACAGGCGACATTAGAAACAGCGCGTGCCCATGTGCGTAATATTATCATTATATTTGAGATGACAGGAAAGCAGCGAAAAGCCATTGGAAAAACCCGACACCACCAACCTCCTCTATATATCCTATTACTGGCCTCCTTCGGGGGGGCCGGGCGTGCAGCGCGGGCTCAAGTTCTGCAAGTATTTTCCGCAGTTCGGGGTGCAGCCCACCGTGCTGACGGTGGACGAAAAGCAGGCTTCCTACCCTGTCCTTGACCCTTCCTTTGAGAAAGAAGTGCCGCAGGGCCTGCAGGTACGCCGCACGCCCACCACTGAGCCTTTCGAATATTACAAGAAGCTGACGGGCAAAAAAGAAATCCCGTTCAGCGGCTTCGCCAACCAGAAGAAGGCAGACACGGTGGTGGACAAGCTGTTCAAGTTTGTGCGGGGCAACCTGTTTATACCTGATGCCCGCGTGGGCTGGAACAAGCACGCGCTGAAAAAGGCGGGTGAGTTGCTGCAGGACGGCACATATAAAGCTGTCATCACCACCAGCCCCCCGCACTCCACCCAGCTCATCGGCATGAAGCTCAAGAAGCAATTCCACCTGCCCTGGATAGCGGACCTGCGCGACCCCTGGACCAACATCCACTACTACGACCAGCTGCACCACACGCCGCTGGCCAGGCGGCTCGACGAGAAATATGAGCGGCAGGTGCTGGAGCAGGCCGACGCCATCATCGTGACGAGCGAGGACACCAAACGGCTCTTCCTCAACAAGCCCGTGAACATCAGCGCGGACAAGATTCATGTGATACCGAACGGCTACGACGAGGATGATTTTATAGATCCCTCGGCCCCGCCTGAAAATGAATTGCTGATTACCTACACCGGCACCATCACCGAGAGCTATAACATCGACGTGTTCCTGAAGGCGCTGGCGCATATGATGTCGGTACACAGCAAGGTGTCTTACAGGCTGCGCTTCGTGGGCCAGGTGTCGGAGGGTGTGAAGAAGCGCATTGAGAAAGCTGGGGTTTTGGGCATCACCGAGTTCATCCCCTACGTGCCGCACGAGCAGGCCATCCAGTACCTGATGCAGAGCACCGTGCTGCTGCTGGCCATTGCCGATGTGGACACTGTGTATGCCAACGTGCCGGGCAAGCTGTTTGAGTATCTGGCCTCCAACAAGCCCATCATCTGCCTGGGTCCCGTCCACTCCGACACCGACCGCATCATAGACGAGTGCGGCGCCGGGCGGCTTTTCCATTACACCGCCTACGACCTGATGGTGGACCACCTGACGCAGCTCAGCAAGGCCTGGCTCATCAACCCCAACCAGGACCTGCCCTATATAAACCACGCCCGCTACTCCAGGAGAGCCCTGACAGCGGAACTCGCAGCGGTGGTGAAAAAGCTGACGCGGCACAGATAAGGCTGCCGGGGCGCACCAGCCATATATAAACTTGTGCCGAAAAACGAGTAACTTGCGCCGCATCGGGCGACACAAGCAGCCCGTCGCATCATTCATATATATCCATGGCATTAGACCTGAATCATAAGTCTATATTAGTAACCGGCGGCACCGGCTCTTTCGGAAAAAAGTTCGTGGAGATGGTATACGCGCGTTTCCCGCAGGTGAAGCGCCTCGCCATCTACTCGCGCGACGAGCTGAAGCAGTTTGAGATGGCCCAGGTTTTCCCGCACAGCAAGTACAACTCCATCCGCTACTTTATTGGCGACGTGCGCGACGGCCAGCGCTTCAAGCGCGCCTGCGAGGGCATCGACATCATCGTACACGCTGCTGCCATGAAGCAGGTGCCTGCCGCCGAGTACAACCCGATGGAGTGCATCAAAACCAACATTCTGGGTGCCGAGAACATTATCAACGCCGCGCTGGACTGTGGCGTGAAAGACGTGGTGGCGCTCTCCACAGACAAAGCGGCCGCGCCCATCAACCTGTACGGTGCCACCAAGCTCTGCTCCGACAAGCTGTTTGTAGCCGCCAACAACATGAAAGGCAAGCGCGACATCCGCTTCTCGGTGGTGCGCTACGGCAACGTAATCGGCTCCCGGGGTTCCGTGGTTCCTTTCTTTCTGAAGAAGCGGGCTGAAGGCGTGCTGCCTATCACACACCCGGAGATGACGCGTTTCAACATATCCCTGGAGGAAGGCGTTGAGTTGGTGTTCCATGCGCTGGAGCAACACTGGGGCGGGGAGATTTTCGTCCCCAAAATTCCCTCGTACGTAATTACGGATATGGCTGAGGCCATCGGCCCCAACTGCAAACAAGAGGTTGTCGGCATCCGGCCGGGCGAGAAACTGCACGAGGAGATGATAACAGAGACCGATTCCCTGAACACGGTGGAATTAGAAAAGTATTATATCATTCTCCCCTCTACCCCCACCTGGAAAACGGAGGAATTTCTGCGAGCGCACGGCGGAAAGATGGTGGAGATGGGCTTTAAATATAACTCCGGCACCAACAAGGAGTGGCTCAGTGTCGAGCAGTTGCGCGACGAAATCCGCGAGCACGTGGACCCGAACTTTACCGTTTAATTTAGAAATCATGAATTAGAAATTAGAAATGGGTGAAGACATATAGGGCGGGTTTATATATAAAGCATCCCCTGTTATCGTGCTATGCTTCATTTCTAATTTTTCATTTCTAATTATATAAAGATGACTCAGAGCGCTGAACACAACCCGAACAAGCCCATCCCCTACGGTAGGCAGCACATCACGGAGGCCGACATCGAGGCCGTGGCGGACACGCTGCGCTCAGACTTCCTGACGCAGGGGCCACGGGTGGCCGAGTTCGAGCGGGCCTTCGCCGACTACGTGGGCGCCACCTATGCGGTGGCGGTCTCCAACGGCACCGCGGCGCTGCACCTCTGCGCGCTGGCCCTGGGCGTGAACGAGTCTTCGCGGGTCATCACCACGCCCATCACCTTCGTTGCCTCGGCCAACTGCGTGCGCTACTGCGGCGGCACCGTGGCCTTCGCCGACATCGACCCCGCCACCGCCCTGCTGGATATAAACAAGGTGCGGCAGCTGCTCGAGAGCAAGCCGCAAGGCTATTTCAGCGGCATCATCCCGGTGGACTTCGCGGGCAACCCGGTGGACATGGAGGCGTTCCGGAGGCTGGCGGACGAGCACGGGCTGTGGCTTATAGAGGACGCGGCGCACGCGCCGGGCGGCTTCTTCTACGACAGCAAAGGCCGGCGGCAGCTGTGCGGCAACGGGGCCTACGCCGACCTGGCCATCTTCTCCTTCCACCCCGTCAAGCACATCGCCACCGGCGAGGGCGGCATGGTCACCACCAACAACGAAGCCCTATATAGAAAGCTGCTGAGGCTGCGCACCCACGGCATCACCCGCGACCCGGAGGAGACGGAGGGAAACGACGGCGGCTGGTATATGGAGATGCAGGAGCTGGGTTACAACTACCGCCTCCCCGACATGCTCTGCGCCCTCGGCATCTCACAGCTGCAGCGCGCCGACGCCGGGCTGGCCAGGCGCAAGGGCATCGCCAGGATATATGACGCCGCTTTCAAAGACGTAGCAGGGATTGAGCCGCTGCACACCGAGCCAGCCGCCCTGGGCGCGGAGGGCGAGACAGGCCACGCCTACCACCTGTACGTCATCCGGGTGCCGGACCGCAAAGGGCTGTATGACTTTCTGCGCCAGCACAGCATCTACGCCCAGGTGCATTACATCCCGGCGCACACCATGCCCTACTACCGCAGCCTGGGCCACGGCCGGGGCGACTTCCCGGAGGCGGAGCGGTACTACGCCGAGTGCCTCAGCCTGCCCATGTACCCCTCGCTCACGCAGGAGGAGCAGGCGTTCGTGATTGAGAAGGTGAAGGAGTTTGTGGGAAGGTGAAGCGCATCGCCATCATACCGGCCCGCGGCGGCAGCAAACGCATCCCGCGCAAGAACATCAGGGACTTTCTGGGCAAGCCCATCATCGCCTATTCCATTGAGACGGCCCTGAACTCCGGTCTATTCGAGGAGGTGATGGTGTCGACTGACGACGGGGAGATAGCGGAGATATCCCTCAAATACGGCGCAAAGGTTCCCTTCCTCCGGAGCAAGGCCGCATCAGGCGATTTCGCCACGACCGCCGAGGCGCTCGTTGAGGTGCTGCAGGCTTACGCGTCCGCGGGCGAGGAGTTCGCCTACGGCTGCTGCCTGTACCCCACCGCTCCGCTGGTGAAGGCCACCGCTCTCACAGATGCTTTCAAGCTCATGACCGAAAAGAAGTACGACACCGTCTTTCCCGTGCTCCGCTACGGCTATCCTATCTGGCGAAGCTTGAGGATAGAAGACGGGAAAGCCGTGTTGAACTGGCCCGAGCACCTGCGCAGCCGCTCGCAGGACCTGCCGGCGGCTTTCCACGACGCGGGGCAGTTCTACTGGTTCGGCGTGAAGGCCTTCCTGGAGAAGCGGGCGCTCTTCACCGACAACTCCGGTGCCATAGAGCTGAGCGAGCTGGAAGTGCAGGATATTGATAATTTGACGGACTGGAGACTGGCCGAGATGAAGTACCGCCTGATGACAAAGGGAGATATAAAATGATCAGGAAGCGCCGCATCATCTTCCGGGCGGACGGAAACAGCCAGATTGGGCTGGGCCACGTGGTGCGCTCACTGGCCCTGGCCGCCATGCTGCGCGAAGAGTTCGAGTGTATATTTGCCATTCAGGACCCGACAACGGCGCTGCAGGAGCAGATAAGGCAGGTGTGCGAGGGGATAATCGCGTTGCCGCTTTGTGTCCCGTCCGAGGAGCGTTTTGTGCATGAGCTCGACGCCTATGTCTCAGAGGAGGAAATCGTGGTGCTGGACGGCTACGGCTTCGGCACGGCGTACCAAGAGAGTATAAAGGCGAAAGGGGCACCGCTAGTTTGCATCGACGATATCCATGCCTATAAGTTTGTGGCGGATGTGGTGATAAACCATTCAGGCGGCGTCAGCGAAACCGCATATGAAACGGCTCCCTACACCAGGCTTTGCCTCGGCCCTGCTCACGCGCTGCTCCGGCCACCCTTCCTGGCCGCCTCGGGCAGAGACAGGAACCTGCCGGAGGGCAGTCCCCGCGTGCTGCTGAACCTGGGCGGGGCGGACCCGCAGAACCTGACCCTGCAGCTTGCCAAGGAGCTTCAGGCTTTGAACATGATGATTCAGGCAGAAATCGTGGTGGGCGCCGCCTACAGGCACCAGTCGGAGTTGCAGGCGTGGCTCCAGCATCACCCCTGCTTCACCCTGCACCGCAACCTGGACGCGCAGCAGATGTGTGACCTGATGCGAAAGTGCGGGGCAGCCGTCGCCTCGGCGAGCGGGGTGGCCTACGAGTACGCGGCCGTGGGCGGCCTGCTCTTTGTGCTCCGGACGGCAGATAACCAGCGGGATTTATATAATGACTTAATCTCGGCTGGCATCGCCAGAATATACGACGAGTTGCCGCAGCTTTTAAACAGCGGCTCCCTTCCAGGTTTGTTCCGGGAGCAGGTCATCGTGCAGCGGCGGCACTTCGACGGGCAGAGCGGCGCGCGGCTCCGGGAAGTCTTCCGCAGGCTCAGCCTCAGCGCCAGCCTGTGGCTCCGGGAAGTCGCCCGGGAGGACAAGCCGCTGCTGCTGGCCTGGGCGAACGACCCCGAGGTGCGCCGCCACTCCTTCAACCCAAAACCCATTACGGCGCAGGCCCACGCGCAGTGGTTCGAGGCTGTGCTGGAGGACGGGCAGACGCTGCTGTATATAGCCGAGTCCGACGGCAAGCCCGCCGCGCACATCCGTTTCAGTGTATCTGAAGGCAGCGCCTCCATCAGCTACCTGATTAGCGCCGCGTTCCGGGGGAAGGGCCTTGGGCACAGCGTGCTGCTGAAAGGGATTGAAAAGCTAAAGGCGAGCCGCCCGGACGTGCAGCGGGTGGAGGGGCTGGTGCAACCGGAGAACGCCGCCTCCGTGCGTTCCTTTGAGAAAGCCGGCTTCACGCGCGCCGCCCCCGATGAGAAACACCCGGAGGCACTCCGGTTTGAGCTGCGGCTGAGGTAGCCCCTTAATACGAAATCATATATGTCACAGACTATAAACATAGAAGGCCGCCTTATCGGCCCCGGCCACAAGCCGTTCATCATCGCCGAGATGTCCGGCAACCACAACCAGTCGCTGGAGCGGGCGCTGGCCATCGTGGACGCCGCCGCCGACGCGGGTGCCGACGCCGTCAAGCTGCAGACCTACACCGCCGACACCATGACGCTGCCGGGCGCCCTGACCATCAACGACGAGGACTCGCTGTGGAAAGGGCGCGAGCTGTATGATTTGTACAAAGAGGCCTATACCCCCTGGGAGTGGCACAGGCCGATATTCGACAGGGCGAGGGAGCGCGGCCTCATCGCCTTCTCCTCCCCCTTCGACGAGACGGCCGTGGACTTCCTGGAGGGGCTGGGCGCGCCCCTATATAAAATAGCCTCTTTCGAGAACACGGACCACCCGCTGCTGCGCAGGGTGGCCGCCACGGGCAAGCCCGTCATCATGAGCACCGGCGCCGCCACGGTGCAGGAGGTGGCCGAGGGGGTGCAGGTGCTCGGGGAGGCGGGCTGCCGGGAGCTTGTGCTGCTCAAGTGCACCTCCACCTACCCGGCCTCGCCGGAGAACACCAACCTGCTGACCATCCCGCACATGCGGGAGCTTTACGGGGTGCAGGTGGGCCTCTCCGACCACACCATGGGCATCGGCGCGGCCGTGGCGGCGGTTGCCCTGGGGGCCACCGTGGTCGAGAAGCACTTCACCCTCCGGAGAGCGGACGGCGGCGTGGATTCGGCCTTCTCGCTGGAGCCGGAGGAGCTGAGGGCGCTGGCGGTGGAGACGGAGCGGGCGAGGCTGGCCTTGGGGCGGGTGCAGTACGGGGTGCAGCGGGCCGAGGAGAAGAGCCGCCTCTTCAAGCGCTCGGTGTACGCGGCCAGGGACATCGCCCCCGGCGAGGAACTCACCAAAGAGAACATCCGCGTCATCCGGCCGGGCCTGGGCCTGGCGCCGAAGCACTACGAGAACCTGCTGGGCAGAAAGGCCAGGGCTGCCATCAGGATGGGCACGCCGCTAAGCTGGGACATGGTGTAAGGCATGAAGAAATGGTTCGCCCTTTACAGCAACATCCTTTACCTGCACTTTTCGGAACAGTATTATAACCTGCCGGAGAGTGCGAAAAACGCCTCTTCTCCACAAAACCCGCTCAAGCGCCTGTTCCGAATAGTGGGCTATACTGTTCTTCGTCTGCTCGGCAACATTTTTCAATCGGTGGAGAAGCCGGGGGTCTTAACCGCAAAGGTATGGCTGTACGTGGTAAGCCAGAACAACGTGGACAGCCTGCGGTTTGTGCAAAAGCACCTGCCAGGGTCTATCTTTGTGGCGGGCCAGAGCAAAAACATCGGGCGGTATCACGAAAATGTTGCACGGCTGTCGCTGCGCCGGAAGGTGCTGTACTATTATAAATTGCCATCCCTCCTCTTCCAGTTTTTGAGGCACAACCGAAAAAGTACCCTCCGCTTTCTCGACCTGCTATTTGACGCTGTTGGCTTTTATGAAGTCTATTACCGGAAGTTGCGGCAATACCGGCCTTCCGCTGTCGTGTTTGCCAACGACCATAACGCCGATGCCCGCGCGATGCTGCTTGCCGCCGGCAGCCTCGGCATCAAAACTGTATACATACAGCACGCTAGCGTGAGCACCCTGTTCCCGCCCCTCTCCTTCGACCTGAACTTACTGGAAGGGCAGGACTCGCTGGACAAGTACAGGCAGTGTGGCGCTATATCGGGGCGTGTTGAGTTGGTGGGAATGCCCAAAGCCGATCTATATATACCCTACAGAAACACCAGCACCAGTATCCGCACCATCGGCATCGGCTGTAACGTAATGGATGAGCTGGATGAAATCGAAAAGCTGCTGCAGGTGCTTTCCGCTGGATTCCCTGACCTCGCGATCATCCTGCGCCCCCACCCCCGCGACAACCGCAACTTTGCCCGTCTGTCAGCGATAGGTTCTAACATCCGCCTCTCCGACAGCCGGGCTGTCGCCACCTTCGACTATCTGCGCCAGGTTGACGCGCAGGTGAGCGCCACCTCCGGCATTCACCTGGAGGCCGTGCTGCTCAATGTGTGGTCCATATTCTACGACTTCAGCCCAAATCATAAAATAGAGGATTACTACGGCTTTGTCCGGCATGGTTTGGTGGATGTGGCAGCAACGCCGGAAGATATAGTCCGCCTGTTGCTTATGCACCGGTATACGAAGCCCGCTGTGCTGGACAGGGCAAAGTATTACTGCGCCACGGTGGGTACGCCTTACGATGGAAGGAGCGCTGAACTTTCGGCCTTTTACCTAAAATCCTTCCTGTCTCTTTGATTTATTAAGTTATATATACCTATATTTACTTCAAAACAGGTCTCATCAGCAATCAGGTGTATTTATGCCTAATCCAAAGCTTGCATTCAATATTATTGCGCCGCTCTTATTTATTTCTATCATCCTAACTCCCTGCATATGCAATGCACAAGGGGCCGGAAGGGCTATCGAATTAGATGGTGTAAATGACTATGCAGAGTTCGGCAATAACAACAGAGGCATTACGGTGCAGCTCACTGTTGAAGCCTGGATTAAAACCAATTCATTTGGGCATCACCATGTTGTGTCTAAATATAATCGTGACTCTGAGAATGGCTTTCAGTTGCTTATCCAGAACGGAAAAGCCTGTTTGGCAGGCAGAGATGGTTCAGGTAATTACAGGCTGTCAGGTTATTCCACCACCGTTGTAGCGGACGGCAACTGGCATCACTTAGCTGGTGTCGTACATCAGGGGGTCTGGATGATATTCGTAGATGGCATCCTCCAGAACCAGTTCACTTCAGGTTATGTAAATCCGGTACTGAATAACAGCGAAAACCTTTTATTAGGAAACTATTACTACCCTCAGCTTGGGAACCACTTTTACAAAGGAACAGTGGACGAAGTCAGAATCTGGAAGAGAGCACTTTCTGCCGAAGAGATCAGACAAAACATGTGCAGAACACTCCCTGAAACTACTCCGGATTTAATTGCTTATTTCAAGCTAGACAATATAGCCGGAGGCGTGATTACAGACCACAGTGCCCTCAAGCTGCATGGCAGCCTGAGGAACACTACCCCATCAGTAGCCGCTGTAACGTCTGGTGCAGCCATAGGCGACCTCAGCACGTATCTTTACACAGACGCCTGGAGCGGGAAGAGCATCTCAATGCAGGGACCTGATGGCAATAAGATTTCAATTGATTCTGTAGGGGCAGGCACCGTTGGGCTTCACATATACCATGTAAACGCAAGGCCGAATTCTACCCAGGGCATACCGGCAACAGGCAGTAATGATTCTTATTTCGGCATATTTACTCCTCTGTTGCCAGCAACACAACATAAAATAAATTATGCAGCAGGGTCTTCCTTCTGTGCCGCACAGCTATATGAACGCAGAGACAATGCGGTTACTGCCTGGTCAGAACTTCCTGCCAAGCTAGCGGATGGGTTGATTATGGGTGTAAGCACAGTTAGCCGTGGAGAATACATTGCCAGTGTTCAAACGATGAGTGGAATTGAGATAACTGGTCCTTCAAAGTTGTGCGAAGGTGACATCATATCCTTGGCAGTAGCGACAGCGAACTCAACAGAATATTCTTACCTGTGGAGCACAGGAGCAGCGACTTCCAGTATAGAGGTGGGCAATTCCGGAGAATACTGGGTGGAGGTAACGAACAGCGCAGGCTGTACAGTGAAAGATTCCATAACGATTACAGTCAATCCGCAGCCAGACATCCCGCTGAAGGAAGAAATCATAGCCTGCTACGGTGAGGAGGTGTTGCTGGATGCCTCCACCGCAAACGCTTCCTATATATGGAGCAACGGGCAGACAACTCCAAGCATCAAGGTGGCCGCCCCGGCTGAGATGCGCGTTGCCATCACGGTGGCGGGCTGCACCTACACCAAAAGTGTGTCGGTTGTCAGCGACGAGTGCCCCATCATCCCCAACATCATCACACCAAACGGCGACGGGAAAAACGACACTTTTGTGGCGCTTGGCATAGAGGAAAACACAATGCAGCTGCATATTTTTGACCGCCTCGGAAAATCAGTCTACCAGGCAGCGCAGTACGATAACAGCTGGTCGGCTATGGACATGCCTGCAGGCACCTACTACTATCAGTTTACAAGCCCGCGCACGCAAAGGACATATAAAGGCTGGGTAGAGGTGGTCCGGTAGGTTTATATATAAGCCTCACCTTTGCTCAGACCTGCCTCAAAATCTCTTCGGTCTTCCCCTCTTGCTGGCAGAGCGGTGCTTTATATATGGCTGGTATATAGGGCTGGCTGGTTCCGGGACTTTTCCCTGGTCTATATTCCTTCTCCTGAATTCCAATTATAGACTACCTTTGCAGGTCTGAGCCTTACCCATGAGCAAACTACAGCGCGAAGGTATCTGGAACACGTTTATCTCGTACGCCGGGATCGCCATCGGCTACGTGAACACCATCCTGCTCTTCCCGAACTTTCTGGATGAGGCACAGGTGGGCCTGACGCGCCTGATGCTCACCATCTCCGTCATGTTCGCGCAGTTTTCCGCGCTGGGCTTCGTGAACATGAGCACCCGCTACTTCCCCTATTACCGCGACAAGGCGCGGCAGCACAACGGGTTCCTGTTCCTGCTGCTGGCGGTGCCGCTGTCCGGCTTTGCGGTGGCCACCGGCCTGTTCCTGCTCTTCAAGCCCCTCGTGGCAGATTACTATATAGAGAAGTCGCCGCTGATACTGGAGTACTATTACTACATCATCCCGCTGGCGCTGTTCACGCTGCTCTTCAACATGTTCACCGCTTACCTGCGGTCGCTGTATAAAACCATCGTTTCCTCCTTTGTGCAGGACTTCCTGCTCCGTATCCTCACCACGCTGCTCATCTGTGTATATGCCCTGGGCTTGATTGACTTCCGGCAGTTCGTGCTGCTCTACGTTGTCATCAACTCGGCGGGGGCGCTGGTGCTGGTGGTGTATACACTCTGGCTGAAACAGCTTTTCCTGCGCCCCATGCTGGCAGGCCTGCGCATCATCCCCATCCGGGAGATGCTCTATTATGGCGCCTTCACCTTTCTGGGCAACATCTCCACCACCATCATCACCACCATCGACCAAGTGATGATCAGCGCGTACAGCCTGAGCGCGAACGGCATCTATACCACGGCCTTCTTTATGACCAGCGCCATCATCGTGCCAGCCAAATCCATTCTGAAAATAGCGCAGCCGCAGGTGGCCGACTTCTGGAAAGACGCGGACATGGCGGGCATGGGGAAACTGTACAAGGATGTGACGATGGTGAACCTCATTGTGGGGCTGCTGCTTTTCATCGGCATCTGGGCGAACATCGACAACCTGTACTCCTTTATGCCGGAGACGTACCGCGCGGGCAAGTACGTGGTGCTGTTTCTCGCCGTAGCCCGCATCATCGACCTGGCCACCAGCCTCAACGGCGTTATCCTGGCCACTTCCCGGAAGTACCGCTGGGACCTGGCTTTCAACATCATCCTGGCCTTTCTCACCGTCTGGACGAACTGGTTTTTTATACCGCGCTACGGCATCAACGGCGCCGCCTTTGCCTCCATGCTCTCTTACAGCCTGATGAACCTGGCCCGCCTGTTCTTTGTGCAGGCCGTCTATAAAATCCAGCCGTTTACCTGGGGCGCCGCCAAAGTGCTGCTTGTGGCGGGGCTTGCGCTCGGGGCAGCTTATCTGCTGCCCTACCTCAACAATGTGTACCTCGACATGGTGGTGCGCTCGCTGCTGATCATCCTGCTATATGGCGGGCTGAGTGTCGGCCTGCGCATCTACCCGCCCATGAACGGTTGGCTGCGCGGGCAACTCTATTACCTCACCGGCTGGCGGATATAAGACTGTCCGGGCATATGCCATCCTTTCCCACCAAACACGTCAGCTATATAGGACGCCCAATCAGTCGTGCTGCTTTACATAATTCAGCAAATGCTGACATATGTAGGCCAGTTGGTCCTCTTTTAGGCGGGGGTGCATCGGCAGCGAGAGCACGCTTTCCGACAGCCTTTCAGAAACCGGAAAATCCCCGGCTTTGTAGCCCAGGTAAGCGAAGGGCTCCTGCAGGTGGAGCGGCTGCGGGTAATACACCACGCTCGGGATATGCTGACGCCGCAGATGCTCCTGCAGCCCGTCACGCAGTTTGGGGTTCACAGTAATGGTATACTGCTGATAGGTATGGGAGCTATAGGGTGCGCGATGCGGCGCCTGCACCAGCACCGTCTCCGCAAAGGCCTTATCGTAGAAGTGGGCCACCTCCCGCCTGGCGGAATTGTAACTCTCTATATATTTCAGCTTCACTTCCTGCATGGCGGCCTGCAGCGGGTCGAGAGGAGATTTTATATATAGCCGCTCCGGTTCAGCCCCTTCCTGCTGCTCATTCCTGGTGATTCGCCCGATATTCTCAGCAAGTGCGGCATCGCTGGTAATGACCGCGCCGCCCTCGCCCGTGCCTGCCAGGGGCTTGGCAGGGAAAAAGGCTGTGGCGCTGATATGGCCCAGGCTGCCCGCCTTTGCCTCCTGACCCTCCGGCCCCACGTATACCGCCCCCAGCGACTGTGTATTATCCTCTACCACAAACAAACTATGCCGCGCTGCCAGGGAAAGCAACTCGTGCATGGGGGCGCAGTGGCCGAAAAGATGAACGGGCATAATGGCAACTGTACCTGGCGTGGCGGCTTTCTCCACCGCCGCAGGGTCCAGCATATAGGTATCGGGCAGCACATCCGCGAAGACCGGTTTCAGGCCCAGCAGCTTTACTGCCTCCGCCCCCGCCGCATCGCCAAAGGCAGGCATGATCACCTCCGCCCCTGCCGGCAAGTCCAGCGCCGCCAGCGCAATTTGCAGGGCGTCGGTGCCGTTGGCGCAGGGGAAAACGTGCCGCGCGCCCAGGTATCCCGCTACTTTGCTGGCGAAGTCATCCACGAGCGGGCTGTTCTCCTGCATCATGCGCTCCATGGCGGCGCTGAAGGCGGCATCCAGTTCCGGTTTGTGCTGCGCGTACTGCGCCTTCTGGTCAGTCATTTTAATGTCTTCCATCTTCTTCCTGTTTTCTCAGCTTAAATCATATATAAACAAGGCCTGCTGCTGCGGGACGCGCCACAGCTCCCGAAACCAAGCCTATCTAGCTGCGTTACAAAAGAACGGAATCAAAACAAGACATCATGCTGAATGAAATTAAATATGCCCTTCTTGCCCTTTTCATGCCACTGCTGCTCTCCTGCAACGGTGAGGAAAACGGGGAAACAGCGGAAAGCGACACCGCCTTCACCGAATACGAAACCCTGGTAACGGATCTGGAGGAAGACACGCTCTCGGAAACGGAGATGCGGGCCATGACAGACGCAGACTTCGACAGCACGGCCTGGGCGAAGCTGACAGCGGAGAAAGAACAGCAGCACAAGCAGAAAAGGCAGGCGGTGGAACAGCACCTGGACCATTATGCGCCGGAGCGGCAGCAGGAGATTCAGGATTTGGAGGAGCGCTACACGGTGGCCATGGAGAACCGAGAGCGGGAGTACGAGGAGGCAAGCCACCGCTATCTGCTCCGCCGGGAGTTGCTCGGGGTAGCGATACAAAAAGACGATCTGAGTGATATAGCGCCTGCTGAAATAGCGAATACGTACCAGCGTTTTGTGGAGAACGTGGCGGAAGGCGCCGAAAACTTAGAAACCCGCGACTGGAACCTGATTGAAGGCTGGTGGATTGCGCTTGATAACCGTTACCGCACCCTGGAAGCTGATCTGGACGAGGAGGCGCGCACTGCGATCGCGCAGGCCGAGGCGCGTTACAAAGAAATCAGGCAGCAGTACGCCCCGGTCGAGTAATCATATACGCCGTATTTAAATTAAAAACACACTGGCTAAGCTGGCTATATATAGCCCATCTATAGCTCAAGCTGCCCTATATAAACCTGATTTGTTTCTGGTGATTAAGAAGCCAGCTTCCCCTCGCTGGCGCGAGTTTGCAACTCGTGCCTCCTCCTACGGTTTGTAACCCGGCAGGGCCAGAGGCCCGGGAATAGCAAGCCACGAGCGGGGACACTCGCGCCATATATAGCCTGCTTTACTTTAAGGGCTATATAGCGCCTATATATAGTCAGGCGGTAATTTGAGGGCTTCTGTAGCGAAGGATTGCAAGACCTGAATCAGTAACCGTTTGTCAGGGTGAATTCCTGCACCTGCGAGTCCAGCACTTTACCGTTAGCGCATTTGAGCACGCGCTTGGGGTAACGCTGGATGATTTCGTAGTTGTGGGTGGCCATGAGCACGGCCGTGCCGCTGTTGTTTATCTCCAGGAAGAGGTTCATGATCTCGTCGGCCACCATGGGGTCAAGGTTGCCGGTGGGCTCATCAGCGAACAGAATCATCGGCTCGTTGAGCAGGGCCCGGGCTATCACGATGCGCTGCTGCTCGCCGCCCGACAACTGGTGCGGCATTTTTGAGGCGGCGGCATCGAGCCCCACCCGCATCAGCACCTCCGAGATGCGCTGCTTCACCTTCGATTTGTCGTGCCAGCCCGTTGCCCGCAGCACAAAGGTCAGGTTCTCCGCCACCGACCGGTCCATGAGCAGCTGGAAATCCTGGAAGATGATGCCGATTTTGCGGCGCAGGTAAGGCACCTGTTTGCGGGGCAGCTTCGTCAGCTTAAAGTCGGCCACGGACCCGTGGCCGGTCAGCAGCGGCAAATCGGCGTAAAGCGTTTTCAGCAGGGAGCTTTTGCCGCTTCCGGTCCGGCCCACCAGGTATACAAACTCTCCCTTGGCTATATCGAAATTGACACCGCTGAGAATGGTGTTGACATCCTGGTAGATGGCCACATCGCGCAGCGACACCACAGGGGTTGAGGTAAAGCTCATAAAAAACTCAAATATCTAATTCCTGAAGCTTGCCGAACTCAAGGGAAGTGATGACGGCGGCCAGCGCATCCTCCTTCCCCTCCAGCCCATAGCGGTCGAGGTTTTTGAGGGGACGGTCGGCCCTGAAATAAGCAATCAAAACAAAGTTATCATCCCGCAGCTGGATATAGTCCGGAATCTTGGCCTTGCCCTTTACTTTGATGATGTACATATAGAATTACGAATTAGAAATCAGAAATTAGAAATGAGATAAACAGCACCCATTTCTAATTTCTGATTCATAATTTCTAATTAGCAAGCTACTTGCTTCCTTTGGCGTGGTCTGCCAGGAACGTGGCCAGGCCGCTGTCGGTGAGCGGGTGCTTCAGCAGGCCCGTGATCACGGAAAGCGGACAAGTGACCACATCGGCCCCGATTTCGGCGCACTGCACCAGGTGCATCACGTGGCGCACAGAGGCGGCCAGCACTTCGGTCTGGTAGCCATAGTTATCATATATCTGCACAATCTGCTCAATCAGGCTCAGGCCGTTGGTAGCTACATCGTCGAGGCGGCCAATGAACGGGGAAACGTAAGTAGCCCCGGCTTTAGCAGCCAATAGTGCCTGCCCGGCGGAGAAAACCAGCGTGCAGTTCGTTTTGATGCCTTTGTCGCTGAAATAACGGATCGCTTTTACGCCGTCACGTATCATCGGCACTTTCACCACGATGTTCGGGTGCAGGTCGGCCAGGGCCTCTCCCTCGCGCACAATGTTCTCAAAATCAGTGGCAATCACCTCTGCGCTGATGTCGCCATCCACGATTTCGCATATTTTCTTGTAGTGCGCCATCACGTTGTCGTGGCCCGAGATGCCTTCCTTGTGCATCAGCGAGGGGTTGGTGGTCACGCCATCCAGTACGCCCAGGTCATATGCCTCCTGAATGTCATTCAGGTTTGCCGTGTCGATAAAGAATTTCATAATGCTGGTCTATAGATTTACACACAAATCTAACGCATTAATCGGGAATCAGGAAAGTTACGGGTGGAATTTTGGGAGGAAGCGCGCAGGCTGCGGCAGGGGCAAAAAAAAGTGGCAAACCGAACATCGCGCCGCTCAACCACCTACCCTTGCTACCTTCCGGTCCTGGGGGAGTTCAGCAGGAGCTGGCCGTGCCGATTTGCCGTTGCAAAGGTAGCGAAAAATGTTTTCGGAGCAAACGTTCGAGGAGAAAAATAAACAGGCTGCCGGTGTTTATATATAGCTGCTTCTGAGTGAGGCACTTGATGCTCATAATTAGACTGCACAGGTGTAAACTGGCTGGCCCATGCTTTTATAATGCAGTTATTGTGCAAAGCTGTTCCTGCCTATGGAAGCGTTGTGAGTTATACCTGGGGTTTATATCATCTGTATCTTATCGGGAGCAGATCCAGTTTTAGCAGTACCAACAGTAGAACCATGCCGGCGGTACCTATTGCTGCACTGACGTTTACAAAATTCTGCGCCTTCCTGCTATTCCGGAATATTTTAGCAATTGCCTTGTACAGCACTAAGCCGATTACTCCGCCTACTGTATTCGTTATAATGTCCGTAATATCAAAAGCTCCAACTTTCAGAAGGAATTGGAGTGCTTCGATCACCAGACTGACTGAGAAAACAAAGCGTACTCTTTTCCAAAAACTCCATCTTTCAAACAGGACTCCTGTATATATACCAAGCGGCACAAAAATCACTGCATTCAAAATCATTTCACTAAAATCAGCCTTGCCATTCGACATCAGCGGCTCCCCAAACGGAATCAAATTTACGCTCCTGTCTGCCATATAAGAAAACTGAACCCCTAATTTGAAAACTAAAATCCACAGCAAGGCAAGCAGATAAATTATAAATAACACATTTGTTAACTTGTTTGCGGTAGCATTATCGTTCCTGTTGCTTTCCCTATTTCTCTGCAAGCTCATGCTGATTTATATATAAACAACTGCTGGTCTGCTTCTTTTGACTATTGCTTGTAAATTAAAATCTTGAGCTATCGCTCTATTTTTTAAATATTACGAATCACGGACTTATGTAAATGTTGTGCGAGGCCGTCGGCCGAAGCTGGCGTTTTGGATTAATTAGTGGCTGTTTTTTATTTTTCATATTTTACGTAAAATAGTTTCATATATGAATCAGAATAAGGAAAACTCAAATCATTATAGTTCCCTGATTTATGTCCACACCATTTCCTTACTGAACAATTTAGGCATTTGTTGATATTTAATTTAGATGTATCAAATTCTATGACTGTTCCTTCTTTTAGCAAGTCTATTTGTTTAAAAATATTGTTTATAAAATTACCCACAACTTCATTCTTTGTAATTTTAACAACCTTGCATTTCAATGAATTTGAATAGTAGTACCAATAAACTAAGTAACCATAATTTGCATTAAATTCTTCAAGTTCTATTAAGTATGCAGCTAATTGCACCTTATTATTTACAAAGAATATTGTTTCCTCCTTGTTAAATTTTAATTTTTCTTCTACAATAAAATTATTTCCATTTGAATTTTTAAATACATAGTCAGGTTGCCCTACAAATGTTTTTGCTTTATTAAAAAAGAATGAAGTTCCATTTTCTTGATGTCCAGAATAAACAACTTTTGAATATTTTAACTCTTTAAAAAAGTCTTTTGTTTCTTTATCTATAAATGATACTTCTCTATCTGTAATTTCAGTTTTATCTAAATCTAAGATTTCAATTTTCTCTTTCCATTTTAAAAGATGAAACTTTTCATGTTGAAGAGTTCCCTCTTCCATGTTTTTGGTTCTCTCCGTTTCAAAAGTATTAGAGATAGAAAAGCTTGCTGGGCAAAATGAGAAGTTAGCTAAATCAGTTGCTGAAGTTGCTTTTGCGATATTTATCGTCGCTTTCTTTTTCCAACTTCTACCTTCTCTAAAATTTAATTCGTCAACAAGCCAATCAACAATGGTGAAATCCACTTCTATTGTTATCTGCTTATCTTTATTATTTCTATCTGTAAAGGTAAACTCCTTTTTATAATCTTTTAAATCAATCAATGCTTCTAAATATTCTCTATAGCGATTCAAGTGTTCGCCTTCTTTAAATCCTAGTTTAAGAAATAGAAAGTCTCTAAACTTTTCTTGTTTCAGAGAAAGATACCGCATAAAAAATTGTTTTCTAAAATTACCACTAACGTTTAGTGTAAACAACAAGCCATGGCCGATGGCTTGTTGTTTACACTAAACGTTAGTGGCTGATTTTTTTAATTTATTATCTAAGATTATAAGTTTTCCTCTATTGTCGGTATACAATTGATTCAAAATGCATTCAACGATTTCAACCATTATAATTAATTTCTCCCGTGTTAATTTTTCTCCTGCATGACTTCCAATATTACCGAAGTCTTTTAGATTTAGAAGTATTGCTTTCAAATCTTCATTTGGATATTTCTCTTCAAAAAACTCGATGCGCCGATGTAATTTATAGGGATATTCTTTTCCCTTTTTATCTGTGCCTGTCTTGCCAATAATATTATCATCCATCAAAACTTCCAGAAACGCTCTTATTTTCATAGCACAGCAATCAGCGTTTCTCCAGAATACACTAAAAACATCCTTTAATTCACTTTCTATAGCACTTGCTTCAGTTTTAAACGAATAACTTTCAATATCGAATAAGTTTAAAGTTGGAACTATATCAAAAATGGATATCCTATTATTATATGTAGGATTTTGAGTGACCTGTCCTTGATAATTTTCTTCTTGTAATCTTAAAATAGAATTAATTTCGCCAACTAATATTGAAATATCTCTACATTCAGAATTTGAGCATATAAAACCAGCTGAGAACCTTCTCTGTATCTTTGTCTTAAACCCATTTACATCTTCTGTATATTCTCTTCTGGAAAATTCGGATTCTGATTCAAAGTATTTGTTTGTGTCAAAAACTTTTGCCCCTTTTTTGCAGCACTCACAGACGAAAGTTAAATATTCAATTTTTGAAAAATTATTTAATAGAATATCTTTTGAAATCATCTTACAGGTTTTCTTTTATCAATTTGCGGCTAACGTGTGGCTTTACATGAACCTACGTTTATCTGCACTATGTATGGAGGAGGCCTTCTACATTTTTGCCGCTACCTTTAGAAATCATCTTTGATGCAGAAAGCATTATCATAACCACCTTCTTCTCCTGGTTAAGTTAAAAAAGATTAGCAAAGACTCCTAATTAAATTTACTATATATAATTTGAGCATATAAGCTGCCTCCTTCCTGCAAGCCTATATATAACCCGCCTTCGCAGCAGGCTCCACCAAACCCCAGCCACAGCAGGCGCTTCTGTCAATAAAATTGGCAAAACAGCAAAAGCGGCTTAACTTTGCACATGCCAGAAAAAATCCTCATCCTCGATTTTGGTTCCCAGTACACCCAGCTTATTGCCAGAAGGGTGCGCGAACTGAATGTATATTGCGAGATATACCCCTACAACAATGTGCCGCCGCTTACGGAAGACGTGAAAGGCGTCATCCTCTCGGGCAGCCCCTGCTCGGTGCGCGACCAGGAGCACCCCACCATCGACCTAAGCCACTACCTGGGCCTGCTGCCGGTACTGGGCGTGTGCTACGGCGCGCAGCTGATTGCCCATGAGCACGGTGGCGAGGTGACGCCCTCCACCATCCGGGAGTACGGCCGCGCCCGCCTCAGCGAGCTGCACAACGCCGACCGCCTCCTCAAAGAGCTTACCCCCGGCTCCGTGGTCTGGATGTCGCACGGGGATACCATCAAAGAGATACCGGAAAACATCGAAGTGATTGCCAGCACCGAGAGCGTGCGCGTGGCGGCCTACAAACTGCGCGGCCAGGAAACCTACGGCATCCAGTTCCACCCGGAAGTAACACACTCCGACGAAGGCAAAACCCTGCTCCGCAACTTTGTGGTACACATCTGCGGCTGCCAGCAGGACTGGACTTCCGAGCAGTTCGTGGAAAGCACCGTGGCCGGTCTGCAGGAGCAACTGGGCAACGACAAAGTGGTGCTGGGCCTGTCGGGGGGTGTGGATTCGAGTGTGGCCGCCATGCTGATTCACCACGCCATCGGCAAAAACCTGTACTGCATTTTCGTGGACAACGGCCTGCTGCGAAAGGACGAGTTCGAGACGGTGCTGGACTCTTACAAGCACATGGGCCTGAATGTGAAAGGCGTTAATGCCAAGGACAAGTTTTACACCGCCTTGGAAGGCCTGACCGACCCGGAACTGAAGCGCAAAGCCATCGGCCGCACCTTCATCGAGGTGTTCGACGACGAGGCGCACCAGATTGAGGACGTGAAGTGGCTCGCGCAGGGCACCATATACCCCGACGTGATTGAGTCGCTGAGCGTGAAGGGGCCGTCGGCTACCATCAAGTCGCACCACAACGTGGGCGGGCTGCCCGATTTCATGAAACTGCAGGTGGTGGAGCCGTTGAAGACGCTATTTAAGGACGAAGTGCGTTTGGTAGGTAAGACGCTGAAGATAGATGACGCCATATTGGGGCGCCATCCTTTCCCGGGGCCGGGACTTGCCATTCGCATCCTGAGCGACATAACACCTCAGAAAGTGCATATCCTGCAGCAGGTGGACCATATCTTCATCAGCAGCCTGAAGAAAACCGGGCTGTATGACGAGGTGTGGCAGGCAGGCGCCATCCTGACGCCGGTGCAGTCGGTGGGCGTGATGGGCGACGAGCGCACCTACGAGCATGTGGTGGCGCTGCGCGCGGTGACGAGCGTAGATGGCATGACAGCCGACTGGTGCCGCCTGCCATATGACTTCCTGGCGGATGTGTCGAACGAAATCATCAATAAAGTAAAAGGAGTCAACCGCGTCGTGTACGACATCAGCTCGAAGCCACCGGCCACCATTGAGTGGGAATAAAGTTTAGAAACCCAGGATGGAAGATATAATTTGCCTGATTTGTGATATGTGAAAACCCGCCCCTCCGAGGAGGGGAATAAACAACCGTTAGGGAAAATTCACTTCCCTGGAGGGGTGAGGGTCGGTTCTTTTTTCATAACGAAAGCAAATTGCAACCTGGATTAGCAGAAAGACGGATGGACAAAGGAGGAAGGGCTTGTTTAAGTAATGAGTCTTTTGTCCTTTGCCTTTGAAGTCCTTTATCAAAGAATATATGATGAAACGCTTTTGGAACATGGCCACAGGCTTGCTGCTGGCGGGCGCGCTGGCGCTGCCGGCACAGGCGCAGGTGCAGGATGCCGCCACGCAGTACAGCAACGGCAAAATCCTCCTGCAGCAGCAGCGCTTCGACCAGGCCATGGCCGAGTTCATGCCTTTGACCGGCAACAACAGCCCTTATGCGCCGGAGGCTTCTTATTTTTATGCGCTGGCGGCCCTGAAAGCCAACAAGCCGGACGAAGCCTGGCAGATGCTGCAGCAACTGCAGAACGACAACCCGAAATGGGCAGGCATGGCCGATGCGGATTACCTGCTGGCGAACGTACTGTTCGAGCAGGGCGAGTATGAGCGGGCCCTGAGCAAATTGCAGGAGCTGAAAGGCTCGGCCGTTGCCAGTGATGCAGAGGGCCTGAAGCGCTTTTACCTGAACCGGCTCAACGACAGAGCTGCTTTCGAGCGCCTGCTGCAAAAATTTGACTCCGATAAAACAGTAGCCCAGGTATATGCCGACAAGTTAATCGGTGGCTGGTACCGCCCGGAGGACCGGAGGACGCTGGAGAACATCGTTTCCCGCCACAACCTGGACAGCAGCCGCTACCTGAGCAAGGAGGCCTTGAGCAGGCAGGGATACAACGTGGCTGTGCTCCTCCCCTTCCAGCTGAACCAGGACCCGGCCGTTACGGCCCGCAAAAGCCAGTTTGTCACAGATATGTATGCCGGTATGAAATTGGCCCAAGACACGCTGCGGGAACAGGGCATCAACCTGAATTTGTATACCTACGACACCAGCGCCGACACCGTTGGCGTGAAGCGGGTGCTGGACCTGCCGGAGATGGAGCAGATGAGCCTCATCATCGGGCCCATATATAAAGCTGCGGCCAGGGTGGCGGCACGGTATGCCACGCAGCACAACATCAACATCGTCAACCCGCTGTCGCAGGACCTGGACATGGCGCTGGGCAACGGCAACGTGTTCCTGTTTGAGTCGTCGGTGGCGACGCAGGCGCGGCAGGCTGCCACTTATGCCTATGAGCATTTCTCGCCCAAAACCGCCATTATCATATATGACAGCACCAAGGAAGACACCACCTTCGCCGGCTACTACCGCCGGCAGTTCCTGAAGCTGGGCGGCAAGGTGAAAGCCTACAAGAAAATCAACGCCACCAAGCCCACCGCCACCGCCGATGTCTTCAAAGGGCTGGACCTGAAGGACACCGGGCATATGGCGGTTTTCTCAGACAGAATGACGGCTGCCGTAAACGCGACAAGCCTGCTGCAGTCCAAGGCCCCGACCATGCCCCTGGTAACGTACGACGCCTGGCTGGACATCAACCAGATTTCCCTGCGCCAGCTCGACAACCTGGAGGTCTACTTTATCAGCCCCAGGTATATAGACAGGCAGAGCCCAGGCCATCAGTGGTTCCGGGAGGAGTATATCCAACGGTACAACCTGCCGCCTTCGGTGTATGCATATATTGGTTTCGAGATGCTGTACTACTTCGGCACCAGGCTCCAGCAGTACGGCCCGCAGTTTAACCAGCAGTTGGTGGCGGAGGGCATACTACCCGGGGTGTTTTACTCCGGCTTCGGCTACACCAGCCCAAATGAACGGCAGCAGTTGCAGCCGGACAACCAGTACGTGCCGATAACAAAATTAGAAGACCTGCAACTTGTGGTAGTGAATCCTGTTTTCTGACAGCACACCCCATATATACTTTCGATACTTATGAAACAAGCACCTGTCAGCGATGCGCTGTTCCAGCGCGCACAGAACAGCATACCGGGCGGTGTCAACTCCCCGGTCAGAGCGTTTAGATCTGTGGGGGGCCACCCGCGGTTCATGGTTTCCGCCAAGGGCCCCTTCCTGTACGACGAAGACGGCAACCAATACCTCGACCTGATCAACTCCTGGGGCCCCATGATACTGGGCCACGCCGCAGAGGTGGTGAACGAGGCCGTGCAGAAGGCCATCCCGAACTCCCTCTCTTTTGGCGCCCCCACCCGCAAGGAGGTGGAGATGGCGGAGCTGATTGTGCATATGGTGCCCAGCATCGAGAAAGTGCGCATGGTGAACTCCGGCACCGAGGCGACCATGTCGGCCATACGGGTGGCGCGCGGCTACACCGGCCGCGACAAAATCATTAAATTCGAGGGCTGCTACCACGGCCACGGCGACTCCTTCCTGATTGCGGCGGGCAGCGGCGCCATCACGCTGGGCGTGCCCGACAGCCCCGGCGTCACCAAAGGCACCGCCAACGACACGCTCACGGCCCCCTACAATAATTTAGAGGCTGTAAAAACACTTGCTGAAGCTAACAAAGGACAGGTGGCCGCCATAATCCTGGAGCCGGTGGCAGGCAACATGGGGCTCGTCATCCCGCAGCCGGGCTTCCTGCAGGGCCTCCGCGACCTGTGCGACAAAGAAGGCATCGTGCTCATTTTTGACGAAGTGATGACAGGCTTCCGGCTGGCGCCCGGCGGGGCGCAGGAACTCTATGGCGTTACACCGGATATGTGTACGCTGGGCAAGATTATCGGCGGTGGCATGCCGGTGGGTGCCTACGGCGGCAAGCGCGAGCTGATGGATTACGTCTCCCCGGCTGGGCCTGTTTACCAGGCAGGCACCCTGTCGGGCAACCCCATCGCCATGTCGGCGGGCATGGCCATGCTGAATTTCCTGAACGAGCACCCGGAAACCTATGACAAGTTGGAAAATACCAGTGCCAGCATGGTGGCGGGCATGCAGCGGAACATGCAGCAGTTGGGCCTTGCCTATACCATCAACCGTGTCGGCTCCATGTTCAGCATTTTCTTCACGCCGGAACCAGTGACAGACTTTGACTCCGCGAAGACTTCCGATACCGCGTTGTTCGGCCGCTATTTTAACGGCATGCTGGATAGAGGCATATACCTCGCTCCCTCGCAGTACGAGGCGCTCTTTGTATCCACAGCGGTTACCGACCAACTGGTGGAGAAGTACGTGCAGGCCAACCTGGAGGCCTTGCAGGAGGCGCACCAGGCCTAAGCTTGTCTTTTTCCCCCATTTTATATATAAAGCGGCATCTATATAAAAGGTGCTGCTTTTTATATAGGCGCAAGCGATAGAAGCAGGGTTTTGCCATCCTATTTGGGGCCATATATAAAACCTGTACGCAGGCCGCAGCGCTTTTCATATAACGGCAGATTTGCTTACTTTACATCCCACAATCGCCACACCATGATTTTAACAGACAAGCAGATTTTAGAAGAGATTGAGAAAGGGACCATTCTTGTAGAGCCTTTTAACCGCGACTGCCTAGGCACCAACTCCTACGACGTACATCTGGGCCGCCACCTGGCCACTTACAAGGACGAGGTGCTGGACGCCCGCAAGCACAACGAGATTGACGTATTTGACATACCGGAAGAGGGTTTCGTGCTCCAGCCCAACATGCTGTACCTGGGGGTAACGCTGGAGTATACCGAGACGCACGCGCACGTGCCCTTCCTGGAGGGGAAATCGAGTGTCGGGCGCCTCGGCATCGACATCCACGCCACCGCCGGCAAAGGCGATGTGGGCTTCTGCAACACCTGGACGCTTGAGATCTCCGTCTCGAAACCGGTGCGCGTGTACCACGGCATGCCCATCGGGCAGCTGATTTATTTTGAAGTAAAGGGCGGCATCGAGAACTACTACAACACCAAGGAAAACGCAAAATACAACCACCGCACCATCACCCCTGTTGAGTCGATGATGTGGAAAAACGTGTGGTAGCAGAGGCCTTACCTTCTCCGTAAATAGCCCATTTAAACGCATTTTAAGCTGTTTTTGGCACAATATGTGTACTATATAAGCCGTTAAGGAATTACAAGCGGACCGGAATTTTTTATCCTGCAGCCGCGTTGTAAACACAGACGGAAAAAACAGATTTAAAACTATAGAGGGGGAATTATGAAAAAGGTACTGGTAATGACTTGTATGGTGTTCGGTTGTGTGTTCACTGTTTCGGCGAATGACGGCGCGGTTGTAACAGCAAAGGAAAGGGCGACACATCTTTCTAACCAGATGATTCGAGAGCTGCAACTGAATAACTATCAGTCGAGAAAAGTAAATGAGATTAACTTGGAGGTTGCCAGGCAGATGCTTGCCATTGAGCAGGAGTATGCGGGGAACCAGCAGAAGATAGACCAACTGTGCGGCGAAGTGTGCGCCATGCGTGACGTAAAGCTTGAAAATGTGCTAAGCACTGTGCAATACAACGACTACTTCGGCAGCCGAAAGAACCTGGTGGCGCTGGACAAGCAGTTTATGGCCGAGGCCACAATGGCGCAGCAAAGCGGCAACGGCTTAGCTACAGCAAATACTACTGAAACAACAACTGTGAACTAGCTTTAACCAGGAATTACACAGCAATTTTTCCCTTTGCCACCAACGGCGTCGCCCCTTATTGGAGCGCCGCCGTTGGTGCTTTTTACCGGCATCCATCACCTCTCCCCTGAGCCGCCTTCTATATAAAAAGTTCTAATTCCCAACTACACATCCCCTTCTGCTCGTATAAGGAATATAACCAAAACTGAGGAAAGGAAGGGTAAACCTATGAGAAAGATATTTGTGATGCTTTGCATGATGTTTGGATCAACTTTCGCATCTAAGGCCAGCGGAGTCAAATCGATGGACAAGGCCTCTGGCGAAAAGGCGAAGAAAGCATTGGCGAGCACAAGAGCCAAAGAGTTGTCGAACCACATGATCACCGGGTTGCAGTTGAATAATTACCAGTCTCGGAAAATCCAGGAGATCAATATGCGGGTAGCCGAGCAACTGACCGCTGTAGAGCAGCAGTATGCCGGAAACCAGGCTGAAATTGACAGGCAAAGTAAAACCATATATGCCGAACGAGACCGCCTGATGGAAAATGTGCTGAGCACGGTGCAGTACAACGACTACTTCGGCAGCCGCGAGGACTATAATGCTTTGGACAAGAAGATTGCCGCCAACGTGGATCTCGAAATGGATGAGGCAATACCTGAAAACGCGACTGCGCTTAAACAGTAATACACAAGTTTATATATAAAAAGAGGGAAGCCGCCTGTATGGGCGGCTTCCCTCTTTTTACATGGCTTTTGGTTTACTGCATCACTCCTGCTCACTGGTAGTCCGGCAACCTGATTATCTAGGAACATATAGCTACTGCACCACCAGCCTGCTTTTTTTCCATTCCGAGAGCCCCCGAGTATGGATAAAGTAAACTCCCTGCGGTAGCCTGTCTTTCAATTGCAATTCAATGCACATAGCCCCGGCCTCTTCTGCCATCGTAGTTGAGCGATGCACCAGCCTCCCAGTCCCATCATATATGAAAAGCGTCAGCAGCTCGTGTTTTGAGAAGCCATCCGACGCGATATGAAGCTTGTCCCCGGTGTTAGTATTCGGATAGATAGGCAGGGGACTTTTCCTAACCTTACGTGAACTCGGGAATTAAATATTTTTAAATCAAGTACTTGCGCAACAAAAAAGGCTAAGGATCAGGTAGAAATATTGCCTTATGTTTCACCTAAACCCTTAGCCTTATGCACTTTATCATAGATACTGCCAGGGTGGTAGAAGTGTTCTGCTTCATTGACGATTTCTGTAAGGAGGTTGAGGATTATTTCACTTCCCATCCGCTGCCAAAAGGGCTCTTAGAAAAGCACCCCGCCGGCAGGAAGCCCTCCCTCTCCGAGAGCGAGGTGCTCACCATCCTGGTGCTCTACCACCTCTCGGGCTTCAAGTGCTTCGAGTACTACTACCGGCGCCTGGTACTCGGAGAACTGAGGAGTTTCTTTCCCAGGGCCGTCTCCTACACGCAGTTCCTCTCGCTGGCCCGCCAGGCCTGCTTCCACGCCTTTCTGCTGGCCCAGTGCCGGTGCAGCCTCTCCGCCCGCACCGGCCACTACTACATAGACTCCAAGAAGCTCCCTGTCTGCGACAACCTGCGCATTCACTCCCACAGGGTCTTCGAGGGGATAGCCTCAAGGGGAAAAGGCTCCACCGGCTGGTTCTTCGGCCTCAAGCTGCACCTGGTCATAAACCAGCACGGAGAGCTGGCGCGCCTGCTCATCACACCGGCTAACGTGGCAGACAACAACCACCAGGTGCTGGGGCGCCTGCTCGAGGGGCTGAAGGGCAAGTGCTACGGGGACAGAGGCTACCTCTCCTCCCTGCTCGGGGAACTGCTGGAGAAGGGCCTGCACCTGGTGGCTAAAATAAGGAAGAACATGAAAAACATGCTCCTGACGCTCTCAGACAAGCTCAACCTGATGAAGAGGGGAGGTATAGAGGCCGTCAATGATATTCTGATGAGCGTTTGCGACATCGACCACACCCGTCACCGAAACCCGCTCAACGCCCTGGTCCACATCCTCTCCGGCCTGACCGCCTACACCTTTCTCGACCACAAAAACAAAAGATTTAATCCTGCCAGAACTTTGGCTTAATTCCCGAGTTCACGCTAACCTTGGTTTCGTGTTTTACTAAGCTGGCTGTAGCCGTTGCAGAAACGTTGCGAAGCAACTTGATGGCCGATATATCTAACGCGCTCCTGGGATTCCGCTTGTGAAAAACAGAAGTCTAAAAGGCAGGTGCAAGAGAACCAGAACAGCTATAAACACTACAGAAAAGAGAATATTACTGTGTCCTTCTGCAACGGTTGCCATTTACTAAGCAAAGTAAATAAAATGTTATATTTAGGGTAACGGCTTTTTTGCTGGCCGAAAACGAGCGATGTTTGTTCGGATAACGATATATATATAATTGATGCGTCCTATTCTTTCAACGGCCCTGGCCTGCCTCGTGCTCTTTACAGCCTGCACCCCGGATATGCGTCTCCCTGCTGCCACAATGCCTGTCTTCGATGCACAGGGCCACCGCGGCGCGCGCGGGCTGCTGCCCGAGAACACCCTGCCCGCCATGCGGGCCGCGCTGGATTTAGGCGTCACCACCCTGGAGATGGACGCGCACATCAGCAAAGATGGCCAGGTGCTGCTCTCACACGACCCTTACATGAACCCGGACCACGAACTGCTGCCCGACGGGTTGGAGATCATTGCCGCCGATGCAAAGAGCTACGTTCTCTACGACATGAACTACGCCGACATCAGAGCGTTTGATGTGGGATCTAGGGGCAACAGCCAATTCCCGGAGCAGCAACGCATGCCTGCTTACAAACCATTGCTATCCGAGGTGATAGACTCCACACAGGCATATATAAGGCGGCGCCAACTGCCCCAGGTGTTCTACAACATCGAAACAAAGTCGAAGCCCGACACAGACAATAAATACCACCCTGAGCCGGAAGCGTTTGTGGACCGCCTGATGGAGGTAATTCAGGAAAAAAACATACTGCCCTGGGTCATCATTCAGTCATTTGACGTGCGCACGCTGCAGGTTCTGCACCAGAAGTACCCGCAGGTGAAAACGGCCCTGCTGGTAAGCAACAACGAGGGGTTTGGGCAGAACGTCCGAAAGCTTGGCTTCACCCCCACCATATATAGCCCGGCTCACCATCTCACAACACCAGACCTCGTAAAAGCCGCACACCAGCAGGGCATCAGCGTTATCCCGTGGACGGTGAACGATCTGGACGACATGCGCCGCTTAAAGCAGATGGGAGTGGACGGCATCATCTCAGACTTCCCGAATCTCTTCCGGGAGCTGTAACTTCTATATAAATCCGGTATTTTATTTTGTTTTGCCTCGCGCCAAGGCTATATTTCCTCTTCAGTTCGCTCTTTAACCAATCCCGCGCCGCATTTGGTGCAGCCATTCTGTGGCCTCCTGCACTGGGTATTTCGCTTAAAAAGAGGAGTTTAAAAAGTTAACCTGTTTAGATATGACACAAGATACAGCCGCTCTCGATAAGACATATAGAAATTTTATAATACGCATTGTGGAAACAGATGCCGTATGGGGGCTTACGAAGGACGAAACCTGGGCGACATCGAGCGCAGCAGCTTCTGAAAACACGGAAGTCATCCTGTTCTGGTCTGATAGAAAGGGGGCCGTGGCCTGCGCCGAAGACGAATGGGAGGCCTATCTGCCGGAGAGTATATCGCTGGTGGAGTTCCTGGAGAACTGGTGCGTGGGCATGTACGGCGACCAGCTTTTGCTGGGCGCTGACTGGGGCGCTGACCTGAGCGGGAAAGAGGCGGAGCCGCTGGCAGTGGCCCTGGACGTCATAAACGAACTGAAGGCCAAAGGCAAAAAGCTGAAGTTTATCCAGTACGAAAGCCAGGAAGAGTTTGAAGAGCAGGTAAATGAGGCGATGGACGGAGACGAATAGCACGCTGTGGGGAGCGGTTTAATGCGTCCTTTATGGCAGGAAACTTGCCGACTTCGCCCCATATGCCTTACCTTTGCCTTGATGTGCGTGCCCTGCACGCTGTACCTGACCTATATATGACGTGACACAAAAAGCCATTTTACTGATTGCCACTGCGTTCGGAGCCTTGACAGTTGCCATCGGCGCTTTCGGGGCGCATGCGCTTGGCCCGATGCTGCGGGAGGCAGACCGGGTAGACACTTTCGAGACTGCCGTCAAATACCAGATGTACCATACGCTGGCGCTGCTGGCGGTGGGGCTTCTGCTTTTCAGGATAGAGCAGCCGGCGCTGCAGGTAGCGGCCTGGTGCTTCTTTTTCGGTATCCTCATTTTTTCCGGCTCGCTCTACACGCTTTGCCTCACCGGTATTACCTGGCTCGGCGCCGTTACCCCGCTCGGCGGGCTTGCTTTCATCTTAGGGTGGGGAGCCCTGTTTTATGCCGTTCTAAAAGCCTTGTAGACTTGCACGGCCACTGCCCATTTCTATATAAGTAATAAGACGTAAGTATCAAGACACTAGCCTCTTTGTATCCCATATGGCTTTTTCAGCAATCTATTGATTTATAGCACTTTAATTTATAGTACAAATTAATTTGCCCGGGTGCTTATACCATCTATGTGGGTATATATAAAAACTGGCAGCTTCTTTTGCACCTGATGTTGTATAAGCCGTCGGTATAGCCAGTAAGGCTCAGGGCCGCAAAAAAGTCCGCCGCCAGGGCGTGGTGATTGGACAAAAATACTACAGGACACTTTCAATACTCTGCCACAAGTGTCATGTTGTGCTCAAAGTCGTAGAGTGTGAGCCGGCGCAGCGTGTAATAAGCTGACCAGAAACTCCTGAGCGAGCTGATGAAACTGCGGGTGGCCTTGTCCCGTTCCTCTGTGGCGAAGTTCAGGTCCAGCACCTCTATCTGCCCCTGCAGGTAGCGCTCCTTGGTGAGGTTGTAACGCTTCTCCGCTATTTCATCTGCGCGCCTTGCCCCGATTACCTGCTTCCGCAGCACCCTGAACCTTTTCACGTTCAGGTATATCTCCTGATCAAAGTTGATGCGCTGCTGCTCCACGTTTCCCTTTACCAGGGTCTCGTTGGCCGTGGCCGTACCTATTTTGGAGGCCGTCCGGCCCCAGTCCATGAGCGGGATGTTGAAGCCCACGCGAGCACGCTGCTGCGGCACGGGGTCGTTGTACACTTCCTGAAACTCCAGCGACTGCTGCGTGAGACCGAAGGAGGCAAACAGGTCGGCGGTGAAGCCGCTCTGCCCTTTTGCCTGCGCCACCCCCCTCTCGGCTTCCAGAATCTGCCGCTTAAACTCTATGACCCGCTGCCGGTTCTTATGCGCCTCCTCCAGCGCTATCTTCTCATCCACCTCAAATATCGGAATCTCGTAAGGGGTTACCAGCTTGATGGGGTAATCGTCCGTGATACCCAGGAACACCTTCAGGTTCAGGGTATTTGCCTCCACATCCAAAATGGTCTGCTCCAGGTTCTGCCGGGAGTTCAGCAGCGTGAGTTCCATCTGCAGCAACTCGTTCTCCTGAATCTCACTGGCCTTGTAACGGGTCTGGGCGATTTCGTACAGGGTGTCGCTGTTGGCGACGTTCTTCTCCGCTATCTGCAGGCTGATCTGGCTCAGCAGCAGGTTGAAGAAGTGGGCAGTTGCGTTGCTCGAGATTATCTCCATCTCCTCCCGGTAGTCCCGGATGGCCTCCTCGTAGCGGAGCGGGGCGATTTTCCTGTCCCAGGCCCGCCAGTTAAACCCGAAGATGGGCTGGTTCAGCGTGATGGTGGCCGGGATGGATGAGTACCTGGTCTGGTTATCGTCTGCCTGGAAGTCGTCGAGGCGCTTTATCTGGCTGTTGATGGATATATAGCCGCCTGTCAGGCCGATCTCCTGCCCCAGCGAGAGTTGCAGGTAGGAGTTCGCATTATGGGTGTTGATGAAGATGAGGCTACCGTCGTCAGTAATGCGCGGGTCGATGGTTCTGTTGTACTCCGGCAACACGCCGCTCAGGCTTAACTGCGGGTAAAAGTTGGAGCGGAACGTCTTATACTGCCACCGCCTATTCTCGAGCAGCACGGTGGCGCTGCGGTATTGCGGCGACTGGGTTTTGGCCAGTTCAACCGTTTCGGTGAGGCTCAGGACCCGCGTAAAGTAAGGAGGTTCATCTGTCTGGGCAAGGACTGAGGCAGAAACTAAAAGCAGCAACTGCAGGAAGACGAACAAGAACTTATACATAAAAGAGAACACTAAAAGCAATACTTCTGAAGCAGCCTGAACCGGGAGGCTGTTAAATTTTCTGAATGAGTTTATATGTAAATAGGGCTTCGGCCAAAGAGGTACAGCAATTAAACCCGGCCGCTGCCATGTTTTCACTGTCCATCTGCCGGTGAAAACACACGGCAAGGGCCGTCTTGCAGAAGTCCAGCGTAAAAAAGGGGCCGAAGAGAATTACCTGTGGCTCCATGTAATGGGAATATGGCGAAGAAGGCTATTGCAGGCCTAATTAGAATGTTCAAACATTATTTCTCCGACTGCAAACGATTGCGGAATCAGGCTGTCTCCGTGCCATTGACTGCAACGCTGAACAACCCGGCTATCTACAGGCCTCTGCTGCGCCAGGTTGGGTAGAAAGCTGCCCATGTCGGAAAACTGTTGCATCAGCTAAGATGCTTGTTCATGCCTACAGGCGTTTCCTGTTTGTCAGAGAATTCCTGAATAAGGTATATTCTAACGATTCTACCCCTTCAAAGCGGGGTATATCCCGAAAAAAGCCCGAAAATCCTGCCTCTCCCCTCCTGCTTTATTCCCCACTTTAAAGTACGGGATTATATAGCTTAAAAGCAACTTCTTCTATTTCTTCATGCCCCCATCGGCAGTGGCGGCACAAACAAAAAGCCCTCCTTACAGGGAGGGCTTTCAGATATTGTCATTGCCTGGCGTATGGGCTTATTGCTTCACAGCGCTGGCAGTCGATTTGTCTTTGATGTTGGTCACGATGTACACATACTTCGCTCCGTCTGCGGCGTTGGAATGCACCGTGATGGCCTTCTTCTGCTGCCCCATCTTGCCGGCGCTGTTGAACTTGGCTGTCACAAAACCGGTCTTGCCCGGCATTACGGGCTCTTTCGTCCAGTTAGGGGTGGTGCAACCGCAGGTTACGTCCACGCGCTCAATCACAAGCGGCTGCGTGCCGGTGTTCTTGAACTTAAAGGTGTGCTCCACCACATCGCCCTGTGCAATGTCGCCGAAGTTATGCTCTGTTTCCTCGAAGGTGAGCGCCGGACCGTTCTTCGCCTGCTCCTGAGGGGCTGTCGCCTTGGCCTTTGGTTGTTCCTGCGCCATAGTGCCACCGGCTACCAGGGCTGCCAAAGCGAAAGAGAGAAGTAATTTTTTCATCTGGATAAAGGGTTAAGGTTGTTATAATAGCTATTATACTATATTAAAATTAAAACGATGCAAAATAGCTTTTTCTTTTGTCAGTTAACTAATAAATTTTGGTTAAAGTTCAGCAGGTAAAGCTCTTCCGACGACCGGGTGAGGGCCGTATAAAGCCAGCGGGCAAACTCCTCGTTTACCATGTCCTCCTTCAGGAAGCCCTGGTCCACGAACACCGCCTGCCACTGGCCGCCCTGCGCCTTGTGGCAGGTCAGGGCGTAGGCAAACTTCACCTGCAGCGCGTTCAGGTAGGGGTTCTTTTTCAGTTCCTTGCTACGCTCGCGCTTGGTGGATATATCCATATAGTCCTGCAGCACCGCCTCATACAGCTTCTTGTTCTGGTCGGCGGGCAGGGCCGGGGTGTCGGTGTAGAGGGTGTCGAGCATAATCTTCACCTCCTCCTCCTGCGCCTCCGGGTAATCCACGAAGCGGATGCGGATATCGGCGAAGCGGAAGCCGTACATGTCCTCGTAGCGGATAATCTTGGTCACCTCCACAAAGTCGCCGTTGGCCATGAAGCCGATGTCGGAGTCTTTAGCCAGCCAGAAGTAGTTGTTGCGCACAATCATCAGGTAATCCCCCACCCCCAGTTCGTCCTCGGCAAAAAAGATGCGCCGCCGCACGTGCTGGTTATAGAGGTTGGCTGATTTGTTGGAGCGGCAGATGATGATGGTGTTCTCCACGCCAAACTTGTCGTAGGCGTAGCGCAGCCCGTCCTCCAGCTTCTCGCCCGTCATCCGGAAGATGTCGCGCCAGCCTTTGGTGAAGAGCTTAATATCGAGCGGCTCCTGCTTCAGCTGGTCGCGGAGTTGGGTGGCGTTCATCAGGATGCCGGAGGCCTCCGCCTGCCGCATCACCTGGCGCAGCTCCATCTGCTGCACATGGCACCAGAAATTCTGCTTCAGGTACTCCGCGTCCAGCGAGGGGCTCAGCGCCTGCCCGACCGGCGGCAGCTGCGCCGTGTCGCCTATCAGCAGCAGCTTGTTGTTCTTCTTGTCAAACACGTAGCTCAGCAAATCCTCCAGCAAACCCTTGTCGCCGAAGCTGCTCTCGTCCGAGATCATTGACGACTCGTCCACTATATATAAGGTGTTGTCTGACTTGTTGGGCTGGCGCGTAAACGAGAGGCCTTCGGAGTAAGGATTGGCGGTCTGGCGGTAGATCTTTTTGTGGATGGTGTGCGCGGGCTTGCCGCTGTAGCTGGCCATTACTTTGGCCGCCCTGCCAGTGGGCGCCAGCAGCACATATTTATATCCAAAGGTGTTCAGGATTTTCACCAGCGAGGTGATGACGGTGGTTTTGCCGGTGCCGGCGAAGCCCTTCAGCAGAAAGACCTGCCGCTCCTCCTGTTTGGCAAGGATAAACTCCTCCAGTCTGGTGAAAAGCTTTGCCTGGTCTTCGGTCGGTTCAAACGGGAAATTGTTTCGTAGGGCTTCTAAGGGGCGCATGATATTATCGGGAAAAATAGCGGTGCGGCACTGCCCAGGTGGCTTAGCCGCAGGTGCTGGCTATATATAAATCAGGCTGAAATTTTGAGTTGGCCACTCTCCCGCCACATCCTGTTCGCTGCCGCGCAGGGCTACTGCAAAGGTACGGCAGCCGGGGCAATCGCGCAAAAAAAAGCCTTACGCTATGGTAAGGCTTTTAAAATTTTCATTACTGTGTATGGTATAAGAACTAAGCTCTTTTAACATTTACAGCGTTCAGTCCTTTTCTTCCTTCCTGAAGTTCATAGGTAACTTCGTCATTTTCTCTGATCTCGTCAACAAGACCGCTAACATGTACGAAATACTCTTGTCCTGTGCTTTCATCCTTAATGAAACCAAATCCTTTCGTCTCATTAAAGAACTTTACTACTCCTTTGTTCATGATATAATTTTGTTTTTCCTAAAAGTACATAATAATGCGTAACAATGTTCATCAATTTCAAATTATTTGTCTTCAGAGGCAAAAAAAACAGTTGCCGTCCGCAGTTCAGACAATTTTTCACTGATTATATACCATACGCTTCCTGTCTTCTGGGGTTATGGTGGCCATGGTGGCGGAGGCTTTGGCAATGAGGAGCGGCGCAACCCCCTCCCGCACCTCGAACACCTCGGCTTCGCAGAAGTTGAGCCTGCGGCCCGGTTTGAGCACATAGCCCCTCGCCAGAAGCTTATCGCCGACGCCCGGGTGGAAGTACGACACTTTCAGCTCTGCCGTCACCACCTGGAGGCCTTTCGGCACGAGGCTGACAGCGGCAAAGCCCGCCACGATGTCGGCCAGCGTGGCGATAAGCCCGCCGTGGGCGAAGCCGGTGTGCTGGCGGTGCCGCTGTGTCAGGTTTAATTCGCCTTCTATCCGGCCAACCGCTATCTTTGTTACAGTAAAGCCTACGAGCTTCATATATTCCTGGTGCTCCAGTTTCTGCCGGATGTCCTGCTCGTAATCAGGGTTGAAGGTTTTGATCATGGAGTAAAAGTACTGCCTAAAGCACGTTTCACAAAATATGTCCGTTTCTGCCCCCTTAAACCCCAAAGCCGCCGCCTACGCCGGCAAGCTGCGCGCGCGCGCGTGCGGCATCTGCATCCAGGATAACAGGCTGCTGCTGGTGCGCCATGGCAGCACCATCGGAAACAATGCCTTCTGGGCACCGCCCGGAGGGGGCCTGCTCTACGGTGAAACCGTGCAGGAATGCCTGAGGCGCGAGCTGCTGGAAGAAACGGGGCTGGAGGTGCGGGTGGAGCGCTTCCTGTTCGTGAACGAGTTTCTGCAGCCGCCCCTGCACGCCATCGAGTTTTTCTTTGAGGTGCATATAACCGGCGGCAGCCTGCGCACGGGCACTGACCCGGAGGCGGCACCGGGCGAGGCGTTGCTGGAGCATGTGCAGTGGCTCACTTTAAAAGAGCTGCAGGCCATCCCTTTCAAAGACAAGCACCGCAGCCTCCAGCTGCTGCTCTCCCTCGACGACCTGCTGGGCCAGAACCATTACTTTATAGCGTAGCGGCTGCCTTTTGCCATAATTTATATATACTTGCAGAAAGCCCCGGCGCAAAGCGGCTTTATATATAACGTAGCTTAGTTTGGATACTGTCAACACACATTACCGGCTCTCCCACCAGATAGAAGACGAGGCGTTTGCTCTTTCGCAAGCGTCCTACTGCAACCTATATATAGCGCTCAGCCCGAAGGCCATTCGCCTGGCCGTGGCCGACACGGTGCGCAACAAGTTTGTGGTGCTGGAAGATTATGAGCTGATCACGGTGTTCACGCCGCTGCAGGTGGCGGAGCAACTGCGGCTGATCGCCTCCGAAAACCCCTTGCTGCAGGAGCAGCAGTGGAACGTGGTGCGGGCCTCGCTCAGCAACCTGCATTTTACGCTGGTGCCCGAGACACTCTATGATCCGGCCCACCGGCAGGACTACCTGCGCCTGAACAGCGGACTGAACACACGTGAGGAGGAGGTGCTCAGCTACCGCCACGGCGGGTTGGAGGCCGTCAATATTTTCTCGGCGGACGCCGCCGTCTGCAATGCCCTACACGACCTTTTCCCCCGGAAGCGGGTGCAGATGGTACACCAGACCAGCGCCCTCATCCGCAGCATCCTGCACCACACTGACCGCAGCCCCGCCCGGCACATGTGCCTTTTTGTGGAGCGCAGCTATGTCACCATCCTGGTGGTAAACCAGAGCGGGCTGGAGTTCTGCAACGTCTTCCAGTACCAGACCCCGGAGGATTTCATATACTTTATCGTGTTCGTGATGCAGGAGCAGAAGCTGAACCCGGAGCAGGAGACCCTGCTGGTGTGGGGCGACATCACCCACGACTCCTCCCTTTTCCATGTCCTGCAGAAGTACGTGCGGCACGTGAAGTTGGGGAAGAAACCGACTGACGTGGAGTACAGCTACAAATTCCACGACATGTTCGATCACCGCTACTTCGAGCTGTACAGCCTGCACTTGTGTGAGTAGATTTGATTGCTGATTACTATTTATTGATTGCTGTATGGTTAAATTGTTAAATGGCTGCAAGGTTGAATCAACATTTATATATAATGCAGGCTTTACACCATATAACAGCATACAAGTGGCAAACAAAAAATAACGCAGGCCCCGAACGCAACAACAATTTAGCAATCCAACAATTGACCATACAGCAATCAACAACCGTCAACTAACAATTAGCTCATGAAAAGAATCGCTCTGTTTCCCGGCTCCTTCGACCCTTTCACGAACGGGCATCATGATGTGGTACTGCGTGGTGCCAAGTTGTTTGACGAGGTGATTGTGGCAATAGGCAACAACAGCAGCAAGCAGCGCTATATACCCATCGAGAAGATGTTTGAGGTGATGACGCGCCTGTTCGCGGATGAGCAGAACATAAAGGTGCAGACGTTTAAAGGCCTCACGGCGGAGTTTGCCCGGGAGGTGGGGGCGCAGTTTCTGCTGCGCGGGCTGCGCAACACCACCGACTTTGAGTATGAGAACACCATCGCGCAGGCCAACCGCCACGTGAACCACGACCTGGAGAGCGTGTTCCTGATTACCTCCCCGCAGCTGGCGGCCATCAGTTCCTCCATCATCCGGGAGATTCACCGCTTCGGCGGCAACGTGGATGAGTTTATACCTTTCCAGTTTTCAGAGATTGCAGATAGTGCCGGACAATGAAGGCGATGGAGGTATAAGCCTTTGGCAGCACCTCCTTCACTTCTTCCGGGGTCATCCAGCGCACCTCCTCGATAAATTCCTCCGCCTGCGGCTTTATCAGGCTGTCGTCGGTGCAGTTCATGACGAACCAGTTCGTTTTCTTGAGGATTTTTTTGCCCTTGAAGGCATACGAGTGCCAGGTTTTCGGCAGCTTCCCCACCACCTCCACCTGTATGTTGCACTCCTCCTCCACCTCGCGCAGGGCGCCAGCCTCTACCTCCTCCTTCTTGTTCAGCTTTCCCTTCGGCAGGTCCCACACCCCCAGGCGGTAAATCATCAGGATTTTCCCGTCTTTCAGCACCAGGCCACCCGCTGCCTTCACTATCTTGAACTGGTCTTGCAGGTGGTCGATCAGCTTTTTCTTTTTGCCGGTCACGAGCGTGAGGGAGCTGAGCTTCTTTAGCTTTTTCACCTCCATCAGCCGCACAATGCGGTCTATCAGGAGCGCATCGGCGTCTTTTATCAGCACATCCCCTACCAGGTCTTTGGAGGTGAAGTGGTCAGAAGCCTTCAGGATGAGGTCGTACTCGTGCTTGTAAACCTTTTCCGAAGCCTGTTTCAGAATCAGGGGAATATCGTTGATAAAAACATTCATGCGCTTGCAAGCTTCTGATGGAACGGAAATTTACGCAAAAAGATAAATAAATCCCCTGAATCAAAATCCGCTGGCCCAAAAAGGAAGAATATTACGTAAATTCGGCCATGGACAAGACAAAAACAGCACTTCAGGTAGCCGCCTTCCTTCTGGAGACGGAGGCGGTAAAACTAAGGCCGGAACAGCCCTTCAGGTGGAGCAGCGGCTGGAACTCTCCCATCTATTGCGACAACCGCGTTACGCTCTCCTTCCCTTATATCCGCAGCTATATAAAGCAGCAGTTGGCGGAGCTGATAAAGCAGCAGTTTCCGGAGGCGGAGGCCATCGCGGGGGTGGCCACGGCCGGCATCGCACAGGGTGCCCTGGTGGCCGACCTGCTGGAGATGCCCTACCTGTATGTGCGCCCGGAACCGAAGAAGCACGGCATGGGCAACCAGATTGAGGGCAAGCTGCTGCCGGGCCAGAAGGTAGTGTTGGTAGAGGACCTGGTATCGACGGGCGGCAGCTCGCTTAAGGCCGGGGAAGCCATAAGGGCCGCAGGGGCCGAGGTGGTCGGCATGGCCGCCATTTTCACCTACGGGTTCTCGGTGGCCGATGAAAATTTCCGGAAGGCGGGCGTGCGGCTCTATTGCCTCAGCAACTACAACGCCCTGCTGGAGGCGGCCCTGGCCAATGGCTATATACCGGCGGCGGCCGTGGAAGCGCTGGCGGAGTGGCGGAAATCTCCCGAAACATGGGGGTAAATTTGCACTATGCCATTAATATATATTTTATTTTTTTTGTGGTGCAGACTTTTAAAAATTATATTTCCAAATGTTGTACGCTAACAAAAACTATATGTAGCTTTGTATCATAAAATAGGGCAAAGCAATGGATCTAAATTCTCCTGCTGCATTCTGGGCAGCCTACACTGTTTGTAACTTTCTGGCGTTGACTACACTTGTAGTGTGCCTGGAGAGGCCTTTGCTTGCACGATTAACATACTCGCTGTTTTTCGGGGTAGCCAGTCTGCTGAATGTGTATCTTGCCTTTTTTCACCCTGAAGTCTATCTCGGCCTTGCCAGATATAGCGTTGTTCCGATTTATGAATCATTTATACTGGGATGGTTTTCGCAGAACACACAGGTTTTTATACTTGCTTTAGCCACTTTGCAACTATGGGTGGCACTCAGCATCTGGGCCAAAGGGTGGCTCTTCCGTGCTGGTGTCACTACGGGCATTCTCCTGTTGGTTTTGCTGCTGCCCCTGGGGCTTGGTGCGGCGTTCCCGGCCCCGCTTAACCTGGCCATCGGCCTCCGCCTCCTGCTGGGCCGCCAGTCTGCGGATTACCTCTGGCCCTCCTTCTTCGAAAAATACCTGAAACCAAAAAGCCGCCTGAGCGTGTACTAAAGTTAAGTTTATATATAAGTCGGCGCTGCCCTCCTATATATAAACTTAACCCTTTCATAGCTGCCCGCTCCACCAGCGCGGGCGTGTTAAGAAAAGTCACATGAAAATAGGCCTCCTCTCCGACACCCACTCCTACCTCGACGACCAAATGCTGCGCCTCCTCTCGGACAGGGATGAGATATGGCACGCCGGTGACTTCGGGACAGCGGAGGTATCGGAGCGGCTGCGTGAGCTGGCTCCCCTGCGGGGCGTATATGGCAACATCGACGGGCAGGATGTGCGGAAGCTGCACCCCAAGGTAGCGCGTTTTGAGGTGGGCGGGCTGGACGTGCTGATGACCCATACAGGCGGCTACCCCGGCAAATACCATCCTGATGTGCGCGACATCATCAAAGCCAATCCTCCCGGCCTATTTATAACCGGCCACTCGCACATCCTGAAAGTGATGACTGACAAAAATCTCCGCAACCTGCTGCACATCAATCCCGGCGCGGCTGGCCGGCACGGTTTCCACCAGATGCGGACGATGGTGCGCTTTGAGGTGCGGGAGGGCCAGGTACGGGACCTGCAGGTGATAGAGCTTGGCAAAAGGGCATAAAAAAAGTGTGCCTGCCGTGGCAAACACACTCTGAAGTCTTTTTAGTAAGCCGCCGCCATTTGCCGGAATAGCAGCGGCAGGCAGATGGGCTCACGTTCCCCTAAAAAGAACTACGCAGCAGGCGTCTCTTCCTTCTGTGCAGCTGGCGCTTCCGCAGTCTCCGCTTTCTTGTTTTTCGGAGCCTCGCCGAACTGAGCTCTCAGCTCGTCCATGTCTACGTTCCTGATAACGGGTGTCAGCAACAGCTGCTTAATTCTTGCTACTCTGTTGTTTGCCCTCGCTTTATTCTTACGGTCTTTTCTCTTTAATCTAGTAACTCCCATCGTTGCAATAATTTAATTTGAACGGCAAAAGTAACTCATTAAATTTACAAAGTAAAATATTTCCCCTATCAAATTGCTATGCAGATAACAGACTTGCGCTCCGACACCGTCACCCGGCCCACACCCGCCATGCTGCAAACCATGTTCAGCGCCGAGGTGGGCGACGATGTATATGGAGAGGACGCCACTGTCAACGCGCTGGAGGCAAAAACGGCCATCCTGTTCGGCATGGAGGCGGGGCTCTTCTGCCCTTCCGGCACCATGACCAACCAAATCGCCATCAAAGTACACACGCAGCCGCTGACTGAGGTTATCTGCGACATCACCTCCCATATATACCAGTATGAAGGGGGCGGCATTGCCTTCAACTCGGGGGCCTCTACGGCGTTGGTGCACGGCACCCGGGGCAAAATGACGCCAGAGCAGGTGGAGGCGCACATCCGCCCGCTGGACAACGTCCATTTCCCGGAGACAAAACTGGTGTCGCTTGAGAACACCTGCAACAAGGGCGGCGGCACCTTTTACACCCTGGCGGAGATCGCGGCCATTGCGGACATATGCCGGCGCCACCGCCTGGCCCTGCACCTCGACGGCGCCCGTGTGTTCAACGCGCTGGTGGCCTCCGGCGACGATGCCCAAGACTACGGCAGGTACTTCGACAGCATTTCCGTTTGCCTCTCCAAGGGGCTGGGCGCTCCTGTCGGTTCTGTGCTATTAGGGAGCAGCGACTTCATCAGAAGGGCGCGCCGTGTGCGCAAAGTGCTCGGTGGCGGTATGCGGCAGGCCGGTTACCTCGCAGCCGCATGTCTATATGCCCTGGATAACCACGTCGGGCGCCTGCAGGAGGATCACCGGAAAGCGAAGGAGATAGAAGCTGCCCTGCTGCAGACAGATTATGTGGAGAGCGTGCTGCCCGTTGAAACAAATATTGTCATCTTCAAACTGAACGACAAATACAGTGACAAAGCATTTGTGAATGCGCTGGCCAACAGGGGCATCCGTGCCGCCAGCTTCGGCCCCCAGATGATCCGCTTCGTGACGCACCTCGACGTTACTGAGGAAATGCTGCAACACACGCTGCAGGTATTGCAGGCGCTGATCGAGGCACCGGCTGCCACATCGTAGTTTTATATAGAACACGTAAAACAGCAGAAAAGCGCGGGAGAAACCCGCGCTTTTTTTGCCCCATTATTATACCTGACGTTACGCAAAACAATTATTGTCCCCCTTCGAAGGGGGACTTTCCTGCACTATACCTTCTCAGGGATACACCCTCTGCGAAACGCCAGGTATATATAGCTCAACTCAACCTTTCTCTTCCGCAACGGCTACTGGCTCAGTTGCAGCCGGCACAGATTCTCTCTTCCGGCTTCTACTTGTCCTGCTTCGGCACTGCACCTTCTGGCGCCAGCCACTGCCGTTAAGACCTCAGTACCTTTTTTCCGGCTATATCCCATCATGATATATAGCTACTAAAGCCAGCCCCTACCCTTCACTTCAGAATAGCTTCCTCCGCTATATATACTGCGCTTTATACTGTCAATAAAATTACAAACTATCAACGTTTACCTTGTTTCACTACCACCCTATCATCTATACACCCATATTTTTAAATTATTTACAAATTTTTTCTATACCCCCTATTGTTTATATGGGGTACATCTCCTACTTTCATAAAAATTTAAACATCACCCCCTATTGAACCATACCCTAAACGAGAAACATGCCTTATGAAAAAGATTGAAGCCATCATTAGAACATCCAAGTTTGAGGAGGTATATGAAGCCCTGACTGAAATCGGAATTGCCTTTATGTCTACCTATGATATAAAGGGATTCGGCTCAGAGCACAGCTCCTCGCAGGTGTACAGGGGCACTACCTACAGTGTCGGGTTCATCCCCCGGACAAAGATTGAGCTCATCGCGACGGAGGACCACGTGGAGGAGGTCGTGGAGACAATTCTGCGGGTCGCCAACACGGGCAAAGTGGGCGACGGAAAGATCTTCATCATGGATGTGGAGGCCGTCATCCGCATCCGGACCGGGGAGGTCGGTGAACTCGCACTGTAGCAAACATCTCAAACCTCACATAACAAAAACCGCAAATCAATTTCGAAACTAAACCTCTACGACATGTCACAAGAATTATTTGTCACGAACAACGTCTGGATGATGGTCTCCATCTTCCTGGTATTTGCCATGCACCTTGGGTTTGCCACGCTGGAGTCGGGCCTGGCCCGGTCGAAGAACACGGTGAACATACTTTTCAAAAACAGTATGATTCCGGCCATCGGGCTGGTCACGTACGCACTCTGGGGATTCTCGCTGATGTATCCGGGCGAGAGCTTTGCCGGCAGTTTCATCGGCTTCTCCGGTTTCGGCATACCGCTGCCGGAGGGCGGCGAGACGGCTGCCTACAACCAGGGCTACACCTTCTGGACGGATTTCCTGTTCCAGGGGATGTTTGCCGCCACGGCCGCCACCATTGTCTCGGGGGCGGTGGCCGAGCGCATCAAACTTTCTGCCTTTATCGCTTTCTCTCTCCTTTTTGTGGGGCTGTGCTACCCGATCGTGGGCATGTGGAAATGGGGGGAGGCTTCCTGAACACGCTGGATGTTCCTTTTTATGATTTCGCGGGCTCTACGCTGGTCCACTCCGTGGGCGGCTGGGGCGCTTTGGCGGGCATCATGCTGCTCGGCCCGAGGCTCGGCAAGTATGTGGACGGCAAGATAAAGCCTATCCCGGGGCATAGCATTCCGCTGGCTACCATCGGCGTGTTCATTCTCTGGCTGGGCTGGTTCGGCTTTAACGGCGGTTCCGTGCTGTCGGCCGACCCGGGCACGGTATCGCGGGTGCTGGTGATGACGAGCATGGCCGCCGCCGCAGGCGCTATAGGCGGTTGCCTCCTGTCGCTGGTGATGTTCAAGGCAAGCGACATTACGATGGTGCTGAACGGCATTCTGGCTGGCTTGGTGGGCATCACGGCTGGCGCTGACCAGATGGGTGTTACAGATTCGATTGTCATCGGCCTTGTTGCCGGTGCGCTGGTGGTGCTGGCGGTGGCTTTCTTCGACCGCATCCGCATCGACGATCCGGTGGGCGCGCTTTCTGTACACCTGGTGTGCGGTATATGGGGCACCCTGGCGGTGGGATTGTTTGGTGCGCTGGCGGGTGTAGACCAGCTAATCAGCCAGATGGTGGGCATTGGTGTGGTGGGTGCGTTCAGCTTTGCCTTTGCCTTCGCGGTGTGGTACGTGCTGAAAGTGGCGATGGGCATCCGGGTGAGCGCGCGTGAGGAGATCGAGGGCCTCGACATACACGAGCACAAGATGCACGCCTACCCTGACTTCAGCGGAACCGGTTATGAGCTCACCATGGACGAGAAAGAAATGATGGCGGCCCATAATGCACGCAGCCACAAAGAGGCGGGCAAAACGGTGACAGCAGAGTAAGCCGAATGATATATAGATGGCATAGCGGTAAAACAAGTGGTAATGCGGTCGAGGCATTACCACTGTTTTACCAAAGCAAGGCAGGCTGAACAAGCGGCGCCTCCACAGTCCGTCTCCCGTGAAAGATTAACACTCCTCCTAAAAATCGGCCACTGCTTCGAAAACGGCAATTTGAGAAGCGCGGCAGGAAAAGAGTGCCTGAATATTTCTCCCAAAATACATCCATCACTAAAAGAAAAGACCATGAAAAGACTTTTATCACTCGCCGCAGCTACTTTCCTCGCAGGAGCAAATATAGCCAATGCCCAGGAAACTCCAACAGAAGAGGCCAAAGGCGCTCTCACCATCAGCGGGTATGTGGACGCTTACTACCAGTACAACCTGAACAACCCCGAGTCAGGCCTCAACCAGGGCAGGATATTCGACACGAAGCACAACAGCATTGCGCTGGGCCTGGTGCAGACCATGTTCACCTACTCCAAAGGCCGCGCCACCGTGGTGGCTGACCTTACCTTCGGGCCGAACGCGGAACTGGGCAACTTCGGCAACGAGGGCACCGCAAAAATCATTAAACAGGCGTACCTCTCCTACGACCTCACCCCAAAGCTGAACTTCACCATCGGGCAGTACGGCACGCACATCGGGTACGAGCTGATAGACGCGCCCCTGAACTACAACTACAGCCTGTCGTACCTTTTCGGCAACGGCCCCTTTTACCACACCGGCGCGAAGCTGAACTTTGCGGCCAGCGAGAAGCTGGGCCTGATGGTGGGCGTGGTAAACGGCTGGGACGGCCTGACGGATTTCAACAACAAGAAATCCATCACGGCGCAGGCGCACCTTACCCCGGTGCCGGGCTTCGACATGTACGTCAACTGGATTGGCGGCGACGAGTACAACACCCTCTCCAACTTCGGCAACAGCAGAGGTTCCTACACCAGCCTTTATGACTTCACCTCTGCCTACCAGCTGAACGATGCGCTGAAGGTGGGCGTTAACGCCGCCTACGGCCACTTCTATTCCGGCACGTCGGAGCGGAACCCGGAAGATTACTGGTCGGATGACGCCAGCTGGGGTGGTGGCGCGTTATATATAAACTATGCCTCCAGCCCTGTCTTCGGGCTTGGCCTGCGCACCGAGTACTTCTCCGACCCGGAGGGTGTGCGTTACTTCGGCCCGCTGCAGGTGGCCTCAGTCACGCTGACGGGGGATATAAAAGTGGCTGATGGCAACCTGAACATCAAGCCGGAGTTCCGTTTTGATAAAGCCACCGACGACTTCTTTGAAAGCTCCAACGGGCTATATACCAAGAAAACCCAGGCGACAGTCGGCGCCGCGTTTATATATTATTTCAGTACAGAATAATTTTGCAGTGAGCGTGAGCCCGGGAATTGATTTGTGTGACACGCCGCATATAGGCGATTGCATCTTAAGGCGATTCCAGCACTCACTAGCTTAATGCGAAACTGTTCACTTTTTCCTTGAGGAGCTGAAGGGGAATTGATTTACTCCGAAGTTTTTCGGGAAAGCCTCCGGATATCCTGAAAGCATCTCCCCGGCTGCGAAACCTGGATTTGCGAAGCCGGGGGTGTAAAGCGGCTTTCAGTAGAGGTGAACAATTTCCGTTTCACATGTAAAAAGTCCCTTCAGAGGCTTGTCTGAAGGGACTTTTTACATGTGTTTTATAGCGGTTGCTTATATGAATTCATCCCTGTAAACTGACTAAAAAGAAGCCGCGCCGGTGGCGGTACTTTTTGGTCGGAATGGAAGATTGACATGGGATGGATGTAACCTGCTACTGCACCAGCAGCCGCTGATACTTCACCATACCCGATGCACAGGTCGTCTTGATAAAGTATATGCCGCCTGAAAGGTTTTGCGCAACAGCTACCTGCGTATGGGCTGTGCCCTTCGCGTCGGCCGTCATCTTAGTGGTGTGCATCCCGCGCCCCGTTACGTCAAGCACCGTCACCGCAACCTCTTCCTGCGCCCCGAGCCCGCGCATCGATACGGTAACACCGGTTCCGTTGGCCGGGTTTGGATAAACCGCCAGCTTTACGGTGTCCACCTCAATAGGCGCTTCAACGCCGACCGGAACGCTGGCTTTCAGTAAAGTTATCTGCGGCACTCCGCTGCCATTTCCCTCGAAGTATTCCGATATATAGAGGTTGCCAGTCCGTTCGTCTTCCACTATATCCAGCGGGTTTGCATACGGACGGCGCAGCCCCGGCACCATGATACCGTCCACGGCGCTGGCAATGCCCTTATTCGTTTTGCTAGGCTCCAGCATGATGATATCATCGCCTCCGCTGAAGCGGCATACCATCAGGCGGCCCTGCAGCTTTCCGCCAAACGCGTTGCTCTTGTACTCTATCACGCCATTGGGCGAAATATTTTTGCCGAAGTCATAGGACCAGTACCGGAAGTTGGGCTCCACGGGAGTACCCGTCGGATAGCCGTAGGTAATGCCCTTGCTCGACCAAAGTATCTCCGCCGGATCCTCCCCTTCCTCCGGGTTGCCGCCATTGAGGATATACTCGTTCCGCAACGGGTTGGGGTGGCCATAATACCCCCCTTTTTCAACACAGTACAGGTAGTCGTTTTGGGTATCGCGCACATCCGTCAGGGCCGGAATATCGGGGCCGGTGTATGCCTTTCCGTTAGACCACACAGTACCGGATGTGAGGGCAGGCGTGTTGCCTCCGGCCGCGGAGCCGTTGGTGGGCACATAGAGCCGGCCGTTGCTGTGCCACACCAGGTCATAGGCGTTTCGTATGCCCGTTGCGTATATGGTGAGCGGAGCGTCCTTCGCATAGGGGTCGTAAGTCCCGCCGCCGTCCGGTGTCTTCACATCCAGGGGCAGGGTATGCTGCTCCGCCTTCTTTATGTCCAGGCGCAAGACGGCCGCAGAAAGCAATCTCTCCGGCCTGTCGCCCCAGAACCTGCTGGTTAGGCCCATCGCTGTGTTGCTGCCTATGGTCACATACAAGGCACCGTCCGGTCCAAAATCGATGGAGTTGATGGAGTGATCCCTGAATGAGCGGGGAAGGTTGGTGATATAGCTGGTGTATGTCGGACTGGCAGGGTTGCTCAGATCAACTTTTGCGATACAGCTGGACCAGTCTGGCGCGCCCTCAAAGCTGCCGGAAGAATGCGATATCCAGGCGATGAGTTTGGTGTCTGTGGCGGCAGGGTCGAAGTGAATGCCGATCACCAGCCGCCGCTCGTTGTTGAAAGGGGAAATAATGACCTGGTTCTGGAGTGTTCCATCGGGTGCGATGTCCCAGCGCGCAATCTTTCCGCCAGAGGTGGTGGCGTAGAGGCGGTGGTCGGGGCCAATCACCAAACTTGTAAACCCGTCTTTGCCGAAGTCGGAGGAGACCAGCGTTTGCGCGGAAAAGGCAACCCCCTCCAGACCGGACAGCGTGGCCGGGATCCTGCTGGAAGTGGTGAACCGGGAGGTGAACGGCATCAGCGGGTTGCCGTCCATGTCCGTCACCTGATCCGTGATCTCAAACTCATATACAGTGAGCGGGGCCAGGGAGGCCGAAAGGGTGATGGCATCGCCGGCGGCGGATGCGTTGACGGCCGTACCCGACACTAATTTTTTCCTGCTGCCCTCGACCACGTAAAGCCTTACGCTGGCAGGGTTCACGGTACTGCCATTGATGGCACTGGTGCCGGGAAACATCAGGTCTACGGAAACGGACATATCCAGCGGAACTTCCTTCGCCCCGTCAGCCGGACGCACCTCTGAGACATAGGGGCGTGAGAACCAGCGCGCGGCGGCAGTGTTGTCGGCAAGCACATCAGGGGGCGTACCACCTCTATGGTAAAAAGCAAACCAGGGTCCACTTGGACCTGAAGCCAGAGCGGCCGGGTTAGCAGAGAGATGTCCGGCGAACAGTATATGTACAGCCAGCATAAAAGAGCCTGCCAGCAGCTTTCGGTATAAACGACGTAAGCCTGATAATAAAAGAATGGATACTGTCAGAGTAGATTTTATATTCATATTGCACAGCTTGCTGTATATGCCCGGGAACCTGCTAACGCTCTCCTGCCGCAGTTTTTCGAAGCAGACGAGGAAGAAGGTGAGCTACAAAAGGCGTACCACTAAATTAGAAAACATGCACAATATAGTTATATATAAATATAACACAAAGTATATTTGAATTAAATTTTCTGGGCAGCCACAGCAACGATTTATATGCAGGTGCTGGGTTGGCAGTACCCTCCCTTTGTCACTTCACGAGCAGTTTGCTCTGCACTTCCCCCTCCGGGTCCTCCACCTTCACTATATATACTCCTTTGTGAAGCGCAGCGACGGCGATGGGTGCAGTCGCACTTCCTTTCGCGTCGGTCTGCAGGCTTTTGGAATACACCACTTTCCCCAGTATGTCGTGCATCGTAACAGTCACCGGCTCGTGGCTGCCGAAGTGCTCCAGCACAATCTGCACTTCGTCCCCCTCTCCCGGATTGGGATACACTACGAGGCGCCTCTTTTCTGTTAACGTTGCAGGGTCAAGGCCGGTCACGTTCGCCTGGCTCTTGAATATCTCCAGTCCCGCGATGGCTACCCGGTTCACGCTGGGATCAAAGTTAATATTCAGTATTCCCCCTGCCACACTTACCTCGAAATCCTTCACCATCGCCGTTCTGTAACCAATCTCTTTATATATATCCAGGCCCTGCAGCCGCAGTTGATCCTCTATATAGATGTCAAATATCCGATCGGCCTCTGCCGACCAGTAATTCTCAGCAAAGTGCATCCGTACGGTATAAGTTCCATTCTCCAGCGGTATTTCGTAGCTGGTCTCCGCCAAATCCTTCTCGGCAGAGAGGTAGGTCTGATACAGTTCATCGTCGTCGGTGGCGGCAATCGGCGTGGTCACCACCTGCTTGTCCAGTTTGATGCTTCCCTTGCGGTAGGCTTTGTCTGCCTCCCATACGTTTCCCCCGATGGTTACGTTCGCGTTGGCGGCGCCCTTGATGCGCCGCACGGCTGTAATGGCGGCGCCTCCCCCATTTGCGGTGCCGTAGAGCGGGATGCGGAGCGGCGAGGCCCCGTTGGTGAAATAGACGAGCAGCGCCGCATTCTTCAGCCCCTGGCTTATCGGCCTGAATTCCACTGTCATGTTAACAGAGGTCTGCACCGCAAGTTGGGTAGCCGCGGGCTTGGCCGCAGCAAACGCAGCGCGGTCGGGGCCCACAATTTCTACCCGTGCGATCTGGATGGAAGGGTCACTGCTGCCGTCGCCGTAAGTTTTGCCCAGGTTACTCAATGCAACGGTTAGACCTGCGCTGCGGCCCACCTGCACCGGACTAAAGTGAACTGCCGAGGGAGCGGCGGCAAGTTCAGAATAATAAGCGGTGCCTGTCTCCGGCCTTATGTTGCGCACAAAATACACGTTGTCCTGATAGTCGTAATTCGTGAAGTCTGTGCCGAGGTAGTCGGTGCCGATGATATAGGCGTTGGGAATAACGTTGCCTCCCGCATCAATTGCTTTCCAGATCCGCATCCCCAGTTTCTCCTCATCGTTACGGGTTCTGTCAGAATAGGCGCTTCCGACCCGGAAGCCAAAAGCGCCGCCTGGGCTGAAGCTGCCTTTGGCAAGGGCCGAGGAAGATCCGCTCTTCCTCGGGAGCAGCGACTGCCCGTCTACGCCATTGTGCGTAAAGAGCGTTTTGGTGGAAGAGGCACCCTTTTCATACCACCTGAATGATTCCACCTGGGAGCAGCACCCGTGGTAGGCGGCCATCTGTATCACCTCCACAGGCCGGCTGGGGTCCGCCCGCACAAAAAAGGAGGAAATTATTTCATCAGAGCCGGGAACGGCGGACTCCCCTTTGTTCGCTCCGTCGTCATGTTCATACCCGGTGTTGGTTTTAAAGCCGAAGGCGTTGATAATCTCCTGCGCATACGGCTCGTTGTTGCCTTCGCCGACCCGTTGCCACAGGCCGTGTAGCTTCACCTCTTTTTCGGGGGCGGCGTCATCGTTAGAGGAGATATGAAGCGAGCCGTGCAGCACCGTCACACGTATGGACTGGTTTTTGGCGATGAACTCCAAGGTTAGCGTTTCAGATGCTCCCGCTTTGACAGTGAGCGGCAAGTCTGTGGCCGCTTTGTACTCCTGGTCGCCCAGCCGGTCAATTTTCCACAGGTCTCCATCCGATATTTTCAAGTCTGTGACGATCAGGTCTCCCGTGCCTCTGTTACTGATCCGGAGTTTTACCTTGTCGTGGTTACGGTTTTGGGGCGTGCCTTCACGGCTCCACGGGGCCTGCACATTGGAGAAGGTCAGGTGATCCGGGGCAGGGAATCCGTCCTGGTTCTCCACCACCATATGGGGGCTGCTTTGCGGGGTCTCAGACGTGGCTTTCTTTGTGATGGCAGCAGTATTAGGCGTCTCCTGCCCGGCACGGGTTAACCAGTCTCTTTTAACTGCACCCGCCTCTATACACAGTCCGGAGAGAATCAGAAGTAAAGCCGAAAACTTAAACATATGGCAAGGTAAATAAATATAGCATAAGATAATATAGAATGCGTGATATTTTGAAAAAGCTGTATACGCTTTCTTCCGAAAAAGGATGAGCCGCATCATATATCTAATTTATGCCATATGGTATCGGCAGAGACATATGGTGGAGAGAAACGATGGCATTTCAGGCGGGTGATCACACTTTTTTCACGATAGCCACCACCACGCCCCAGATTCGCCCCATGTCGGGGTGGTTTATTTTAATGCGCTCATATGCCGGGTTCTCCGGCTCCAGAAAGGCTCCCTCCGGTTTCAGCACCAGCCGCTTGATGGTAAACTCCCCGGCTACGAAAGCCAGCACGATGCGACCGCTCTCAGGTTTCAGGGAGCGGTCTATCACCACAAGGTCTCCCGGTTCTATATGCGCCCCTATCATGGAGTCGCCCTCCACCCGCGCCAGAAACGTGGCCTGGGGGTTTTCTGTAATATACGCGTTCAGGTCAATCGGGTCCGCGTCATATCCCGCGGCTGGCCCCGGCAGCCCAGCCTGCACAGCCGATGAATATAAGAACAAGTGATGCGCTGTCATGTCCTGTAATTGCACCGCATCCATTCGGTCGATGATGGTAATTTCTGTTTTCATACCGCTATTTTACGAATTAAATTAGTTTTAGCCTCATATTTACTAATTATTTTAGCACTAATTTTTCCTGCTGCACCCCCTCTTGTTTTGGGGTTTATGGATTCATTACTAGACTGTCTATTAAATCATAGAAGGCTGCTGCTGCAGGCAACAACGCAGGCACGGGGAGGGTATAGCAAGAAGTGACAGTAGAAAAACAGCATGAAACAACGACTGGTGGCGCTGACAGGCGCCGGGATAAGCGCCGAGAGCGGCATTGCCACGTTCCGGGATAGGAACGGGCTTTGGGAAGGGCATGATGTGATGGAGGTGGCCTCACCGCAGGGCTGGCGCAAAAATCCGGACTTGGTGCTTGACTTCTATAACCAGCGGCGCAAAAACGCCCAAGGCGTACAGCCCAACGCAGGCCATACAGCGCTTGCCGACCTAGAGAAGGATTTTGACGTGCGCATCATCACGCAGAACGTGGACGACCTGCACGAGCGCGCGGGCAGCAGCAATGTCCTTCACCTGCACGGCAAACTGTTCGAGAGCCGCAGCACCCTCGACCCCACGCTTATATATCCGATGGAAGGCTGGGAGTTGAAAAAAGGCGACAAATGTGCGCGCGGCTCGCAGTTGCGGCCCAACATTGTGTGGTTCGGGGAGCCGGTGCCCCTGATGGAGCAGGCCATGGAAGAAACCACGCAGGCCGATATCTTTCTGGTGGTGGGTACCTCGCTTGTTGTATACCCGGCAGCTGGTCTTGTAGATTTTGTGCCCGATGGAGTGCCGATATTTGTCGTGGACCCGAACCTGCCCGAGATGCGCCGCCGCCCCAACCTATATAGCTACGAAGAGAAAGCCAGCACCGGCATGCAGAAAGTGGCGCAGGTGCTGCGCGAGAAGTATATATGATTTGCGTTACCGCCCTCTACCTATATCGTTCTTGCACCGCCTCTGTTCACTCCTTTTTTCATTCTACAGGCCCAGCCAGGAGTTATAAAAATCAATATTGTTTATATATAAATTCTCGATACTAGATCGGAGGCTCGGGTATAGTAGCCTAAGAGGAGCCCTCACGCCACAGGCCATATATGATAGAGGCACAAGTAACAGACGCTTGCCTGCAGGACATTACCAATCAGTAACAGCGGGACACTTCAGAATCTTATCTTCAAGAAGAAATAAAATATGTAAAAATGAATTTTAGACAAATCTAAATTTGTAATTTAGCGTTCCTAATTATCATCGTCAACTTCTTTAAACGAATTAGGAATGGTACAGAGAATTATACTTTTGCTGTTAATAGGCAGCCTGGGCCCTGCCGTGCATGCACAGACGGGCACGTTAAGCGGAAAGGTAACAGCAAGCTCCGGTGCATTGCCTTACGCCACTGTGATGCTAAAAGGCACCTCCTGGGGCACGTCTACCAATGAGGAAGGACTATATATAATGGACAAACTGCCTGCCGGGACATATGAGGTGCAGGTAACCGCCATCGGCTATAGACCAGCGCAAAGACAAGTGGAGGTAATACCCGGTTCGGATATAACGCTGGACATCCGGATGGCCGAAGTAAACGCCTCGCTAAATGAAGTGGTGGTAACCGGCACGCGCACCGAACGCCGCCGGCTGGAGAGTCCGGTGGCAGTGAACGTGCTTGACAGCAGAATCTTTAATCTCACCCAATCCAACACGCTGTCGGAGGGGCTCTGCTTCCAGCCGGGCCTGCGCATGGAAACCGACTGCCAGACCTGCAACTACACCCAGCTGCGCATGAACGGGCTCGGCGGCTCCTATTCCCAGATTCTCATCAACAGCCGCCCTGTTTTCACGTCGCTGATGAGCCTGTACGGCCTGGAGCAGATACCGGCCAATATGGTGGAACGGGTGGAGGTGGTGCGCGGCGGAGGCTCAGTGCTATATGGCTCCAGCGCGATTGCGGGCACCGTCAACATCATCACCAAAGAGCCGGAGGAAAGCACCTACACCCTCTCCTCTACCTCCTCCGTGATTGACGGACAAGCCTGGGACCACTTCCTGAACGCCAATGTGAACACCGTGAATGAGGCGCGGAATGCGGGGGTGTCGTTTTTTGCCTCGCACCGCGACAAGGAGGCATATGACGCCAACGGCGACGGGTTCTCGGAGCTGGCGGAGCTCAAGAACAACTCCTTCGGCTTTAACTCCTTCTTCAAACCCACCGAACGCGACCAGATTGACGTGAATGGCTGGAGCATACAGGAGGAGCGCCACGGCGGCAACAAGCTTGAGGGTCCCGCTGACCGGGCCGACCAGGCAGAGTACCGGCTGCAGAACAACCTGGTGGCCGGCCTCAACTGGGACCACCAACTGCGAAGCGGCAAGGCCTCCTTTAGTGTCTACGGCTCGGCGCAGAGCACCAGCCGCACCCACTATACCGGCATCGACCAGTCAGACGGCTGGGGCAACACCAAGAACCGGACGGCGCAGGGTGGCTTCCAGTTCAATTACAGCCTGCCCGATTTTTTCGGCGGCAGCAACACCCTCACCGCGGGTGCCGAGCACCAGTATGACTATACCTTAGATGAGATAAAGGCCTACAACTACCTCATCGACCAGAAAACAAACCTGACGGGCCTGTTCCTGCAAAGCGACTGGGATATTAGCCCGGGCATTACTGTGCTGTCCGGGGTGAGGGCCAACAGCCACAACAACGTGGAAGGGCTCACGCTGACGCCCCGGCTGAGCGCCGTCTACAAGCTGGGAACTACCACACAGTTCCGTGGTTCCTACGCCCGTGGCTTCAGAGCACCGCAAGCCTTCGAGGCAGACCTGCACATCGCGTTTGCGGGAGGCGGGGTTTCCCTTATACGGATAGACCCGAACCTGCAGGAAGAAACCTCCAGCAGCTTTAACGCCTCAGTGGATTACAACAAGGCGAGCGAGCAGATGATCTATGGCTTTACGCTGGACGGCTTCCACACACGCCTCTACGACGCCTTTGTATTGGAGGAAATCGGGACGGACGAAAACGGCAACCAGCTGCTGCTGCGCAAGAACGGGGGCAACTCCACGGTGAGGGGTGCAACGCTGGAAGGCCGCCTCAACTATGATCAGCGGTTCCAGCTGGAGACGGGCATTACGGTTCAGCAGTCGCGCTACGACGAGCCGGTGGCCTGGTCAGCGGAGATAGCGGGCACGCGGGAGTACCTGCGCACGCCTGCCACCTACGGCTATTACGTGCTCACGCTGTTGCCCCAAAGCCGTTTTACCGCCTCATTCTCCGGGGTGCTGACGGGCCCGATGCAGGTGCCGCACTTCGGCGGCGCGCCCGGCGTGGCAGAGGATGTGTTATATACCTCCCCCACCTTTGTGGAGAACAACGTGAAACTGGCTTACCGCTTCACCATCAAAAGCATTGGGAAAGACCTGCAGCTGAGCACCGGCGTGCAGAACATGTTCAACGCGTACCAGCGGGATTTCGACACCACCCAGTACCGCGACAGCAACTACGTATACGGCCCGGCGCGGCCGCGCACGTTCTTCTTCGGGCTGAAGTTTGGGTTGATGTAGCTCCGTAAAGGAGATAACTTAATCCTCCGCCTCCTCGCCTTTTGCCACGATGTCGCCCTCGGTGAAGAGGATGGCTTTCATCATCTCGCGCCAGGCGGGCTTCCTGCGCAGCAGGAACTCGAGGTCCATGCCGAAGTGCTTGAACTCCTCGTTCTGCGCGTTTTTCATGATGGCTTTTGCCTCCTCGTCTTTCTCCACCGAGATGCGCTGCTCGTACCAACTAATGGCTTCGGCCTCTTCAATCACGGAGGTAATCATGCGCACAAAGGTGCGGGTGCTGTCGGAGAGTTCGTGGGCGGGCTCGTGGTACTGTTCGGTTGGCATAAGTTAGGGGTTAAGTTGAAACGATGTCTTTTCCTAACGCTTCGCCAGGCTATTGGGTTGGGCTTATATATAGCCGCCGAAGCAAAAGCCAGTCAAAGGGCAGCTGCTCTCAAATAAGCTACAGGCGGCGGCAAAGCTGACCTGATGATAAAAGTCACTCACAACAAGATGAATGTCATTCTTTGTGCCGCTGCGCATACCTACCTTAGCGGCATGATTCGTACAGCTGCATTCTATATATAAAAGCAAGTACCCTGCACACAAAACCATGAAGAGGGCTTTCCTCATATCGCTCCTGGCCCTGATACTCCTGCAGAGTTTCGGCAAGGTGTTTATTGTGCTGGATTATCAGCTCCGCAAGGACTATATCATGGAGTTCCTGTGCATCAACCGGGACAAGCCGGAGCTGCAGTGCGAGGGCAAGTGCCACCTGAAGAAAGAGCTGAAGAAAAGTGAGCAGTCGGACAAGCAGGCGAACGACAAAGCCCGGAAACAGGAGCTGCCCGTAACGCTCTACTGCCAGGCCCTGTTCCGCCTCCCCGCGCATGACGCGAGCTACAGAGCCGCTCTTTCCACGCCATTCCGCCAGGGCCATCCCCTGAAAGTGACTTACTCCATTTTCCATCCGCCGCGCTACGCAGCGTAAAAGATTTATTTCTCCGGCAACTTCTGCCTGAGCAGGACGCCATGCCCGGCCTTTTCCGCTGGCTGCGCGTGCACCAGCGTATCCTTTAACCTGTAGCAATTCCTATATGCAACGTATTATATACTGCACTGTGTGCCTGCTGGCACTGTGCCGCTACGCGTACGCCCAGACAGCCGTCAGCGGCAGGGTGATTGACGCCGTTACCCGAGAGCCGCTGGAGGCCGTCAGCGTGCGGCTGACCCAGGCGCAGGCGGGCACCATCACCGCGCCCGACGGCAGCTTTTCCATATCCTCCGGCCAGTCCGCCGATTCCCTTGTCGTTTCCTATATCGGCTATACCCCGCAAAAACTGCCGCTGGCCAGCAACGGGATGCTGGTACAGCTCCGGCCAGCCGCCAGCCAGCTGAGCCAGGTGGTGGTGTCGGCGAGCCGGGAGGCGCAGGCGCGCTCCGAGGTGCCGGTGGCCATCAGCGCCATTTCCCGCCAGACCCTCCTCGACACCAAACCCGTGACGCTGGACCAGGTATTGAACAAAGTGAGCGGGGTATATATGGTGAACCTCGGCAATGAGCAGCACACCATGGCCATCCGCCAGCCCATCGGGTACAAGAGCCTGTTCCTCTACCTCGAGGACGGCATCCCCATCCGGGCCACCGGCGACTTTAACCACAACGCGCTGATTGAGGTAAACATGGCTGCGCTGAAGACGGTGGAGGTGATCCGCGGCCCGGCCTCCTCGCTCTACGGCAGCGAGGCCATCGGCGGCGCGGTCAACTTCATCACGCAGGCACCCTCGCAGGTCCTGACGGCCAGGCTGCAGGCGGAGGTCAGCGACCGGGGCTACCGCCGCACCGACTTCAGCGCCTCCGGCACGAAAGGCAAGCTGGGCATATATGCCGGTGGCTACTACGCCGCCCAGCGCGACGGCATCATCGAGCACAGCGACTTCGACAAGCTGGCCCTCACCCTCCGGGCCGACTACAGCCTCAGCGGCCGCAGCAAGCTGGTGACCGCCGCCACCCTCGTCGACTACAAGACCGACCAGACGGGCGGCCTTGACAGCACCCGGTTCTTTGCCAAAGACTACACCAGTCTGCACACCTTCACCTACCGCAAAGTGAATGCCCTGCGGGTGAGAAGCACGCTGGAGCATGAGTGGAACGCCGGTAACCACACCCAGGTCAGCGCGTTCTTCCGGCACAGCGCCATTGGGCAGAACCCATTTTACGCCATCGCCAGCGTAGCCGGCAACCCACTGAAGGCGCGGGGGGAGATAAACGAAGATGCTTTCCGCAGCTACGGCCTCCTCGCGCAGCACCGCAAATCTTTTAATTTCCTGAGCACACAGCTCATCGGTGGCCTGAGCTTGGACCACAGCCCCGCCACCTACCAGGCCCACTATATAGCCATCGACCGCAGCGCTGACGGCACCTACACCGGCTACACCCCCACCGACTCGCTGCTGACGGACTACCACGTGAACCTGCTGAACACAGCCGCCTACACGCACCTGGAGATGTACCCCTCGGAGAAACTGAAAGTGGTGGCCGCCCTGCGCTACGACCGATTGGATTACACCTTCGATAACAAACTTACCCCCAGCGCCTTTACCGGAGCGCCCGACGAGCGGAACGGGTTCCGAAGTCTGTCGCCGAAACTGGGCATGACCTACGCGCTCAGCAGCAGCGTGGGGGGCTACGCCAACTACAGCGTCGGGTTCGCGCCGCCCCAGATTTCGGAGCTGTACCGGGGCGTGAAAGTGCCGAGTCTGCAGCCCTCCTACTATACCAATTACGAGGCGGGCGGCTGGGTCAGCTTCGCCCGGCACAAAGGCTACCTCGATGTGAGCGTGTACCGGCTCAACGGGAGGAACGAGATCATATCCGTACGCCTGCCCGACGGCTCTTACCAGAACCAGAATGCCGGGGAAACGAGGCACTACGGCGTGGAGTACACGCTGAAATATGAACCGGTAGATGGCCTGCTGCTGCGGTGGAGCGGCACCAACGCGCGCCACGCGTTCGCGGAGTATGCAGAGCGCGGCAACGACTTCAGCGGCAACGAGATGGCCACTGCGCCCCGTTTCATCAGCAACGCCGAAATCATATATAAACCGGCGCTGGTGCCGGGGCTGCGACTGGGGCTGGAGTGGCAGCACCTGGGCAGGTACTATATGGATGCGGCCAACACCGAGTACTACGGCGGCTATGATTTGCTCAACACCCGGGTGGGCTATATATGGCGCGGCCTTGAGATGTGGGTCAATGCTCTTAATCTAAGCGATGTGCTCTATGCCACCACCGTGGACAAGTTCGCCTACGGCAAAAGTTACCGCCAGGGCATTCCCAGAACGTTCCATGTTGGGGTGGGCTACAGCTTTGCAGCAAAGGGCCCGTAGCTCCATGCCTTTACCTGCCAATGATATATAAACCGGTGCCAATCGCCGGTATTTGAACACGATTTATATATAACACTTTTATGAACAAGTATTTAGGTGCGATCTCCTACTGCTGCTTTATATATATCCTCTTCCTGGCAACAGGCTGCCTGCCACGTGTATCGCAGGAGGCTGAGGCAAATCCTCCTGTGGCTTTCAGAATTTCAGAGGCTGGGAAAGCGGCGGCCTCCCCCTTCCTCACCCAGGACCAGCACGGTAACCCGGTGCTGTGCTGGGTGCAGGCCACCGACACAGCCGGGAATTACCTGCTCTATTATGCCGCCTCCGCGGATGGCGGGCAAACGTTCGGGACGCCCAAGGCAATCCTGACAACCAAAGGAGTGTACCCGCACGACGAGAACCTCTCCAAAATCCTCTACAAAAAGAACGGGGATATGATAGCGATGTATGCCGTGAGCAACCCCAGCGAAGAGAACAGCTACGCCGGGCTGGTGTATTATACCCAATCCTTTGATGGCGGCAAAAGCTGGACAGCACCGAGGCAGCTCTCCGAGAGCGGAGCCGGCAGCATCGACGAGCGTTACTTCGACATGGCGCTGCTGCCCAACGGCGACGTGGCCGCCGTCTGGCTCGATTCCCGAAAGGATATAGGCATGGGAGAACCGGCTGCGGACAAGGACATGCAAATGCACGGGGATATGGATATGGGGATGCACATGGATAAGGAAGGCTCCTCGCTGTATTACGCCAGCACCAGCGGCCGCGGCGGCTTCAGCGGGGAGAAAGTGCTAGACCAGCACCTCTGCCAGTGCTGCCGCACCGACCTGTACGTAGACGAGAAAGGCCAGCTGCACGTGGCTTACCGGGGCATCCTCAACGACAGCATCCGCGACATGATGCACCTCGTATCGACGGACAACGGCAACAGCTTCTCTGAGCCCGAGCGCATCAGCCCGGATAACTGGGCCATAGACGGCTGTCCGCACACTGGGCCGACGATGGCATCCAACAGCCAGGGCATGCACTACGCGTGGTTCACAATGGGCGGCGGCAGCGGGGTGTTCTACAGCCATCAACCCTCTGGCGGAACCTTCACGCCCCGCGCACCTGTGAGCAATGTGCCTTCCGCCAAGCATCCGCAGCTGGCCGCATTCGGCAATGGCATGCTGGCCCTGGTGTGGGATGAGCGGGTACCGCAGCGGGGGCAAACCAACCATGGCGTTAGCCTGCAGGTGCGCAGCGAAACTGGAGAGCATCTCAGCACCTCGCGCCTCACCCCCGACTCTGTGACAGCTGTTTTTCCCGTTATCACCCCAGTTAGCGACAGCAGGCTGCTGGTTGCCTACACCGTGAAAGACAGCGAAGCCGGTGAGGTGTGGTGCCAGGTGGTTCCGGTAAAGGAGTAGCCCGCAGCACCCGCTATATATTGCCCGGGCATCTGCCTTTCATACAAAGGCAGCTATGCCCGGTGCCACAGCTGCCCCTGCTCAATCCGCAGCGTCGACGGGATGTTGTTGTGGTAGAGTTGCCCGGTGCCGAGGCCCTGCGGCAGGGTGATGTCGTATTTGGCGGTGAACTGGCTGATGGCGTTCAGGCCGATGTTGGACTCCAGCGCCGAGGTCACCCACCAGCCGATTTGGCGTGCCTCCGCCAGTTCTATCCATTCGGCGCTGGCGGCGAGGCCACCGACTAATGTGGGCTTCAGGATGATGTACTGCGGCTTTATATGCTCCAGCAGCTGCACTTTTGCCTCCGGCTCCTGCACCCCGATTAGTTCCTCGTCTAAGGCGATAGGAATGGGCGTGTAGGCGCAGAGTTGGGCCATGGCCTCGTGCTGCCCCTGCCTGATGGGTTGCTCGATGGAGTGGAGGTCGTAGCGGGCGAGGCGCTCCAGTTTTTTGTAGGCCTCCTGCGGCGAGAAAGCCCCGTTGGCATCCACCCGCACCGTCAGTTCCTGTGTGCAGGCTACCTCACGGATGCTTTGCAGGATCTCCAGTTCCTGCACAAAATCGAGCCCGCCAATCTTCAGTTTCAGGCAGCTGTAGCCTTCCTTCAGCTTCTTCTCAATCTGCTCCTGCATAAAGGCTTTGCCGCCCATCCAGATGAGGCCGTTGATGGGGATGCCGGCTTCGCCCCGGCTGAACGCGTTGTTATATATAAACCGCTTGCCGCCATGTTCCAAATCAAGCACGGCTGTTTCCAGGGCAAAGCGCAGGGCGGGCCAGTCCTGCAATTGCAGCTCCGGCGGCAGCGGCTTGTTCGCCCGCAGTTGCACTTCCTGCCCGTTCACCTGCCGCATCACCTCCTGCAGTTTCTGCTCCAGGTCGGGCCGGTCGTCGATGCTCAACCCGGCGAGCGGGGCGCATTCCCCCACTCCCACCACTTCCGGCGCACCCGCCTGCCACAGATTCAGGAAATAGACTTTATGCTCCGAGATGGCGCCGCGCGAGGTGCGGGCATCAAACCTGAACTGCAGGGTGTGGGGCATGTAACTCAGTTGGAGCGGCATATGTTTCTGTAGTTGATTCTGTGCAAGATAAACCATAACTGCCATTTCTGACGTAAATGAAATCAAGCAGATCAGCCTCCGGGAAAGAAGCCCTGCCGACAAAACGCAGATTTCCGTTCCCGCTATCTATAACCTGAACCATTGTACCCGCTGCCGGACCTTTACCTGCCTTTTGCCACTTTACGGCATATCGCCACAACCTGTAGCCCCTGCGTTTGTTCTACTCCTGATTTCTTACAAAAACAGACAACCTGATATATGAGCGCCCCCCTTACCGCCCCTGCCACGCAGGAGATGACGCAGCAATACGCGCAGATACGCGCCCGCACTGAATTGATTTGCCAGCCACTGGAGCCGGAGGACACGGTGGTGCAGCCCATTGTGGACGTAAGTCCGCCCAAGTGGCATATGGCGCACACCAGTTGGTTTTTTGAGACGTTCCTGCTGCAGCAGCACCTGCCGGGCTACAAACTGTTCCACAGGCAATACAGCTACCTGTTCAACTCCTACTACAACAGCGTGGGCAGCCGCGTGCAGCGCGACCAGCGCAGCACCCTCACCCGGCCGCCGCTGCGCGACATATATGCCTACCGCCGGCACGTAGACGAGCACATGCACCAGCTGTTGCAGCAACTGGGCGAGACTAAAGTAGCGGAGTTGCTGCCGCTTTTGCAACTGGGCCTGCAGCACGAGCAGCAGCACCAGGAGCTGCTCATCACCGACATCAAGTACATCCTCAGCACCAACCCGCTACTGCCGGTATATAAACCACAGCCGCAGCTATATATAACTCCTGCCTCCACCAAAGCTTCTTTTTTAGAAGTGCCCGGAGGCGTATATACCATCGGTTTCCGGGGCGAGGGCTTTTGCTTTGACAACGAGCTGAGCGTACACGAGGTGCTCCTGCAGGACTTCCGGATCATGAACCGGCTGGTGACCAACGGCGAGTACCTGGAGTTTATGGAAGACGGCGGCTATAAAGACTTCAGGCACTGGCTGGACGAGGGCTTTGCGCTGGTGAACAGCCAGCGGCTGGAGGCGCCGCTGTACTGGGTGAGGCAGGACGAGGAGTGGCTCCGCTTCACGATGCATGGGCTGGAGAAAGTGAATCTAAATGAGCCGGTGTGTCACCTGAGCTTTTACGAGGCGGATGCCTACGCCAACTGGGCCGGCAAGCGGCTGCTGACGGAGTTTGAATGGGAAGCGGCTTCGCAGGTATATCCTCCCTCTGGCGGCAACTTTATGGAGAGCAAGCGACTGGAACCCACGGCGGCCAATCCCGCCACTGAAGGGCTGCAGCAGTTGTATGGCGATGTGTGGGAATGGACCTACAGCGCCTATCACCCCTATCCCGGCTTCACGAAAGCGCCGGGGGCCATCGGCGAGTACAACGGCAAGTTTATGCTGAACCAGCTGGTGCTGCGCGGCGGCTCCTGCGCCACCCCGGAAAGCCACATCCGCACCACCTACCGCAACTTCTTTCACCCTGACAAGCGCTGGCAGTACAACGGCATCCGGCTGGCACAGAAATAAATGGAACCGACCACGACAGAATCCCCAATGATAGAACTGAGCCGCAAACTTGACGGCAGCAACGACACCGAAACCTTCGCCCGCGATGTGGCGGAGGGCCTGAGCCAGCATCAGAAAACACTTCCCTCCCGCTATTTTTACGATGCTGCGGGCAGCAGGCTTTTCCAGGAGATTATGGCCCTGCCGGAGTACTACCTGACCCGCTGCGAATTTAAGGTGCTGACGGAAAACCGGCAGGAGATAGCCAGGCACTTCGCGAAGGACAGCTTTTTTCACCTGATAGACCTGGGCGCCGGCGATGCGCTGAAGACCAAGATTCTGCTGCGGGAACTGGACCGGCAGCAAAGCTCTTTTGATTATGTGCCCGTGGATATATCCGGCGACGCCATGCGCCAGCTCAGCAGCAGTCTCCAACAGGAAATGCCCGCTGTGCGCGTGCAGGCCGTGGTGGGCGAATACTTTCCGGCGCTGGAATGGCTGCATGAAAACAAGCCCGAGCGCAAGGTGGTACTGTTCCTGGGGTCCAATATCGGCAACTTTAAGCCGGATGAAGGCAGAAATTTCCTGAAAACCATCTGCAGCTACCTGAACCCCGGCGACAAGCTGCTGCTGGGCGTGGACCTGCGCAAGGACCCGGACACCATCCTGAGCGCTTACAATGACACTTCCGGTGTGACGGCCGAGTTTAACCTGAACCTGCTGCGTCGTATCAATGCCGAGTTAGGCGGCGAGTTTGATATAGCGCAGTTTCAGCACTACCCTATATATAACCCGCAGGAAGGCGTAATGCGCAGCTTCCTTGTCAGCCGGAAGGAGCAGGAGGTATATATCCGCGACACTGGCCGCACTTTCCACTTCGATGCCTGGGAGGCCATCCACACCGAAAATTCCCACAAATACTCCATGCAGCAGGTGGAGGAACTGGGTAAAGCCTGCGGCTTTCGAGTCGAAACGTTGTTTCAGGACGTGGCCTGCCGCTTCGCGGATGTGCTGTTCACCGTCACCTGAAAGCCGTTTTATATATGGCCTATTATAACCTAAGTCGCGAGTTACTGTGTGGGGTATAACTTATGGAGCGATATTTTATATGGTTATATATGGCGAGAGCCTCCTCGCTTGTGACCTGATATTGCCGGGCCTCCCCGAGAATTCGCTCGGGAAAGGCCAGCAAGTTCGGGTTGCAAACCCGATACCATCTCAGGATACAAGTTTAAAACTTGCACCATACCGAGAGGCACGTTTGCAAACAGGGTCTTTTTGTTTTCATCTCCGGCCCAGCTATTTTTGAAAACAGCATCTATCAACCGCCGCCATATATGAATCTTATCTCTCTTGCCTCCGGGGGCAGCTATTTTCGTAGCCCTGCCCCCGCCACCGATGCCGCCATTTCTGCCCTGCAGGAGGGAAAAACATTCTACGGTCCCACCGAGGGTATACCGGAACTGCGGCAGGCCATCTGCAACTTATATATAAAAGCAGGGCTCCAGGTCAGGCCGGAGCAGGTACTTATTACGCCAGGCAGCAAGCAGGCGCTTTTCAACCTGTTCACGAACTTGCTGTGCCAGGGAGACGAGGTGGTGGTGCCTACACCCGCCTGGTTTGGGTTCCGTGAGCTGATGAAGTACAGCAAAGGCCAGCTGGTGCCCCTCGAAACGAAGCTGTCGGAAGGATATGCCCTAACGCCCGAAGCGCTCCGCAAGACCCTGAACGAGCGCAGCCGTATACTTCTACTGACAAACCCCGGCAACCCCACCGGCCGCCTTTACACCAAAGTCGAGCTGGAGGCGCTGCTGGAGGTGACACATGATTTTCCGAATCTATATATCCTGTCCGATGAAATATATGACCGTGTTACTTACGGTGGGGCTTTTACTTCTCTCCTTTCCTGCCAGGGGGCAAAAGCAGAAAGAAGCGTCCTGATAAACGGCTTTTCCAAGTCCTTCGCCATGTCGGGTTGGCGGCTCGGCTATATATTGGGGCCGGAGGAGGTGATTCAAAAATGCGTGGACTTCCAGGCGAGCACGCTGGCCGGAGTCAGCGTTTTTCTGCAGGAGGCCGCCCAGGCGGCCCTTGTGCAGGCGGAGCAGGTGCTGCCGGAGATGCTGGAGGTGTTGACACAGAACAGGCAGATTATGCAGCAGGGGCTGGACGCGATACCGGAAGTAAAGTGTTATCTGCCCGACGGCGCCTATTATTTCTTCCCCGACTTCAGCTATTACCTCCACCGCCGCACCCCGGCAGGCGACACTCTTCCTACTTCGGTTGACCTCTGCCGCTACCTCCGCGAAAGCCACGGCATAGAACTCGCTCCCGGCGATTACTTCGGTGCGCCCGGCCACGCCCGCATGTCCTTCGCCATCGAAACACCAAAGCTGCGGGAGGCTATGCAGCGGCTGAAGCAGGCGCTGGGATTGTTGATTGTTGATTGTTGATTGTTGATTGTTGATTGTAAGGGATACGCTGATGTGCTTTATATGCTGATGTGCTTTATATATGGGTGCAGCATTTACTTATATAGAATTCCGTTAACTGAAGCAGAAGACCTCGCAGCGTGCGCAGCTCCTGCGAGCGTCTGACCAAGTATCTGCCCACCCTCAGGCAGCCGCCTTCTTCAACAGGCAGCAGTTCTTGTACTTCTCACCGCTCCCGCAGGGGCAGGGCTCGTTGCGGCCCACGCGTTTGCCATATGGGCTCAGCAGTTGCCGGAAGTTGATGCGGAAGCGGCGTTTGATATTCTTCTGGTGAAAGATTTTGGTCAGCAACTCATATAGCTTCGGGTGGTTCTCGGCCAGTTGATCCGGCTTTTCGAAGAAGTACTCCGTCACCACGGCAAAAAACTCGGCCTCGCTGGTGGCGCCGTAGCTGTCGATATCCGAATCGCCCTGCTTTATTTTCTGGATTTTGCGGTACATCAGCTCCTGCCACGGCTGAATAAGTTCTTCGGGAAGGTAAGCGGCGGGAGTGCCGTCTATCTCGCCGTCGGCCTGGTCCAGCATATGGGCAAACTCGTGGATGCCGACATTCTTGCGGTCAGCCATATCGTTGAAACCGCGCTCCAGGGCAGGCTTGGAGAGCGTGACGTAATGGTCGTTCTGGAAAGGATTCACGCGGCCCAGCACCTCCGACACCGCCTCGCTTTTTTCGTCTTTGTACCGCTTGATGCTCCCGGGAAACACCAGCACCTCCCCCAGGTTCTGGTATTCCCAGTCGCGGAAGCCGAAGATGGGAATGATGGCGCTGGACGCCACCAGGACCTTCGTCACATCGTCCACCACCACGTCGATGCCCGTTATCCGCTTCTCCGACAGGAAAAGCTGCAGCATCTTCTCGAAGCGCCTTTTGTCTTCCTCCGTCTTCAGGGTGTGGTAAAAGCCCACCCGGTCAGTCAGAATCCTGCGCCACTCCGGTGGGAACTCCTGCGCCAGCACTTTTCTGCGCCGACGCGTTTTGCGGGTGGCCCAACTATAAAAAAGCAGGCTAATGCCTGTTACCAGTGCAAAAAACACGATGTATCCCATGCCTCACTTAAACGCGCCAAGGACCGGAAAGATGCTCAGACAACGAGTAAATTGCATCCCCTGATATCCGAATTGTCGAAACGGCCCAAAACTTCGAAGCTGCCATCCTCCTGCATTCGTCCAATATCCTTTGTCTCGATAAAGGCACAGGAAGCTACGTTGCCCAGATCAATGACGTTGATGCCGCCGGAGCGGTGGTGGGGGCTGAGGTCAAACGGGTCGTTGAGGTCGCGGAGCAGGAGCCGCATGCTGTAGCCGGGCCGGAAAATGCCCTCGCCTTTGGAGTAGCCCTGCGAGAGCAGTTCCGTCATCCCGTACTCGGAGTGAATGGCCTCCACGCCAAAGCCTTTCTTTAGGTGCGCGTGCAGTTCCTCCCGTATCATCTCGCGGCGGCGGCCTTTCATGCCGCCCGTCTCCATCACGGTCACGCCGCTGAAATCCTCCTGCCCTTTCAGTTCCTCCGCCAGGTCAAGCAGGGCATACGAAACCCCGATCAGCAGCACCTTTTTCCCCCGCCGCCGCGCCTGTCGCAGCGCCTGCAACAACTTGTTATGGTCGCGCAGGTGAAAGCCCTCCTCCTGCTGCCCTGTTTTCTGGATGAAATGATCGACCATGGCCACCAGCGAAGAGCCGCCCTGCTCGAGGTAGGAGGGCAGCAGCGCCAGCACCACATACTCCTGCAAAGGGCCGTAGAAGTGCTCAAAAGTCCTTTCTGTGATAGCATGATATAGCTTCAGATCAGCCACAAAGTGGCGGCTGCGGGCCTGTCCCGTGGTGCCGCTGCTGTAAAAGGTGATTTCCGGGGTGAAATCACCGGTTTTCACGTCCTGCTCCTTGAAGAACTCGATGGGCAGAAAAGGTATTTGCTCCAGCGCCTGCACATCCGCTGCCTGCAACCCGAGGTGCTTTATATATGAGCGGTACACCGCCGTGTGCTGCGCCTGGTAGCGGAACAGCGCCAAAGCGGCGGCCTGGAAGTCGAACGGAGCGCCCTGCCGCAGCAGGCTGGTGTGGTTTGTTTTAAAATCCATAGAATACAACAAATCCTATATTCTCTGCGTTAATTTAAGTAAATTCAGCCTCACTTTCTGACACCCGAATGAAACACCTGCTAAAGTACAGCGCCGCGCTTTTTGTGATAGCCCTGCTGTTGGGCGGTTGCCGCGAGGAACCCAATTACCCGGACGAACCGTCCATCACCTTTGACCGGGTAGACCAGTATACGTACACCAAAAACAGAATCACGTTCGACTCTCTGGTGCTGGTGGTGGATTTCCAGGACGGAGACGGCAACCTGGGCCTCCGCAGAACCCCCTTGGATGAGTCTGATCCGGATTTTCAGGGCTCCTTCGAACAGAGTTCCCCCTACTTCAACAACTTTTTCGTGAACCTGCAGGTCAAGCGGGGCGATACGTATGTGCCGTACCCCTTTGCCTCGGAGTTCCTGAACCTGAACGGTCGCTTCCCGCGCCTGGCCCGCGACGACAGGGACGAGGTGCTGGAAGGCGAGATAAAATACACGCTCACCAACTTCTCCAACGACATCTTCGACCCGCGCGACACGGTGCGCTTCGAGATTTTTATATATGACCGCGCCCTGAACAAGAGCAATTCGGTTTATTCAAACGACGTGGTGCTGTTCCAGGGGCAGTAGCAATTTTACCCGCGTATATAAACCCCTATATAAAAAATGCCCGGTAGTAGTTTAGCAGACTGCCGGGCATTTTTATATAGGGTAGCTTTACTCAGTAGATGGGCGGATAGGCCTCTGGATCCGCCTCGTGCATCAGCTCATACACGGCTTCAAACACATCCTCAACGTTAGGCTTTGAGAAATAATCGCCGTCGGATCCGTAGGCGGGGCGGTGGGCGTGCGCCGAGAGGCAGGTGGGTTTGGAGTCGAGCCAGCGGTACGCGCCCTGCTCGTCCACGACCTGCTGCATCATATAGGCGGTGGCGCCGCCCGGCACGTCCTCATCCGCAAACAGCACGCGGCCCGTCTTCCGGATGGAGTCTGTGATGGTGTGGTCCACGTCGAAAGGCAGCAGCGTCTGCACGTCAATCACCTCCGCCTTTATGCCGAACGCTTCCAGCTGTTTGGCGGCCTCCATCACAATGCGACACATCGAGCCATATGTCACCACCGTGATGTCGGTTCCTTCTTTAAGAATTTCAGGCTGCCCCAGCGGCACCGTGAACTCCCCGATGTTGCGGGGTATGCGCTCTTTCAGACGGTAGCCGTTCAGGCACTCTATCACCAAGGCAGGCTCGTCTGCCTTCAGCAGGGCATTATAGAAACCGGCTGCCTGCGTCATGTTGCGCGGCACCAGCACATGTATGCCCCGGATGCTGTTCAGAATCATGCCAATAGGGGACCCGGAGTGCCAAATGCCCTCCAGGCGGTGGCCCCGCGTGCGCACGATGACAGGTGCCTTCTGTCCGCCCTTGGTGCGGTACTGCAGGCTGGCCAGGTCATCAGACATAATCTGGATGGCGTAGAGCAGGTAGTCGAGGTACTGTATCTCGGCGATAGGGCGCAGGCCACGCAATGCGGCGCCAATCCCCTGCCCCACAATCGTACACTCGCGGATGCCGGTGTCGGTCACGCGCAGGTCCCCGTATTTTTCCTGCAACCCGGCAAAAGCTTGGTTCACGTCGCCTATATAACCCACGTCCTCGCCGATGGCAAATACGCGCGGATCGCGGGCAAGCATGGCGTTGAAGCAGGCCTGCAGCACCTCGCGGCCGTCCACCAACGGGGAATTCTCATCAAATTCAGGTTTCACCTCCCCTACCAGCAGCACCGATTGCTCAGACTGGCTGAAAAGGTAGGAGTTGTAGCGGTCGGCGTTCTCGCCCATGGTTTGCTCCAGCCATCCGACAAGCTCGCGCCGGGCCTGGCTGCGCTCGCCGCGCACGTAGCGCAAAGCCTTGCGCACCGCCCTTACGGCGTCGCTGCGGATGGGCGGCTCTATTTTGCTGAGGCCTCTGGCGATGTTTGCCAGCTGAGTGGCATGCGTATCGCTAGCGGCGGCCAGGTTGTCGAGCAGCCGGAGGGCCTCGTTGTGGTCTTTTTTAATGGAGCCCAGCAGGGCGTTCCAGGCCAGCCCGCGCGCCGTGCGCACTGCTTCCTTCGCCTCCGCCTCTATTTGATCTACCTGCTCGGTCGTGGCGATGCCGTTTTCCAGTATCCACTCCCGCATTTTCTTCAGGCAGTCGTACTCTGTCTCCCAGGCCAGGCGCTCCTCCGGCTTGTACCGCTCATGCGAGCCGGAGGTAGAGTGGCCCTGCGGCTGCGTCATTTCCTCCACGTGTACCAGCACCGGCACGTGCTGCTCGCGGCACACGCGCACAGCGGCCTCGTAGGTTTCGCAAAGGCCTATATAGTCCCAGCCCTTCACCCTGAAAATCTCATAACCCTGCTCCTCCTCGCTGTTGCGCTGAAAGCCGGACAGAATCTCGGATATGCTGCCTTTGGTGGTCTGTAGCTCGGAGGGCACCGATATGCCGTAGCCATCGTCCCAGACAGAAACCAGCATCGGCACCTGCAGCACCCCCGCAGCGTTGATGGCCTCGAAGAACATGCCCTCGGAGGTGGAGGCATTGCCGATGGTGCCGAAGGCTACCTCGTTTCCGTTCACCGAGAACTGCTTGAGTCCCTGAAGCTCCGGGTTCTGGCGGTATAGCTTGGAAGCATAGGCCAGCCCCAGGAGGCGTGGCATCTGGGCGGCCGTCGGGGAGATGTCGGCGCTGGAGTTCTTTATTTCCATCAGGTTCTTCCAGTTGCCCTCCTCATCCAGGGAGCGGGTGCCGAAGTGGCCGTTCATGGAGCGCCCCGCCGTTGACGGGTCCGCCTCTAAGTCAGTGTGGGCATATAGCTGGGCGAAATACTGCTGCAGGGTCAGCTCCCCCATCGCCAGCATCATGGTCTGGTCGCGGTAATAGCCGGCGCGGAAGTCGCCGGGGAGGAAAAACTTCGCCAGCACCAGTTGCGCCACCTCTTTCCCGTCGCCGAAGATGCCGAATTTGGCCTTTCCCATAAACACCTCCTTGCGGCCGGTGAGGCTGGCCTGCCTGCTCTCCCACCCAAGCCGGTAGTCGTTGAGTATCTCTTCAGCTGTTAGTCTTTGAGTGATAGATGCTTCAGCAGTTTGCATGTTTTCTCGGTTAGGCCAGTGTGTGTTTTACCCATCAAAAGTAAAGAAAATAACCCTATTTTCAAATCAGGGCCTATTCGGAGCAGGTTTGGCCCCGAATGCTGTCCGCTGCTTTATAAAAGAAATTTGTATATTTGTTTTGCCCTGCGCACCACAGAACTTTAATTGCCAAAAATTTGCTTCTCCTGTATATGAATAGAAGGCTTCATTTCTTGCTGCTGCTTTGCCTCGCCCTGGCGGCCCACGTGGCCAGCGCACAGGGGCAACTGAGCTTTGAGAAAGAAACGCATGACTTCGGTGTCATTGCCGAGGGTACACAAGCTACTTACGAGTTTACCGTCAAAAATGTAGGCGATCAGCCTGTAATTATATCGGAGGTGCGCCCCTCGTGCGGCTGTACCACCCCCTCCTGGACCAAAGAGCCTATCCTGCCCGGAAAAACTGGCGTGATATCTGCTATCTATAACAGCACCGGGCGGCCTGGCTTCTTTAACAAGTCGATTACCGTTGTATCCGATGCGGCAGCGCCCACACAGGTTTTGTACATAAAAGGAGAGGTTGGGCCAAAGGATTTAAAAACCTATTACACCCCGGAACAAAAGGCAATGTCGCCGCGTTTGGCAGTTGGCAGAACCAGCTACGATTTCGGAAAACTTGAAAAAGGACAAAAAGCAATAGCTAAGTTCCGCATCAAAAACACAGGGCTGCGGCCGCTGGTGATACAGGGAATAAAGTCCCCGTGCAACTGCGTGCAGTACCGGGTGTCGGAGCCGGCAATAAAACCAGGGCAGACGGCACTTTTGGAACTAAGATACAGCGCAGCGGTGTTGCATGAGCAAAGCGAGGAAGTTAAGGTTCTTTCAAATGATATCGTCATGCCAGCGCTCCGGCTTACGCTGAAGGCAGATGTAACAGAGCGACAGGCAACTCAAAATAAGTTAAGGGAGGGCAAGTAGCCGACACCTTAAGAACAGTTTTTTTCATAGTTTTATTTTGTACTAATGGCAGTGATTTTATCACTGCCTTTTTTTATTTTACGGCGCTCCGGCCATGTGGCCTCCTTCCTGCTGTTTTGCACTTAATTCTGTGCCCGCTCCCTGGTCTCTTGCCTGCATCACATGCCCGTCCGGATATTTTATTTGGTCGCAGAAGTGGTATCTTTGCGCTGCTTTTTTTAAAAACGTAGATCGAGCCATATGATAATCGGTGTTCCGAAGGAAATAAAGAATAATGAGAACCGGGTGGGCCTTACCCCTGCCGGTGTGATTGAGTTGGTGCGCCACGGCCACACCCTCTATGTCCAGTCTTCCGCCGGGGCTGGAAGCGGGTTTACAGATGACGATTACACAAGGGCTGGCGCCACCATCCTGCCGGGCATAGCGGACGTCTATGGCAAGGCCGAGATGATCATCAAGGTGAAGGAGCCGATAGAGTCGGAGTACAACCTGATAAGAGAAGACCAGTTACTCTTCACGTATTTTCACTTTGCCTCCTACGAGCCGCTGACGCACGCCATGATAGCCCGCAAGGCAGTGTGCCTGGCCTACGAAACCGTGGAGAAGGCAGACAGAAGCCTGCCACTGTTGATACCCATGTCGGAAGTGGCCGGGCGCATGGCGATTCAGGAAGGTGCTAAGTACCTCGAAAAGCCCATGGGCGGCCGTGGTATTCTCCTGGGCGGCGTGCCGGGCGTGCGGCCTGCCAAAGTGCTCATTTTAGGTGGTGGCGTGGTAGGCACTAACGCGGCGAAGATGGCGGCAGGCATGGGGGCCGACGTCACCATCATGGACAACAACCTGCAGCGCCTGCGCTACCTCGATGACATCATGCCCGCCAACGTGAACACCTTCATGTCGTATGAGTACAACATCCGCGAGCTGCTCTCCACCCACGACCTGATCATCGGGGCGGTGCTGATACCAGGCGCCCGTGCGCCGCACCTCATCACGCGCGACATGCTGAAGGAGATGCGCCCAGGCACTGTGGTGGTAGACGTGGCCGTGGACCAGGGCGGCTGTATCGAAACCTGCAAGCCGACAACGCATGAGAACCCGACTTACATCATCGATGACGTAGTGCATTACTGCGTGGCCAACATGCCGGGCGCGGTGCCTTACACCTCTACACTGGCACTGACCAATGCCACCCTGCCCTATGCCATCCAGCTGGCCAACAAAGGCTGGAAGAAAGCCTGCGCCGACAGCGCTGAGCTGCTGAAAGGCCTGAATGTGGTACAGGGCAAGGTGGTATACCAGGGTGTGGCAGAAGCGTTTGGACTGGAGTTTGTACCGGCGGAGCAGGTGCTTTAAGCTCGCCTGAAGGCAATATATAAGGGCGCCTTTTTGACTTTGTCGGAAGGGCGCCCTTACTTTTACACTATATATAACTGAAAGTCGAGGCCTTCTTTTCCCCTTCACCACAGCATATAGCACAGAGAATGTTCGATACGCCCTTCAGATTGCTGCTGCGCCGCCTGGGTCTGCTCATGGCCCTGTATATGGTGCTGCGCGTCGTTTTCTATCTTTTTAATTACAGCACATTTGCGGAAGCAGGCGCAATCCAGACGTTGCTTGCCTTCGCGCATGGGCTCCGTTACGATGTGTCGGCGCTCCTTATCCTCAACAGTCTGTTCATTCTGCTCTCGCTGCTGCCTGTGGGCAATACGCTTCACCCGCGGTACCAGCAGGCACTGAAGTGGGTGTTTTTTGTGTCTAACGCTCCCTTCATCGCCCTGGCCATCGCTGACATGGAGTTTTTCAAGTTCATCGGGCGGCGCTCCGGCAGTGAGCTGTTTTCCATCGGCGGGGACGTGGCGGAGCAAATCGGGCAGTTGGCGGGTTACTACTGGTACCTCGTGCTCGGCTTTCTGCTGCTGCTGCTGGCCCTGCTGAAGCTATATCCCCAGGCGCCGGCCACTCCTGCCCACCCCTCCACCCCTGTATGGCTGCGCAGCCTGCGCCTGCTGCTGGTGGCCGCTTTAGCGGTGCTGGGCATCCGGGGAGGCCTGCAGTTGAAGCCCCTGCGGGCGAGCCATGCCTTTGTGCTGGACCCGGCCTCGCTCGGCCACCTCACCCTGAACAGCCCCTTCACGTTCATCAAAGGCATTGGCAAGGCAAAGCTGGAAGAGAAGCATTATTTTGGTTCGGATGCCGCATTGGTGGCTGCGCTGCCCTACAATCCCGGGCTATATATAAACCCCGATGGGGAGATAAAAAAGGAGAATGTGGTCATCATCATCCTGGAGAGCTTTGCGGCAGAGTATATAGGAGCGCTGAACGGCGGCCAAGGCTATACCCCTTTCTTCGACTCGCTGGCCACGCAGGGGGTGCTGTTTCAAAACGCTTTTGCCAACGGACGCAAATCCATTGAGGCGCTGCCTTCTATCCTGGCGGGCATTCCCTCTCTGATGGAGCAGCCCTTCATCACCTCCCCGTACCAGGCGAACCGCTACAGTGGCCTGGGCAGTATCCTGCAACGGCACGGCTACCGAACGGCCATGTTTCATGGGGCGGCAAACGGCTCGATGGGCTTCAATAATTTTTCGATGGCGGCGGGCATGCAGGCCTATTATGGGCTGAATGAATACCCTACGGAACTGCTGGAGACTGACTTCGACGGCCAGTGGGGCATTTTCGACGAACCATATATGCAGTATGTGGCGCAGGAGTTGAACACGTTCCAGCAGCCTTTCCTGGCCACTGTTTTCACGCTGAGCTCGCACCAGCCCTATACTGTGCCCGCAAATTACAGGGGCAGATTCCCGAAGGGCGAACTTGAGATCCATGAGTCGCTGGGCTACGCGGATTATGCACTGCGCAGGTTCTTTGAAACAGCCTCCCTACAGCCCTGGTACCGCAACACGCTGTTCATTCTCACGGCCGACCACACACAGAAAAGCGTTGACCCAGCGTATCAAAATGAGTTAGGCCCTTACCGCGTCCCGCTACTCCTCTTCCACCCCGTTCGCAATTTTAGGGACATCAACCCGGAGCAGGTAACGCAGCACGCGGATATTTTGCCAACCGTCATCGATTACCTGAACATCCCGACAAAAGAAGTGCTGCCTTTCGGCCAGTCGGTGCTGGACACCACTGCAGGCCGGGCGCTGCTCTATAACGGCAATGCGTATTACCTGGTGCAGCAGGAGCAGGTGGCGAAACTCACCCCGGACGACCAAGTGCAGTTTTACACCTTCCCTGACATGGCGCCCGCCCCTCCCTCCCCCGCCGCCGCGCAGCAACTGAAGGCCTACGTCCAGTACTTCCGGAACGGCATGACACAGAACAAGCTGTATTTTTATAATGAGTGATTGAGTGAATCTTGAATGAAGTGATATTTATATTCCTGTTGCGTCGGTTCATATAAGTACTCATATTAATGGGCAGAATGGCGATTGACGCTACCTCCTCCATATTATATATCCGGAAGCGTTTGCAGACCTTATATATACATTAACTGAGAGGACTCAATCATCATTGCTTTCCAAATTCAGCTATTTAGTATCCAGTCATTCAAAATTCAGTTATCCAAAATTCACTCAATCACTTATCCAAAATTACAAGCCGGTATCTCCTGCAACGGCAGGAACTGCCTTGTTTCGAAATCGACCTGCCAACAGTAATGCTGCAGGCCGTTGGTGATAACGAGGTAAGGTGCCTGGAGCGTCTGGTTATATATGGAGACCTGCTTTACCACCTCCTGCGTAATGGGGATATGGGCTGCCTTGCATTCCACCAGCAGGTGCGGCTTTCCGGTTGTGTTGTAGACGCACAAATCAGAGCGTTTCTGCAGTTTGTTGTAGTCTGCGCCCCGCTCCAAGCTGAGCAGGCTTTTCGGGTAAGCGAGCGAATTGATCAGGTAATGCACCACATGCTGCCGCACCCACTCCTCGGGCGTGAGCACCACGTATTTTCGGCGGATTATATCAAAAATCAGGTTATTAGCGCCGGATTTCGTAATTTTGTATTCGAATGGTGGCAGATTCAAGGCATCCATCCTGCAATTTAGCCATTTCCACGGAGCTCCGCCCCAGTAGTGACAGCTACGACGGCGGATTTTTTGTATCAACCTATATAGCGTATGAAAACCAAAGGAGAAATAGTAAGCGACTGGCTGCCCCGCTACACCGGGGTGCCGCTGGAGGAGTTCGGGGAGTACATTCTGCTGACCAACTTTATAAACTATGTGCGCATGTTTGCCGACCGCTTCGGCGTGGAGCTGAACGGGCTGGACAAGCCGATGCAGACCGCCACCGCCAACAACATCACCATCGTCAACTTCGGGATGGGAAGCGCCATGGCGGCCACCGTGATGGACCTGCTGTCGGCCATCAAACCGAAGGCGGCCCTCTTTCTGGGCAAGTGCGGCGGCCTGAAAAAGAAAACCCAGATCGGAGACCTGATTCTCCCGATTGCCGCCATCCGCGGCGAGGGCACCTCCGACGATTATATGCCCCCCGAAATTCCTGCTTTGCCCTCCTTCCGGCTGCAGCGGGCGGTGTCGTCCATGATCAAAAAGCATGAGATGGATTACTGGACCGGCACCGTGTACACCACCAACCGCCGCGTGTGGGAGCACGACGAGGAGTTCAAAGAATACCTGCGGCAGATCCGGGCCATGGGCGTGGATATGGAAACGGCCACCATCTTCACTGTCGGCTTCATCAACGAGATTCCGCACGGGGCGCTGCTGCTGGTGTCGGACAACCCGATGATTCCGGAGGGCGTGAAGACATCGGAGAGCGACAAGCTGGTGACGGCATCCTATGTGGAGAAACACCTCAGCATCGGCATCGACTCCCTGCTGGAGCTGATAAACTCCGGTGAGTCTGTGAAACACATGCGCTTTGAGTAAACCTGATTTCATGACTAAAACCTTACGCACCCTTGCCGCAGCCCTTTTTGTGGGCGGCACCTTCCTGAGCGCCTGCTCCGGCACCAACCAGGGCGTGCAGCAAGCCGACCTGGTGGTCTACAACGGAACGGTATATACGGTGAATGACAGCTTCGGCAAGGCAGAGGCATTTGCTGTAAAAGACGGGAGGGTTTTAGAAGTGGGCACCACAACGGGCATACGCCGCAAATATGCCGCCGCAGCAGAACTGGACGCCGAAGGCAAAGCCATATACCCCGGACTGATAGATGCCCACGCCCACTTTTACCGCTACGGCCTCGGCCTGCAGTCTGCGGATCTGGTAGGTACAGCGTCGTTCGCGGAAGTAGTGCAAAAGCTGGTGGCGCAGCGCGAAAAGTACCCCGACGCTGACTGGCTGACGGGCCGCGGCTGGGACCAGAACGATTGGGTTGTGAAAGAGTTCCCGTCCAAAGACACCCTCGACCAGCTTTTCCCCAACATCCCCGTTGTCATCACGCGCATAGACGGGCACGCCGCGCTGGCAAACCAAAAAGCCTTAGACCTGGCGGGAATCACCCCTCAGACAAAAATGGTTGGTGGCCTGGTGGAGGTGAAGAATGGCCGCGTGACGGGTATTCTGATTGACAATGCCGTGGACCTGGTGACATCCAAAATTCCGGAGGCGGACGAGGCTGAAAAACGGCAGGCGCTCAAACTGGCGGAAGCCAACTGCTTTGCCGTTGGCCTGACGACCGTGGCCGATGCCGGTCTGGACAAATCAACCGTGGACCTGATAGACGCCATGCAGCAGCAGGGCGAGCTGCAGATGCGCATATATGCCATGCTGAACCCCACGCAGGAAAATACGGATCACTTCTTCAAACGCGGTCTATATAAAACCGAGCGGCTGAACGTGCGCTCGTTCAAGGTATATGCCGACGGGGCGCTTGGCTCGAGGGGCGCCAATCTGCTGGAGCCCTACCACGACCAGGCGGGCCACTACGGCTTTCTGCTGGCCTCTGAGCAGGAGTTCCGGGACATCGCCAGGCTGCTGTACGAACACGGGTTCCAGATGAACACGCACGCCATCGGCGACTCGGCCAACCGCCTGCTGCTGGACATATATGGCAGCGTGCTGGGCGGCCAGAACGACAAGCGCTGGCGCATCGAGCATGCCCAGATCGTGCACCCTGATGACCTGGACAAGTTCGGGAAATACAGCATCATTCCTTCGGTGCAGCCCACGCATGCCACCTCTGATATGTACTGGGCCGGCGACAGGCTGGGAGAAGAGCGGCTCAGCCATGCTTACCCGTTCAAGGAGCTGCTGGACCAGAACGGCTATATACCCCTCGGCAGCGATTTCCCGGTAGAGGACATCAACCCGTTCTACACGTTTCATGCGGCGGTAGCCCGTCAGGACGCCAAGAACTATCCGGAAGGAGGGTTTCAGATGGAGAACGCCCTGAGCCGGGAGGAAGCGCTGCGCGGCATGACCATCTGGGCAGCGAAATCCAACTTCGAGGAAAATGAAAAAGGCAGCATTGAAGCCGGAAAATTCGCAGATTTCATCATCGTAGACAAAGACCTGATGCATATAGCCCCATCCGAGATGCGCAGCGTTCAGGTGCTATACACCTACATCAACGGAAAACAAGTATATAGAAAGCGGTAAGTTTTGAGCTATATAACAGAGGCGGCCGCTGCATATATCCTGCAGCGGCCGCCTCTGTTATATAGGCCCAACCCGTTATATATAAATACCATACAATTACATCAGCCAGTAACGGTTTGGACACTCTCCGGCTGTGCCTCCAGCGACTTTTTCCCGCGCACCAGCAGCAGGAACAGCAGCCCCAGCCCAAAAAACACAATGAGGGCCAGAATGCTGTAGCGCATGGAGCCGGTTACCTGCGCGATGGCCCCATAGGCCAGCGTGCCGAGCATGATCGAGATTTTCTCTGTCACGTCGTAAAAGCTGAAGTAGGAAGCATGGTCGGTGGTAGTGGCCGGAATCAACTTGGAGTAAGTGGAGCGGGAAAGGGATTGAATGCCTCCCATAACAGAGCCAACGACGGCAGCCAACATATAAAACTGGAGGGCAGTGGTTGTAAAGTAGGCAGCCACACAAATTCCAATCCAGATGATGACGGCTATGATGAGCGCCTTTATGTTGCCGTACCTGCTGGAAAGGGAGGCAAAGCCATAGGCACCGGCAATGGCAACAAGCTGAATAATTAGGATGGTGACGATAAGCGCCTCACTGGGTAGCTGCAGCTCTTCTATCCCGAAAATAGTAGCCACATACATCACCGTCTGCACGCCCATGTTATAGAAAAAGTAGGCCAGCAGGAAGCGTTTGAGCAACTGCAGCCCTTTTACCTGCTGCAGCACTTTCCGCAGTTCCTTCACGCCGTTCAGAATCCAGCTGCCCTGGGGCCTGCGGGCATATAGGTTGCCAGGCAGATGGTAAAACGAATACTGCGCAAACCCGAACCACCAGATTCCGGTCGTCAGGAAAGCGATGCGGGGTGGCAGGCTGGTGTTATCAGCCGCGATGCCAAACCAGGCTGGCTGCAGTATCATGGCCAGGTTAAAGATCAGCAGGAGCACGCTGCCTATATATCCCATGGCAAAACCCCGGGCGCTCAGCCGGTCATACTGGTCCTCCGTAGCGATTTCGGGCAGGTAGGAATTGTAGAACACGATACTGCCGCTAAAGCCAATGGAGGCCAGCATAAATAAAACGACCGAGACGGAGAAGGTTTCTCTTGTAAAGAAGAAGAGGCTGGCGCAGGAAAGGGACCCCAGGTAGCAGAACAACTGCATAAACAATTTCTTTCGCCCGCTGTAATCGGCAATGGCGGTCAGGAAAGGGTTCAGTGCCACGATAATGAGGAAAGAGCCCGATACCGCATACGAAAAAAGCACAGAGCTCTGCAATTCGAAGCCAAAAAAGCTGACGACGGTAGAGGCTGTTTCCGGGTGTTTGGAGACAGCGCTAAAGTATATGGGAAATATGGTGGAGATGATAACCAGGGAGTATACCGAGTTCGCCCAGTCATACACACACCATGCATTGGTTACCGTAGGGTTGTTCTTTTGCATCTCGTAAAATAAGTAAAAGAACGCACGTAAGAGGTATCCTGGCACAAGACATTTTGTAATGCACCTGATGCGCTGCCCATCATTCAGGAAATGAGATTCACCCTGTAACTGCGCAGCTTCATTTTGTTCGGGTACTTGCCATAAGTCGCGTCGCAGCCGCCGCCTTGAGAAAAACAGACTTACTGCGGTAGCGCCCGGCGTTTCAGTATAATCAGGACAGCCTCCCACAGATTCTCGTAAGGCACAATCTCCACCTCGGCGAAGGCATCACCGGGAGGGTCTGCCTGGCTCAGCTTCGCGGCGAGGTTGCTGGCAGCCTTGCTGGTCCGGGCAAAATCGAGTTCATGCCTGACAGCCAGCAGCAACAGCCGCAGGAAAAGCCTCGGCCGCTCCGCTTTCTCCCCACGCATATATTTCATGATGTACTTGCGTATGCGCTCGGCCTGCGGCTCATAGTCGTCGATGTTCTTATTGGCAAAGCTCTTGATGACGTCCAGCACGAGCAGCGACAGGTTGAAGCCCGCCTTGTCTTTTGGCAGGTTTATCAGCTCGCTGAACATGTTCCGGGGCAGCTCGGAGCGCAGCCGCTCAGGGAGCACGTTGTTCACCAAAACGAGGTGTCTCCGGTAGAGCTCCCACCTCTCCCTGGCTGGCTGCTGTATCTGGTGGAAGAAACGGTTGCGCAGCACCTTCTGAAGCAGCTCCCCCGCCTGCGCGTAGCGCTGCGCGTGCAGCGCAAGCAGCAGGTAATTCTCCATGAATGCAAACCAGTTCACCGTCTTGGGCTCAAACAGCTGCAGGTACGCCGCCGCGCGCGAAAGGCCCTCTTCGTATTGCTGGGTCCTGAGAAGTGCGTAAACACGGATGAAGGCGTTATACTTGTGGTTAAACCAGTTCGGCGGCAATTCCCCCCGCTTCAGCAAATCTTCAGCCTGCGCTACTGTATCCGCAATAGCCCTGAAGTCGCCTTGCAGCTCTAAATATTGAATGTTCAAAATATGGTATTTACCATAAACAAGAGGCGACCTTGAAGAAAGCCAGAGCCCATGCATATCGTTCAGCACCTTGGGCATACTAGGCATGTAATCAACACGGTTATTTATACTTAAACTTAACTCTATGATAGCATGATGAAAGATATTTAATGCTGCCTTTTCCTGAGACTCTATCTTATAGTATTGTTGCAACTCATGTTCTACTTCGTTATAAGCTTTTTTATTAATGACGGTAGAATGAATAGTCAACTTATACTCTAATGCTCCTACAATACACGAAGTCAAGTGATTTGCTTTTGCGAATGCTACAGCTTGCGTTAGTAACTTATCTGCCAACTTATATTCATTAGCTATCATCAACCCATGTGCCTCTAAAAGCACAGAATTGATTTTATATCTCTCAATAGTGCTGATGTTAAACTTGTTTGGCGGTAACTCGATAAAATGGAGGTGGTTCAACAGCTTTTTCCTCACTCTTGATTTTAGCATCCGGTAATTAGCTGACAAGGTCCTCTTGCCGTAAAGCGCTACCGCTGCATCTTCATCGCTTGATACACTCCCCTCCTTAATCAGATTAAAGAGTTTTGTCTCAAAGCTCCTTTCATCCTGTTGAATAATAAGAGGAAAGGTTTTTGGGCTTCTCTCCACAATTAGGTTCACCAACCTTATGAGTTCATCCATCTATAGTTAAGTTTTCAAGTTGCCTGTTTCTCTAGGATAGAAAGTATGTGCTCCCACAGGTGTTCGTAGGGTACAATTTCGATCTCAGCATAAGCATCTCCCGGAGTTGGGGTATCTATAAGCTTCAGATATAATTTCTTCCCTTTACTACGACAAGCGTCTACATTAAAGTCTTCGGTAACAGTCAGGATTAAGAGTCTTAAAAAGGTTTTGCTTCTCAGGCTAAAGGTGTCTTTCAGGTGCGTCAGGATATATTTTTTTAAGCTTTCTATCCGGTAGAGCAGTGCCTCAGAATCCTCTTTCTGCAAAAAGTATATAAATTGTAGGATTAGTATCGCCACGTTAAAACCCAACTTGTCTTTACTATACTCTGGAAGAGACAGATTATATGGGTTTATGAATACTTCTTTGGAGGTATGGGAGTTTAAACTTAGTACCCTATAATACATCTGGTATAAACTCCATCTTTCTTTGGCAGTATTAGAGATTTTATGGAAAGAGCTATTGGTAAATACCTTATGAAGGAGAATCTCAGACAAAGAAAGTTGATTAGAATGCATAGAAAGCAAGAAATAGTTTTCCATATAAGCAAACCAATTCAAAAAGCCTTCTTTGAAGGCCATAGAAAACTTTTCAGCATAAACTAAGCCATTTGCATAGTCCTTATTTCTGAGATGAGCATAAACTATAATAAACTTATTATAGTTAGACTCAAATCGCAGAGGATTAATTATGCCCTCTTCAACCCACTTTCCAGCGTTGACTGTCATTTCAACAATTTTATCAAAACTTCCAGTTAGCTCATAATAGGAAATGGATGTCTTGTAATATGCTTCAAAAGTTGCAAAGGTTTTGGCTTCGTGCCAAAGTTCTTCCAGAGTCCTTAGCATACCAGGTATATTAGGTAATAGCCGCTTTCTTGCGGTTACAGACTTCTTTAAGTTCACACTTACACTCTGAAACATATTGATAGCCCTAAATTCAAGATTGCGCTTCTTTAAAGCCATTTCAAAGTCGGTGAGTGTCTTATTAAATTGCTTTAGTTGTCCCTTTTCTGAATAGCAAGCTACTGAAAGTTCAAGGGCTGCTACTTTGTGATTTGTAAAATCATACTCTTCTGCAATTGTCAGGATCTTGCTTACTAATGACAAGACAACATCAAACTCATAATTTAATTTTAATATATATGCCTGCTGGAGCATCAGAAGACAAGCTTGATCTTTTACAAAGTAGCCTTTGGAGCCTAATTTACTATAGTCAAGAAAAAGCAGGTTGTTCAATAGCTTTTTCTTTAGCCTGTGCTTTAGCATTTTGTACCGCACATCATTGGGGCTGGAATTATATAAACTTCGGGCAGCATCCTCATCAGAGGAGTAAATACCTTTTTTGATCCCATCATAAAGAGCGTCTTCCTTGCCATATCGGCTATTTGCAATGGGTAACACCAAACTGAGGTTTACACTTTTTGTTACTAACTTAGCTATTTTATAAAGTTCTTCCATACAAAGTCGTGGATAGTAAGCCACCGAATGGCAAGCAAATGAAATGATGCAATATTATAATTAATAATATAATGTTACTTTTCAGCCAACATATTGTTTTATATACTCAAACAGCTTTTAAATATTTGTATAAGTTGTGTTACACACTAATATTACTTTTAAATATATTAAAATATATATTCTAAAGCAATAAGTGTAAAATTATCATATAAATAGTGCCTGTATGATATTAAAGCAAATTTAAATTGGGATAAATATAGTTACCTTCTTGACAAAACATTCCTTTTTAAACTTTTTAAACTACTCCACCTTTGTTTAAATATTTAACTCAAAAACTCTACACAACTATGGTAGCACTTATCATATCCGTTTTGATCAGCATTGGCACTGCGTACCCTGGCACAACTGCACCTAAAACAACGAGTTCAACAACTACAGCGACTCAGACCGTTACTGTGCTTGGTGGTACTTCTACTTGGACAAATGGCGGTATAGAATAGGCAGAGCCAAGTTCTATACTTTTTCATAACTTGCCCTTATGTATAGAATTTTACCAAAGGGAAGTTTAATGAGAAATTTCAGGTTATTAGTACTAAGTGCATTACTGATACTTTCGAGTTGCAGCCAGCCCGTGCGGGCGCCGGAAGAGGTGCGGGTGCGCCTGGCGATGGAACCGGAAACCCTTAGCCCCGTGAGCTACAGCGATGCGGGGGCGCTACAGATACTGAACCTGCTGTTTCAGAGCCTGCTTAGCGCAGACCTGGCAGACAACAAGATCAAGCCCTTCCTGGCGGCCGCCATGCCACAGATAGAACGGCTGGACTCAGTGACGCTGTTCACGTACCAGATCAGGGAGGAAGCAACCTGGCCGAACGGGGCACCTGTAACAGCGGAAGATGTTGCCTTTACCCTGAAGGTTTTAAAAGCCCCGTTGCTCAACAACGAGTTTCTGAAGCCCCAGGTACAGTTTATCCAGGATATCAGGATGGACCCCTCCGACTCCCGGCGCTTCACCTTCGTATGCGCCGGGTACAGCCCGGAGATGGAGTTGCTGACAGGCGACTTCTTTATTCTTCCTGCGTATCTGTTTGACCCTGAAGCACTGCTGCAACCTCTTGAGGTGGCGGCATTGACCGGAAGCCTTTCCGAGCTTGAAAACAATCCTGGCCTGAAGGCCTTTGCCTCCCGCTTCAACTCGCCGGAGTATGGGCACAGCCCCGGCATGCTGCAAGGCAGCGCCGGCTACCTGCTCGAGAAATGGGAAACCGGCAAATACCTGACGCTGAAGCGGAAAAGCGACTGGTGGGGAAGCAGACTCACCCACGCGCCCCACCTGACGGCAAACCCGGAGCGCATCAGCTTTCAGATCATACCGGACAACACCACGGCACTGCTGGCCCTGAAGAACAGGCAGCTGGACGTGCTGGAGAATATCGAGGCCACGGAGTTCGACAGGCTACGGCAGGACAAGGATTTTCTGGAAGACTATGCCCTGTATGCTCCGAATGCCTACGAGTTTATATATGCCGGCATCAACGCCCGCCTCCCTAAATTCTCAGACAGGCGCACCCGCCAGGCCATCGCCCACCTTCTGGATGTGAAAAGCATCATACAGGTTTCTCAGCAGAACTACGCCACACCCACCGTCGGCCCGGTGCCGCCCACTGTTGAAGAATATTACAACCAAAGCCTCAAACCTTATTCCTTTAACCCTAAGAGAGCCTCAGAATTGCTGAAGGCCGCAGGCTGGGAAAAAGAGCAGGATGGCTGGTTCCGGAACATCAACGGCAAAAGGAAGCAACTGACGGTGGAGGTAAACTACCGGGCGGGCAGCAACAACTACGAAAAAGCGGCCATCGTTTTTCAGCGGGGGGCGGCAGCGGCAGGCATCCCCGTACAGGTGCAGGCCGTGGAAAGCAGCCTGCTGAGCCAGAAACTGCGGACGCACGAATACGAGGTGTTCTTCCGCTCCCTGTCCGGCAATCCTTTCGTGCTCAACTTCCAGCCCCTGTTCCATACCAGTTATGCTGGCCAGGGAGGCATGAACGTCACCGGGTTCGGCACCCCAGAGAGCGATAGCGTGCTGCACGCCATCAACCAGGCTGACACGCCCACGGAAAAAGCAAATCTTCTGAAGCGGCTGCAGGAAATCCTTTATGAGGAGGCGGCTTTCCTCTCGCTCTATTACCTGAAGGACCGACTGGCGGTACACCGGCGGTTTGGCAACGTCAAGGTCTCCGGCCTGAAGCCAAACTACGATGTGAGCGCCTTCACCCTCAAAAAGTAGCATCCTGCGATGGGCACCTACCTGCTGAAGCGGCTTTTACAGGCATTACCCGCACTTTGGGCGCTGGCTACCATCGTGTTCCTGCTGAGCAGGCTGCTGCCGGGCACGTTCGGGTCTGAGCGTATCCTGCAAAACAGCGGCGGCTACTACAGCAAAGGCACGGCAGCGGATCGCCAGGCGGCTTACCAGGATTATAGAAAGCGGACTGGCCAGGACCTGCCCCTGTTTTATTTCTCGGTGGCCCCGGCCACCGAACCGCTGGTTCCCAAGCTGCGCTGGCATGGCAGCCGGAACCAGTACCATCGGTGGCTGCTTGGGGTACTGCAGGGAGACCTGGGCAGGTCTTACAAAAGTAGCCAGCCGGTTATGAAAGTTATGCTGGAGGCAGTGGGCAACACCTTCTGGCTCCTCGCCTGCAGCATGCTTGTCACCTTCTTCCTGGCGCTGGAGTTAAGCATCCGGATGGCCGGGAAACGGGGCGGCAGGCTCCGCAAATTTCTTTTGCCACTCCTGTTCGTCATCGACAGCATCCCTCCCTTCGTGCTGGCCCTGCTGCTGCTGGTCTTGCTTGCCAACCCGAGCTTCCTGCAACTGTTCCCGGTTTTCGGCATGGGGTACTATATCCCGCAGGAGTTGAGCCTTTGGGAGGAGTTGGTGCAATGGACCTATTTTATGGCGCTGCCCATGCTCAGCCTCGTGCTCTTCAACCTCCCCTATCTGACAAGCCAAATGTATGACTCCGTCAGCACCGCGCTGCGGGCTGATTATATCCGCACCGCCCGGGCAAAAGGACTGGATGGGCAAACCGTCATCCGGCGGCACGCGCTCCCCAATTCACTGCTGCCCATTATCACGATTGTCTCTGATTTTATACCAGCCTTGGTCACTGGCACCCTGATCGTTGAAACAGTCTTCGCGGTGCCGGGCATCGGCCGCCTGCTCATCGACGCGGTGCTGTCGCGCGACTACCCCGTGCTGACGGGTATTGTGCTGATGATAGCTGTTTTCAGGGTTGTCGCTTACCTGCTGGCGGACCTGGCATATGCGCGTGCCGACCCCCGCACCAGGCAACAGCTTATATGAATCGGGCCTGGCGAGATATAAAAGGGCTCTGGAAAGAATATTTCTTTTTCCGTGTGGCCGCCACCTACCTGGGCTTGCTCCTTTTGCTGGTGCTGGTGCTGCCCTTGCTCCCGCTCCCCTACGGGCCGAACGATCTCGACCTGACGCATATATACCAGCCGCCTTTCGGAAACTCAGGTGCAGCTGATTCGCATTTTCTGGGCACCGATGGGCTGGGGCGGGATGTGCTGGTGAATATGCTGTATGGTGCGCGCACGGCCTTTTATATCAGTATCCCGGTTATGGCGCTGGCCATGCTGATAGGGCTGGCGCTGGGCACGGGCGCCGGGTTTTACGGGGACACAGGATTCCGGACCAGCCGGAAAAACCTGTTGCTGTGTTTGCTGGGGTTGCCTTTCGTAGGATATTACTGGCTGTACCTGCCAGCGCAGGGCGTTCGCCTGAAATTCAGTACGCCGACATATATAGGTAGCTTTGTGCTGGGGGCTGTGGGGCTTGTGTTACTTTCTGCTGTTTTGCGTTTGCTGCACCGCTATATAGCGTCTTTGCGTTACCAGGTGGCTGTGCCTGTAGATCAGCTGGTGCTGCGGCTGACGGAGGCGATGGCCACCATTCCACACTTCGTCCTCATCCTGGTGCTCGCCTCCCTTATGCCCCCCTCTGTGCTGGCGCTTTGTTTCATCATCAGCCTGACGGCCTGGACGGGCATCGCGCGGCTGGCCCGGGCCGAAATGATGCGTGTCAGGCATTTGCCTTACTTTGAGGCCGCCCGCAGCATCGGGCTGAACACACGGCAACTTATCTGGCGACAGGCGCTGCCCAACCTGCTGGGCCCGGTGCTTGTCGCGTTCACGTTTGGCTTAGGAGGGCTGCTCGCGCTGGAGTCTACTTTGTCGTTTCTGAATATAGGGGTTCCTGCTACGCTCGTCAGTTGGGGCAGAATGATAGCTGAGATACGGTCTAACATGGCCGCCTGGTGGCTGTTAGTCTTCCCGGGGGGACTTTTGACGCTGACAATCCTGGCGCTTTATACCTGTAGTCACTATTTGTCGAAAATATTTCATGAAAAAAGCAGGCACTAAGATGTTACTTTTTGGCATTTTCCATATTCCAATTTTCATTTCATATCGCCCCTTGGCAATCGTAAACAAGACTTTCCCATAACATCAGCTACACATACCCCCTCATGTTTCTATGAAATGAATGCCGTTTTCAGTGTTACCTGGCTGCATTAATATTCCTGTTCTCTGAGAGCAGACTTCTGTAAAATTGTTACGTCCTAAAACCATAAGACCTAACGGCACATGAGTATTACTTTCACCAAACCTACTCAGTACACAGCAGACGAATGCCTTTCAGCAATTGCGCTGCTCAAGGCGGATATGCAGGAGGAAGAACCTGTGGGATATGCCACCATTGATGGACATATGGTACATCATGTGGAAGTAGCCAGCGCTGTCAACAAAGGGGCCGGGATATTCATTGGGGATTACTTTGTTGGCCTGGCCGATAGCTACCATTCTATCAGCCTCACTGTTCCCTTTATACGATATTAATCAGAATCTATATATAGCTTAAGGTATAAAAACTGGTCTGTTTTAGTAAATAAGAATTTGTTGGTTGTTTGTGTTTAGATTAGGCAACTAGCCCTGTAGTCCCCCCTACAGGGCTGTTGTTTTTTTATGAGAGCAGTAGTTCAGGCCGTGGGCTGGCTCGTTATAATGGCGTTGCTGTGATTCCTCTCCCGCTACTCTATATATAAATGCAAAAACCGGCAGGCAGCTTCTTAAAACTGCCTGCCGGTTTTTACATGCGCTTGCTTATGCCTGCTTTACTAACTGGATCTCAGCCTGTATTTTAATATCGTCGCTTACCACTACACTGCCCGCCTCGGTTACAGCGTTCCAGGTCAGGCCAAAATCCTTGCGGCTGATCTTGCCATTCACGGTGAAGCCTGCTTTTGTCTGTCCGTAAGGGTCTACCACAATTCCTCCGAACTCCACATTCACTGTTACCGGCTTGGTTGTGTCCCGGATGGTCAGGTCGCCATGCAGTTTAAAATCGTTGCCGCCGGTGTTCTCATACCTGTTGCCTACGAAGCGGATCTCATCGTGTTGGGCGGCGTCGAAGAAGTCGGGTGACTTCAGGTGCGTGTCGCGCTGCTCGTTGTTGGTGCTGATGGAGTTCACATCGGCGGTAAACACAATGTTGTGCGCGCCGTTAAACTGATCGTCCTCGCTTTCAGCCTCTACGTTAAAAGTGTTAAAGTAGCCTGTCACGGTTGTGATCATCAGGTGCTTTACTTTAAACTGTACTTCGCTGTGTGTCGGGTCTACTGCCCATTTTACATTTGCCATATCTGTTTCTGTTTATAGTTCTTATGTAATTTTCCTCTGTATCGTGATACAAATGTACAAACATTTAATGTATATACATATAATACAGGAAAATTGTTCCGCTTTTTTTTATTATTCCTGAAAAACCAGCCAGCAGGTGAATTAGCCGGAAGTCAGTAGCTTGCCAGAAGGTTTCTTTTGAAGTGTCTCAGGGGTTTGCAGCGAAAGCGAATATGAGAGGCCAGCCTAATATGGCGCGAGTGTCACCGCCCGTGACTTGCTATTTTCCGGCCTCTGGTCGCCTATATGATGCAGGCCGCCATTCCGGAAACCCATCATATACGCACGATGGCCACTGCCCCCATGCTATATATGTAGTATATATAGATACAACCCATTTAGGTTGAGTCCCTATATGGTTGCGTCTATATATAACCGCGGGCCGGAGGCCCTGTGAGAGCAGAGACGAGCGGGGACGCTCGCGCCATATATAGGCAGCCTTCCAAGGGAGACAACGAAGCCTGTGTAACAACAGATATCATATATAAGCCACCAGATTTATATAGATGCACAAGGAAATTACGCTTCCTGCCTGTCCAGTTGGAAAAGAGTGCTCAGGCCCTCGAGCAGCGCCTCAGACTCCCCGCGCAGGCAGGCGCCTTTCAGCTCCAGCGCCGGCAGCTTGATGATTTTGTTCATGATGTTTTTGGTGATAGCCTCTACGGCCTCTGTCTCGGCGGCGCTCATGTTTTTGAGGTAGCGGGCCATCTCCTGCTGCCTGATCTCCTCCAGCCTGTTTTTGAACTGCTGCAGCGCCGGCGACATGGCCATTTCCTTTGTCCAGGCGTGGAAGCCAGCTGCTGCCTCCGCGGCAATTGCTTTTACCTCCGGAATGGCCGCCAGCCGCAGTTCCAGCGCCTCGGTCGCACGGCTGCGGATGTCGTCGATGTTGTGTACCGTCACGCCCTCCAGTGTCTCCAGTGAGGCGTCCACGCTGCGGGGCATCGACAAGTCTATAAAATTCTTGGGTGTATGCAGGGTGTATGCGGCAATGGCCTCCCTGCTGATAAAGAAACAGTCGCCAGGCACCGAGGAAATGACCACGTCGGCCTGCGCTATTTCTTCCCACACGTTTTCCCAATACACGGCGCTGGCCCCGGTCCGCTGTGCCAGTTCCAGCGCTTTGTGGTACGTCCTGTTGGCAATGGTGATGTTCTGCAACTTCGACTTCTGGAAGTTATCACACACGTCGGCCCCAATCTCGCCCACCCCTATCATGAGCACACGCGGGTTCTCCATCCGCCTTGTCAGTTCCTCCACCAGTTCCACGGTGGCGTAAGACACGGAGGCCGCACCGTCGCGGAAGGCGGTTTCGTTCACCACCTGCTTGTTGGCGGCAAAAACGGTGTGCAGCAGCCGGTGCAGGAAAGGGCCCGCCATACCGGCGTCCGCCGTCCACTGGTAGGCTTTCTTCACCTGGTTCAGTATCTGCATGTCGCCCACCACCTGCGACTCCAGCCCCAGCGCCACGTAAAAGAGGTGCTGCACAGCGGCCTCGGGCTGCGTGATGCTCCTGAAATAGGGAGAGACGTGCCGGGTGGCGATAAAGCCTTTCTCAAGGGCGATGAGTTTGATAAGTTCGCGGGAGAGGTCGGCACCGGAAGCGTAGTACACCTCGGTGCGGTTGCAGGTAGACAGCACCAGCACGTCGCGGGCGTCCGTAAACTCCCGGATCTTGTCCAGCAGGTTTTTGCAGGCTATCTCGTTCAGGGCTACTGCCTCGCGTACGGCAATCGGGGCGTCTTTATAGGATAAGGTCAGAACCTTAAAGGCATGCTGCATGGTGTATTTCTCAACTTACCCTGCAAAGTTCTGAAAGCCGACAAGTAATAAACATGACCATTGTCAGTTCCTGTGCAGATATATATCACCTTACCAGCAGTCATTGCTTTCGCCAGGCCACAGGTTTATATATGGCTTCCTGCTTCTCTATCCTTTAGTTGCGCATATGGGCGAGTTTTTCCAGTTGCAGAATGGTGATGCGGCTTCCCTGGCTGTCGATGAGTTTTTCGTCCTTAAAGTCGGCGAGGGTGCGGATAACGGTCTCTTTGGAGGCCCCCACGATGCTGGCCAGATCCTCCCGCGAGATCGAAATTTGCTTCTGCCCCCCCGCCTCGTGCTGGTACTGCTTCTCCACCAGCAGCAGCGCCTCGGCCACGCGCTTGCGCACCGAGTTGTAAGCCAGCTTGAGGAGGCGCTCTTCGCGGTCAGCGAGGTTGTCGGAGAGGATCCGGATGAACTTGCTGGCCACATCGCGGTTGCGGTGCAGCAGCGAGAAAAAGTCCTCCTTCGGGATCACGTAGACCTCCGAATCCTCCATCGCCATCGCCGACTCGCGGTACGGGGTCTCCTCCAGCAGATCGAGGTAGCCGATAAAGTCGCCGTCTTTGTAGAGGGTAGTGATGTACTCCCGCCCCTCCTCGTTCGATTTATAGGCTTTCACCCTCCCTTTGTTCAGAAAGTACAGCGCGTTGGGCCGGTTGCCTTCCATAAACAGGTTCTGCTTTTTCCGGAGGCTTGTGAGTTTTTGGTTGTCCGATATGAGTTTCTCCAGCTCCTCATAGCCTCTCGCCTCCTGCATAAACTGGTCGAGGCCCTCCGCCGTCTTCTTGAAATCGGCCTTCAGGATCTCGTTCTTTTTCAGGCGCATCTCAATGGCATCCAGCAGCTCCACGTCGTCAAAGGGCTTGGTCAGATAATCGTCCGCCCCCAGGTTCATGCCTTTTCGGAAATCCTCCTTCTCCGACTTGGCCGTGAGGAAAATGAAGGGAATGCTGGCCGTCGCGGGGTCCTTGCTCAGCAGGTGCAACACCCCGTAGCCATCCAGCTGCGGCATCATGATGTCGCAGATGATCAGGTCCGGGTGCTCTTTGCGGGCCAGGTCGACCCCGATTCTGCCGTTGCCGGCCTCCAACACCTCATAATTGGCCAGCAGCAGTATCTCGGCCGTGTTCTCCCGTATCTCAGGGTTGTCTTCTATCAATAATATTTTTTTCATGCTTCGGCTGCGTTAGGTAAGCAAATGGTAAACGTACTGCCCTGGTTCAGTTCGCTCTCGTACTCCAGTGTGCCGCTCATAATCTCGACGTACTTTTTCACGATGTTCAGCCCCAGGCCTGAGCCTTGTATATTAGTTACGTTCTGGGCCCGGAAGAAGGGCGTGAACAGATGGGTCTGGTCGGCTTTCGGAATGCCAATGCCATAGTCCTGCACGGTGATGGTGGCGCTGCTGTCCGCAATGACCGTGGACAGTTGGATTGGCTTACCCTCGCCGGAGTACTTGCTGCTGTTGGTCAGCAGGTTGAGCAGAATGTTTTTGAGCAGCTGCTTGTCGATGCTGATCGACTCCTCCGCGCTCAGGTGCCGGTAATCTATCTGCTGGCCCTCTTTCAGGAACCCCTGCATTTCTTCCACAATTTCCTGTGTGAAGGCTTTCAGGTTAAACGTGGTGGGCAGGTTATATATCTTCCCTTCCTCAATCCGGCTCATGGAGAGGAAATCGTTGAGGATGGTGGTCAGGTTGGTGACGGCCGACTTAATGCGGTCCACGTGCTTCTGCCGCTTGTCATCGTCCTCCAGCCCTTTGTATTTGCTGATGAGCGAGGCTGAGGACAGCACCGTGCTGAGCGGTGTCCTGAACTCGTGGGAGGCGATGGTGACGAAGCGGGACTTGAGCTCGTGCAGTTCCTTTTCTTTCTGAAGGGCCTTGTGTATTTCCTGCTTTGCCCGGTAAAGGCTCCTGTTGGTGTGCTCCAGCTTTTTGATGGCCTCGGCCAGTTCCTGCGTCCGCTCCTCCACGCGCTCCTCCAGCTCGCTGTTCAGTTTCTGGATCTCGGCCAGGCTTTGCGCATGCTCGATGCTGTAGCGGATGGAGCGCTCCAGGTCGAAAGGGTTGAAGGTGCCTTTCACCAGGTAATCCAGGGCACCGGCGTGCATGGCTTTTTCGTCTGTCTCGCGGTCGCTTTGCCCTGTCAGGAGGATGAAAGGCGCGCTGGCCCCCTCCTCCACTGCCGTTGTTATCAGCTCCAGCCCGTTGTGCGCGCCCAGCCGGTAATCCACCAGGTACACGTCGTGGTTCCCTTCTTTTATCAGGCGCAGCGCCTCCCTGAAAGACGAGGTCCAGTCGAGCAGGTAGTTGCGCCCCGGAATATCATTCATGATATCCCGGGTGATGATGAAGTCGTCCTCATCGTCATCCACCAGCAGCACTTTGATTTTATCGGCCATCAGAAGTTCGGAAATTTGGGAGTTAGAGGGTTAGGAAGTTAGAAGGTTAAAGAGTGTGGGAGTTAAAGAATAAAAACAGAATCAGAGAATTTATATAACCCTCTTGTCCTGTCTAAAATCCATGTTGAAGAGCGAAATCTCACCTATATAGAAATCTCAGCTATATATAAAACCTATATATAACTCTCTAACTCCCAAACTTCAAGGTTTTGGAAGTTCTACAATCTCAAACCAGTACTTGCTCAGCGTTTTCATCACATCCACCAGCGAGGCGAACGTCACCGGCTTAGTGATGAATGAGCTTACGCCCAGGTCGTAGGTGCGGAGAATGTCTTCCTCGGCTTTGGATGTGGTGAGCACCACCACCGGGATCACCCGCAGATGATCGTCGCCCTTTATCTCCTTCAGCGCTTCTCTGCCATCTTTCTTGGGCATGTTCAGGTCCAGCAGGATCAGGCCCGGCGTCGGGTATTTCTGCTTGTCGACGTACTGGTTGCGGTTGTGCAGGTAGTCCATCAACTCCTCGCCGTTTTCCACAAATTGCATGTGGTTGGTCAGCCGGCTCTCGTCGAGGGCCTCCTTCACCAACATGCGGTCTTCGGCGTCATCGTCGGCTATCAGTATAATAATCGGTCTTCTGTTTGAGCTCATCGTCTGTTTTTTTACTCCTGAAGGTGCTTGGTCGCTAAGGTAACAATAAATGTGGTGCCTACGCCCACCTGGCTGTGCGCGGTGATGTCGCCGCCGTGGCGCACGGCAATCTTGCGGCAGATGGCCAGGCCAATGCCCGAACCCTCGTATTTCTGCCCCTCAAGCCGCTGGAAGATGTTGAAAATGCGGTCGAGGTATTTTTCGTTGAAGCCGATGCCGTTGTCCTGCACATATATCTCCACCAGCTGGTCGCCGGGCGTGGATGTCAGGTGTGCCCTGGGCTGCAGCAGTTTCGCATATATGCTCACCTCGGGCCGGGTTCCTTCTTTCCGGAACTTGATGGCATTGCTGATCAGGTTCTGGAGCAGCTGGCGCATCTGTACCTGGTCGGCCTCAATAGTGGGCAGCGGCGAGCGGGTAATCACCGCCTCGGTTTTCTCTATCACTATCTCCAGGTCGGAGAGCACCTCCGACAGCACCCGGTCGAGGTCTACTTCCGCAAAGGCCTTGGTTTTGGCCGTGAGCCGCGAAAAGTCGAGCAGGTCGTTGATGAGGTTCTGCATGCGCGAGGCGGCGTTCAGCATGCGGTCCACGTAGTCCTTGCCCTGCTCGCTGAGGGTGTCGTACTCCTTGGTTTTGAGCCGGTCGCCGAAGGCCTGGATCTTGCGCAGCGGCTCCTGCAGGTCGTGCGAGGAGACATATGCGAAATCCTGCAGTTCGCGGTTGCTCCGCTCCAGCTCCGAGGCGTAGCGCCGCAGCCGCTCCTCGCTCAGCTTCTGCTTGGTAATGTCGTGTATGAACCCGGTGTACACCTTCCGGTCCGTCAGCTGCACCTCGCTGATGCTCAGATAGAAGGGGAACACTTTCCCGCTCTTTTTCAGTCCGGAGACCTCGCGCCCGATGCCGATGATGCGTTTCTCGCCCGTCTCGTGGTAATGCTGCATGTACCTGTCGTGGTTGCTCTGGTCGGGCTCCGGCATCAGGATGTTTATCTTCTGGCCTATCAGCTCGTGCTCCTCGTACTCAAACAGCCGCGCGGCCGACACGTTCACCGTCTCTATCACCCCGTTCACGTCGATGGTGATGATGCCGTCCACGGCGGTTTGGATGATGGAGTTGATCTTGCTCTCGCTCTCGCGCAGGGCTCTCTCGGTCTTCTTCAGGTCGGTGATGTCGTGCACGATGCCCGTAAAGATGCGCTGGTGCTGCAGCTTCACCTCGGCGATGCTCAGGAAAAAGGGGAAGAGCACCCCGTTCTTTTTCTTGCCGAGCACTTCCCTCCCCTTGCCAATGATCTGGCCCACGCCCGTCTGCAGGTAGCGGTCGATATAAGAGTCGTGGAGTCCGCGGTCGGGCTCGGGCATCAGGATGCTGACGTTATGCCCGATTATCTCTTCCGGCTCGTACCCAAAAATGCGGGCGGCGGCCGGGTTGACGCTCTCCATGATACCCCGGGTATCGATGGTGATGATGCCGTCCACGGCGGTCTCTATGATGGCCTTCAGCCGCGACTGGCTGTCAACGTTCGGGTCCTGTTGCTGTGGCAGATTTTCCAAAGTATAGCTTTTTATAAAGTTAGGCACTTCTGCGCAGGCTGCCAAGGCCCCGCCCTTCTTTTACCGGGCTCAGAGGTTACAGAAGCATATCATCAACAGAAGGCAGGTGCCCGCTCTATGCAAATTTAGGAGAACCCGCCAGTGCTGGAAACAATCAGGCTCTTTTTTATGCGTCGGCTATATATAGGTAAGAGGGAATAAGTAACCGGTGGCAAACCACGAGGGTTTCGGCATGGCTTCTGACTTATCGCCAATTATACAGATTGTGCTGTGTCTCTATAGAGCGTGTGGGTTCAGTTTGCACAGGCGCTTCCAAAGACGCCCATATATACCGGTGCCTAAGCCGGAGCCGCCGCGCAAACCGGCCAGTTTATATATATTTATATATAAAAGCGATCCGTAGAACCACTGGAGGCGATTGAGCGTTGTAATCCTGACCTTTGCTGAGAGAACTATGGAAAATACGGAAGAGACACTGGAAGAAAACTCACTTTTGCCAAACCCGCTGGCGGTAGTGCCCGCTGCCCTGCGCGACGTGAACGCGCTTTTTATCGGACCCGTGGCGGATGGCTTCTTTCAGCCTGCCCAGGACAAACTGGAAACGCCGCCCAGGTGGGAACAGGGCAACTACAGCCTCACCGCCGCAAAATGGCCATCCAAAACCCCCAGCCTGATGGACCTGACATCTTACAACGGCTACGTGCTGCTAGTGATTGCCGCCGCCTGGGACGCAGAAGTGATCAGCCAGGCCCGGATCGTGGGCGTGATGAACACCATGGCGGGCGACGTGCTCAGCAAGTTCGCGTACAAAACGCTTCAGGAAAAGGAGGAAGAGATAGCGGGCTACACCTCGGGCCTGAGCAATTAGCAGGTACCCTATATACGGCGCTGCCACATAATTTCCCTTGTCAGAAAAACCTGTTCACGCGGGTAAGCTCGCTGCGGTACTGCGTCAGGAGCCTGCTCTTCGATATAAATCCCTTGAACTTCCCGTTCCGCACCACCGGCAGCGACCACAGCTTGCTTTTATCGAACTTGTCAAGCACTACTGAGGCAGGCTCGTCTATCTCCACGGTCATGGTGGGCGGCTGCATCAGGTCACGGGCCAGCACAGCGTCATAGTTGGAGACATCACCCAACTGCCTGCGCAGATCGCTCAGGGTGATTACTCCTATCAGCATGCCTTTGCTGTCCAGCACCTGCAGCACATCCCGGTTTGAGCTGGAGAAATTCTCCAGAATTGTCCGGAAAGAAGCATCCTCCCGCACCGGGTCCATATCCTCCTCCACCAGATTGCTGATGTCCAGCTGGTTTAGCAGGATGCGGTCCACGCGCAGGGCCTTGCTCTGCCCCTTCGGCTGCTCCACGCTTTTGCTCAGGTTCTCGGTGTAGTACTTCAGAAAATAGGAAACGGCGCACACCAGCATCAAGGGCACAAACAACTGGTAGCTCTGTGTAATCTCCGCCACAAGGAAAATCGCCGTGACGGGGGCGTTCATGATGCAGGCGAAGACGCTGGCCATGCCCAGGAACATGAAGGTGGAGGCGTGCAGCTCGTAAAACGGGAAAAGCAGCACCACGACCTTGTAGAACAGGTAGCCCAGGAGCCCGCCCGTGATAATGGAAGGCGCGAAGTAGCCGCCCTCGCCCCCGGAATTCACGCAGATGCCCGTGCTCAGGGGCTTCACCATCGTTATCAGGAAGAAGAACAGCAGGTTGAACCAGACGGTGTTGGGAAGGGCCGCCAAAGGCGAGTTCACGATCAGCGAGCGCTCCTCGTTGTTGAGCAGCGCGTTGATGCTCACGTAGCCCTCGCCGTACATGGGCGGCAGCAGGTATATGATGCTGCCCAGCGCCACACCGCCAATCAGGGCGCGCAGGTAATCGTTTTTGATGCGTGAAAAATATTGGGCGCAGAGGCTGTAGGTCTTCAGCAGGTAGTTCGACATCAGCATGCCCAACACCCCCAGCATAATCACCAGCGGAATCTGCTCATAGGCAAAGTCGGCGATGGGCACCTCGAAACGCAGGTGCTCCCCCATGATAAACTCGTACAGGATTTTACCGGTAGCCGCCGCCACCAGCAGCGGAATCAGCAGCGTGGGCGTAAACTCCGGCAGGATGGTCTCGAGGGCAAAGATAAACCCTCCCATCGGCGCGTTGTACACGGCCGAGATGCCGGCCGCCACGCCGCAGCCTATCAGCAGGGTGCGCAGCCGGTAGCCCAGCCCCAGCACGCGGCCCACGTTGGAGCCAACGGCCGCCCCGCTGGAGATGATGGCCGCCTCTACCCCGGAACTGCCGCCAAAGCCTATGGTGAGCCCCGTAGTGACGAACTTGGAGTATACAAGCCGCAGCTTGATGATTGACGATTTCTGCTCAATGGCTTCTATCACGTTGCGGGCGCCGTTGAAGTAGGCGGTCTTGCTGAAGACGTTGCGGTTCAGGAACGTGACGAGCAAAAACCCGATGAGCGGCAGCAGGAAAGCGAGCAGGTTCGGGGCAAAGTATACAGCGTATTGCTCTATATAAAAGATAATCGTTTTGATGAGGATGGCCGCAACCCCCACAAAAAGGCCCACCACCACGCTGAGCACAAAAGGCATGATGCGGTTGTTGCTCTGCCTCCTGCGCCACCTGAAAAACGCAAGCTGGTATTGGTTCAGTTTGTGCTTCATTGCGGGCACTGCCTAAGTGTATGCTTAAAGTGCTGCCTTCACAGTATAAACGATGGTTCTCTAAAAGGCCTTCCCATATGGCGTGGTACCAGCCTGTGCCCGACGGATTCCTGGCGCTCTGCCTCTTCCCTCCCCGCTACCCGACAACTATATAAGCGTATCTGGCGGATAAAGTTGCCCTTCCGCCGAAACATTCCGTTTTGCCGGCTCCGGCGCATGCGCAGGCTGTGTCGTATATGCATTATACGCTGCCCCGGAACCACGGCTGTTGCGCGATGCAGTGAGTGCTGCAGGCGTCCTGTCTCCTGCTCTCGCTGCCCTTACAAGCTTTTCATATCAGGCCAGTGCCATATATGCTCCTGATGTTTTAGGTTAGTAAATTACGCTGCCCATATCCCTGACAGCTGTACACTCCTCCGGGCCCACATAGAATGAAAAAACCTTCAGCCGGTTCCGGGGTGATACTTTGCGGCGGGCTTTTTAAGAAAGGCAGAAAACCAATGCCTGCCTCGGGTTTATAGAGCACAGTTTATGGCCCGGGGTTTACACCAGAAATTTTTTTGCCTTATCTTACTGCCATTAATGGATATATAACAGCAACATATGGCCACATACGAAGAACTATTTGAGAACAACCGCAGGTGGATTGAACAGAAGACCGGCACCAACAAAGACTTTTTCCTGGAGCTGGCGAAGGACCAGAACCCGGACTATCTGTATATAGGGTGCAGCGACAGCAGGGTGACGGCGGAAGAAGTGATGGGGCTGGGCCCCGGCGAGGTGTTCGTACACCGCAATGTCGGCAACCTCGTCAACAACGTTGACCTGAACGTCATGTCAGTCATCAACTACGCCATCCGGCACCTGAACGTCAAGCACATCATTGTTTGCGGGCATTATGAGTGCGGCGGCGTGAAGGCGGCCATGGTCTCGAAAGATTTGGGCCTCCTGAACCCGTGGCTGCGGAACATCCGGGACGTTTACCGGTTGCACAAGGCCGAGCTGAACGCCATAGCCGACGAGCGCCAGCGGTACGACAGGCTGGTGGAACTGAATGTGCAGGAGCAATGCACAAATATCATCAAGACGGCAGCGCTGCAGCTCACCTATGCCGCGGAGGGCCACCCCGCAGTACACGGCTGGGTGTTCGATATAAAGTCCGGCAGAATCATTGACCTGCACATCGACCACGAGCGCATCTTACGGGACATCAAGGACATCTATAACCTGACAGGGAGCTAAGGCAGGCGCACCTCTGGCATCACCCTCTCCTGAAGCAGCCCATATATGCCTGGGCTGCTTCAGGTTATATATAAATCCGGCTGATCTGCTGGCCAGGAGCTTCTTTGCTGCCAGCGCCTAAGGTATCTTATTTCACAGAAAGCATATCGGTTAGGTTGTCTGCTGCCGCCCTGTAGTAGATATGGCCTTCTACCTCCAGCCCGTCCAACATCTTTTGGGTGAACTTGACGGGATAGCCCGCCTTGTTATAAGCGTAGGAGCAGGTGTAGGACAGGTCTTTCCGCACTTTGCCATATAGGTCTTTGACGGTGTAGCTGACGATGTTGTGCTCCCTGTAAGGCAGCTCCAGCGGCATGAACCGCGCCTCCAGCGGCAAGCTGCTCAGGTAGCCGGGCTGGTCATCATACCTCAACTCAATCTGCAGGTAGGGCCTTTCGGACATATGGCCGTAGTAGGCCACCCTCGCTAGTTTGCCCTGGGCATACTCATATTTTATCCGCTTGGATATATATCTCGGGTCATTCAACTGCATTTGACTCCACAGTCGAGCGTCATAGAAGTAATATATGGATTCCTGGAGCTGATTAGTTTCGTTATATTTATGATGGACTGTATGCCCTTCTGTACGGTGCTGGAGGTACACACTCTGCGACTCCTCCATCACCAAGCCTTCATTTGAACGATTAGAAATCATCTCCTGCTTATGTTCTATGGAGTCGCGGCTGTCCCAGCCGATAGTGCCATTGTCGGGATGATAGGTTATATTCAGTATTTTATTTTTATATCTGTCCTCAAGCTTTTCAAACACCTCATCGACGTATTGGTAAGTCACCTCCTCGTAAAAATCTGGCCTAGTGGTGGTGACGCTGTAGATTCTGCCATCAGCATATAAAAACTCGTGCGTGGTGCCGCCGATGGTCATTTTGGTGGGATAGAGCACTTTTTCTTCGCTTCCGGAGCAGGCTGCCAGGAGCACGAGAAAAGGGAGCAGGTAAAGGTTACGGAGCTTCATAGGAGGTGCTTTTGAGGTGATGCGTGAAATTATTTCTCCAAAACATTCAATCTATTTATAGAACGGAACCTGGAAAGCAGGGTTCGTGCATCTATATATAAACCCGGTGCTGGAGGCCTCAGAACCGGAACAGAGTTTCTCTTCCGCCCACCTTGCCGCCGAAATTGCGGATGTTGTAGGTAAAGGTCAGCATGTAGTAGCGGTTCAGCGCCTCCACCTGGTAATCCTCTATCAGGTTTTCCCGCATGACCCTGTAGGCGCTGATGTTCTGGTTCAGCAGGTCATATACCGACAGCTTCAGCTGCGCGCGGTCGTTTTTCAGGAACAGGTAGGTGACCCCGGCACTCAGCCTGCCGAAGCTTTTCTGCAGGCCCGGCACCGCGTTCGAGTTGTACCAGTAATCGAAGGTGGCCTCCCACACCACTTTCTCCGGCAGGCGCACCACAATCTCCGACCTGGATGTCCGGGTATGGAAGCGCAGGTTGTCAAAAGTGTTGCTTTCGTAGGCGCTCCGCTGATAGCTGAGGGAAAACTCCTGGTTTAGCTCCAGCTTGTCATCCAGGTTCAGCCGGGCCTCCAGTTCGGGGTTCAGGCTCCAGAAACGGCCGTAGCTTCGGATGCTGTTCAACAGGATAAGCGACCTGGTATAGGAGAAAAACAAATCAGCCCCCACCGAAAACTGGTTCTTGTCATTGCACTTGTAATCCTTCATCACGCGCCCGCGCCCGCTCAACCGCCAGTTGCCGTCGGTGTTCACGGGTCTGATCTCCTGGACGCCGTTTTCGTCAACGGTGCGCGCCTGGGTGATGTCGTTGTTGCTGTAGGAACCGAAGACGGAAGCGTCGTAGTTGACGGATTTCCCTGTGTCGTACTTCCTGAAGCTCAGGCCAGCATTATTAGACACTGCAGGCCGTAGCCGTGGGTTGCCGTACCGGATGAACAAAGGGTTTGTGTTGTCCAGCACCGGCTGCAGGTCGGTTGCGTTCGGCTCTCTCATGTCCGCATTGTAATTGAATTCGAACTGCTTCCATTCAATCCGTAGGGAGGGGAACACGTAAAAGTAGCTCTGGTTGATGTCCGGCGACTTCTGAAAGCCGTTCCGGATGGCGAGGGAGGTAAACTGGATTCCGGGCGATATTCTCACTTCCTTTATTTTCCAGTTCACGCCCGTGGTCAGCAAATTCCGCCATCCCCTCCGATCGAGGCCGTTCGACAAGCCGGCCACCGGCACGTCATACAAGCCGGTTTCAACATTCGCCATATAGGTGCGCAGCACGTTGTCGTCCCTGAAATACTGCACGTTCAGCCTGGCGAAGGCGCTCAGGTCTTTGCTCACCGGCTCCGTGAAATACAAGGTGTTGTACATGTTAAACGCATCGTTGTCGGTGTCCCGGAGCTGGTCGAGGAAGGTGACGGTGCGTGTGGGTTGGTAGAAGATGTTCTCCGCCTCGTTATACTGGTCATGCCCGGCGCTGGAATTGTCCAACGTGCTAAAGAGGCTAAACCGCCGCCCCTTCTTCCTGAATAAGCGCTGAAACGACAGGGTGTTGGAAAACCCCAGGCTCTGCTCGTCCACCAGCTCCTCGTTGGTGCTCTCATTCAGCAGCTCGGATACATTCCGGAGCGTGTTTATATAGGCAAGCTGGCTGGAGGAGCCGTTGGACAGGGTGACGCTGGGGCTGATGCTTAAATCCGTCAGGGTGTCGGGTTTCCACTCCACCTTGCCCCCCAACCGGTGGCTCAGGTTGCTGCGGTGCTGGTTCCTGTCGCGGCGCGTGTTCAGGGTGTCGGTTTGCAGAAACTGCTCGCTGTTCACGAGCTGGTTCACGTCCGCGTTGATACCGCCGAAAAAGTACTGCAGGTTCAGCTTCAGGCCGCTCCTCGTGACGGTGTTGAAATTGGCACCGCCGCCCGACGACTGCTGTATGCCCTCGCCCGTGGCCCCGAAGGAGATGCCGTTCAGGGCAAATCCCCCGTCTCTGCGCACCATCATGCTGTTGAAGCCGCTGCGGTCAAAGCCCCCAATCCTGCTGATGTCCTCTAGCCCGAAGCCGGGCCGGTTGAGGTTGTTGGAGTAGCCCAGGACACTCAGCTGCGTCGTGTCGCGGAAGAAATTCAGGATGCCGCCGCCCTCGTACCGCTCGTCGGTGCCCCCGCCCGCGTACAGTTTCCCGAACATCCCCTTCTTGATTCCCTTCTTGAAAGTGAGGTTGATGACCTGCGGAATGTCCATCTTTGGCATGTCGGGGTCGCGGCGCAGTGCGTCCTGGTCGTCCATCACCTGCACTTTCTCAATCACGTCGGCCGGCAGGTTGCGCGTGGCGATTTTAGGGTCGCTGCCGAAGAACTCCTTGCCGTCCACGAGTATTTTCTGCACCGCCCTCCCGTTCACCGTAATATTGCCCGCCGCATCCACACTCACACCCGGCAGTTTTTTCAGCAGGTCCTCCACCAGGGAGGTAGGCAGCGTTTTGAAGGAGGCCGCGTTAAACTCCAGCGTGTCGTTTCTGACTAGCACGGGCGGCGTCTCGGCCAGGATGACCACCTCCTTCAACTGGCGCGACGTCTGTTCCATGCCGACAACCCCCAGGTCAAGCTCGGGCTTTTGCGGCGTCAGCCGGAACTCCTGCCGGTACACCCCATATCCCATCATGGTCACGATCACCCGGAGGTCCTGGCTCACGGGCAGGCCCGGCACCTTGAAAATCCCCTCCTCATCGCTCATCCGGAACGTGACCATGGCGGTGTCGGCGGCGGTGTAAACGGCCACGGTGGCGTAAGAAAGGGCTTCTTTGGAGGCGTTGTCCTGCAGCTTGCCCGTCAGCTCGCCATTCCGGCTCTGGGCGCTGCTAAGGCTTGGGTAGATGGAAAGGAGCAGCAGGAGAAGGGGCAGCGTTTGCTTTATCAGGGCTTGGGAGGCGTACATCATCTGTTCAGGTGTTAGGTATCCTACAGCTGTCACCCTCAGTCGCCTTTGCCCGCACGCTACCTGTAGTTCACCTCAAGCTAAACAATCTATTTATATTTTGAAAGTTTATTATATATACCTGAATTTATTAAAGTCAGCATAAATGCCTGGGAGTGGAAATGCGGAAAGGGGCGGTAAAAATGCCCGGGTTGAGGAGCAGCCATATATGGCAGGACTGTTTGATTCTACCTGTACTGGCGCGAATCTTCGGAATCGTGAATTCAGGATAGATGTGGCGTCTCCCCGAAGTAGTAGCTACAAGCGAGGACATTCGCACCCTAAGTCCTAAATGGGTTCACACCCCGATGCAGGAGCAAGCTTATATATGGTTAGGCACGCTTAAAAGAGCTGGCTCACGAACTTGACGATTTCCACAGTCAGGGCAAGCGCGCCCACAAGGATATAAAAAAGCGCCTCGGCCTTCCATATTTTGATGATGCTTTTCATATAGCTTTCTGTTTCAGATTTTTACATACGCTTAAAACCTGGTCTATGCCGCCTTTACATCAAAAATAATCAACCATGTATGGCAGAACTGAACCCTTACCACCTTATCTAACTTTAATAAGTGATTCTTTAGGACTTCATTCCTGTCGCGCCGGCATGGTCATGAGTCCGCCCGCCATAGCCTAAATTCGGCTGAGGCAGGTTTTCAGGCTGTCGCGCCAGTAGGGAATCTCAATGCCCAGGTTTTGCTTGATTTTCGATTTGTCCAGCACCGAGTATGCCGGGTGCCTGGCTTTGGTGATGTACTCGGAGGTGCGCACGGGCAGTACCCTGACGGATATATGGCTCAGTTCGAAAATGGATTTGGCGAAATCGTACCAGGAGGCGAGCCCCTCGTTGCTGTAGTGGTAGATGCCGTAGGCAGTGTTGTTTGTCTCCATGATATGGGAAATTACCTCCGCCAGGTCCATGGCATAAGTGGGTGTCCCGACCTGGTCCCATATCACCCGCAACTCGTCCTTTTCCCGGCCCAGCCGCAGCATCGTTTTCACGAAGTTGTTCCCGAACTTGGAGTAAAGCCAGCTGGTCCGGATGATGAAGAAGTTGGCTATATAGCCGGGGATGGCCTGCTCGCCCTCCAGCTTGGTGGCGCCATATATGTTCACCGGCGCGGCGGCGTCCGTTTCCGACAAAGGATGCAGTGCAGTTCCCGGAAAGACAAAGTCGGTGGAGACATGGATGAGCGTGGTCCCGAACTCCCGGCACAGTTGGCTCAGGCTGATGACGCCGTCGCGATTGATTTGCCTGCTCAATTCCGGCTCGTCCTCGGCCTTGTCCACGGCCGTGTAGGCGGCGCAATTGATGCAGTAGGCAGGCTGATGCGCCGCAAAAAAGGCGCGAAGGGAAGCCGCATCCGCTATATCGGCCTCTTCCCGTGAGAGGAAAATAAGGTTGCCTGCGTTCTTTTCTTTTGCCACTGCCTGCAGGCACTGCCCCAACTGCCCCGAGGCCCCAATCACGATTGCTTTGTTCATATAGGCGTTTTAAGTTGCTGCTGCTTCCAGCTCATCCGGCAATTTACGACACCGCCGCGCATATATAAAATAAAACAGCTTCCCTGATCAGTATATATAAAGCTACACCCAGCGGCTCAGGAACTGGTTGAAAGCGTCCTTGTACTGGTCGCTGACGGCAATGTTGGTCTCCCCTATCTGCACCTTGTTGCGGGAAACGGCGCTGATTTTGTCGAGGGCCACGATGAAGGAGCGATGGATGCGCATGAACCTGCGGGCGGGCAGCTTCTCCTCCAGCGCCTTCAGGCTCGTCAGCGACAGGATCGGCTTCGCCTCGCTCCCGAGGTGGACCTTAACGTAATCTTTCAGTCCCTCTATATATAAAATATCACTGAAGGCGATGCGCACCAGCTGGTACTCCACTTTCAGGAAGAGGTATTCTTCTTCCGGCTCGGCCGCCGGGGCGGGCAGGGCGGCGACAGGCTTTTGCAGCAGCCCCGCGTAGGCCTGCGCCTTGCTGGCCGCCTTCAGGAAATCGGCGTAGTTGAAGGGCTTCACCAGGTAATCCAGCGCATCCACTTTATATCCCTCCAGCGCATACTGGCTGAAGGCGGTCGTGAAGATGATGCGGGGCCCGACGCCGTACTCGCCCTTGTCGAGCACACGCGCCAGCTCAATGCCGCTCAGGTCGGGCATCTGGATGTCCAGGAACACCAAATCCACCGGCTGCTGGTGCAGCCCGTGCAGCGCCTCCACCGCGCTGGAGTAACGCCCCACCAGTTGCAGAAAAGGGGTCTGGTCGATAAAGGCGGCGATCATGCCCAGCGCCAGGGGCTCGTCGTCCACGGCGATGCATTTCAGTTTCATGTCAGGTTCAGCGTTAGGTGTACGCGGTATTCGTTCTCCGGCGTTTTGTCTGTGATGGACAGGTTATAATGCCCCGGGTAAAGCAAATCGAGGCGCCGGTTGGTGTTCACCAGCCCAATGCCGCTGCTCTCCTCCAGCACCACGCGCTTTTCGGGCAGTATCGTGTTGCGCACCTCCAGTTCCAGCGCCTGCCCCTGCTGGTGTATGCCTATATATATCCTGCTCGGCAGCAGCGCGCTCACACCGTGCTTGAAGGCGTTCTCCACGTATGGCAGAAACAGCATCGGGGCCACCAGCACGTCCTGCACCGGCGACGGCCGCTCGAACGTCACCGTCACCTTCTCTGTCAGCCGGAGCTTCATCAGGTTCACGTAATCCTCCAGGAACTCAATCTCTTTGCTCAGCAACGTGGTGCCCGACTGTGTTTCGTACAGCACATAGCGCATCATCCGCGACAGCGTATGGAGCGCCTCCCGGGAGGTTTCGATGTTGATCATCGTGAGCGCGTAGATGCTGTGCAGGGTGTTGAAGAAGAAGTGCGGGTTTATCTGTGCTTTCAGGAACGAGAGTTCCGAGCTGATTTTCTGCCGCTCCAGGCTTTGCCGGACCTCCGCGTCCAGTTGCCATTTCTGCACCGTCTTGATGCTGGTGCTGATGCCCAGCACCAGCAGGGTGGCCAGCATCATCACCGGATTCACATACGTACCGCCCTTGTGCGGCTTCCCCGATTCACCTGGGTTAAAGGCCTGGTGCATCAGTTCCGGCAGGTTCAGCCACACATCCGCCACTATGCTCGCCAGCACCACGAACACCACCGCACCGAGTATGGCTGCTGTAAAGGCCCCCACCCTGTTCTCAAACAGGAGCCGGGGCACCAGCAGGTTCGTGTTCAGGTAAAAAAGGCCCACCCACAGGACAAACACGACGCCCTGCTTCACCCAGAACTGTATAGGCAATTCGATGTCCCAGGCTAGGGGCTGGCACAACAGCAGCAGCAGCCCAAGCAGCACCAGCCCCTGTATCAGGAGGTACCCGTGTCGGTTTATGAAGGTATTGGCCATTGTGACGGTTAATATAGCTATATATTACAAACCTACAACCGATTCACTTCCAAAGCCTTCCTTATCTACTGCTTAGCTTATTTCACCGACGGCTGGCCCCTATTTCACCTATGATTTGCCGTGCCCGACGGGCACTTTCCGCATAACCGTGATCATCGGCTGATCCAGGCTGCTCGTCGGCGTTTGGCAGCCGCCAGTCTATTCGGTTTTTTTATCCGGCGGGGAAAGATTTGCTTTGTTCAGATTTATATGCAAAAGTCAACACCATGAACAAATTACTCTCTACGCTCGTCCTTGCCTGCCTCTGCCAGGTTGTTGTGGCGCAGTCGCCCGCTAACGAAGGGGGGCCGCTGGCTTCCACAAACGCCACCGGGGCCACCGCCGCAGTTGCCGCTCCCGCCACGGTGGCGGGCAGCATCACGGGCACGGTGGTGGATGCCGCCACGCAGCAGCCGGTGCCCTACGCCACCATTGCCCTCGTGAACCCCACCACCAACCAGCCGGTGGATGGCACGATGGCCGACGACAAAGGAAAGTTCACTTTAGAGAAAGTGGCAAGCGGCTCCTATAAAGTGGCCGTCTCTTTTATAGGCTATGAGGCGAAGACTCTGGATCTGGTAATATCGGACAAAAACGCCTCGGTTGACCTGGGCAAGATTGGCATCAGCTCCACCGCCAAAGCCCTGAATGAGGTGGTGGTAGAGGGGCAGCGCGCCATGATAGAGGAGAAAGTGGACCGCACTGTATATAATGCCGAGAATGACGAATCGAACAAAGGCGGCGACGCGGCGGATGTGCTGCGCAAGGTGCCGATGCTGTCGGTGGACCTGGACGGCAACGTGTCGATGCGCGGCAGCCAGAACATCAAGGTGCTCATCAACAACAGGCCCTCCACCATCACGGCGGGCAGTGTGGCCGATGCCCTGAAGCAGATTCCGGCCGATATGATTAAGTCGGTGGAGGTCATCACTTCGCCTTCGGCAAAATACGACGCGGAAGGTTCTGCCGGTATCATCAACATCGTGACGAAGAAGAACACCCTGCAGGGCGGCTCGCTGAGCGTTGACACCGGCGTGGGCCTGCGAGGCGCCAACCTGGGCCTGAACGGCAGCTACCGCACCGGCAAGATGGGCTTCTCGCTGGGCGGCTTCGGCCGCATGGGCTACAACACGCCCGGCAGCTTCGAAAACGAGCAGACAACCTTGGTGGACGGGGTACAGAACGTAATCCGGCAGGAGGCGGAGACGAGCAACAACATGATGTTCGGGCGCTATACCCTCGGCTGGGACTACGACATCAACGAGAAGAACTACCTCAATGGTTCGGTGCAGTACGGGGTGCGGAACTGGCATGCCAACCAGGATGACCTGCTCTCGCAGTTCTTCCAGGGCGGCTCCCTGTTAAGCACTTCCCTGCGTGATGTGGAAACTACCGACAACTCCGGGACAGTGGACGTGAACCTCAACTACACCCACACCTTCGACAAGCCACAGCACGAATTCAGTGTGCTGACGCAGTTCAGCCGTAACAACCGCACCAACGACTTCCTCAACCTGATATATAGCGGTGACGCGGAGGCGATAGAGCGCCGCCTGAAGAACATCAACGAGAGCTTTAACCAGGAGTCTACGGTGCAGCTGGACTATGCCAACCCGATAGCCAAGAATCAGATGGTGGAGCTGGGCGTGAAACAGATTACGCGCCAGGTGACCAGCGACTACGAGACCCTTACGGCTGGCGATACCGGGCCTTTTGAAGAAGTGGCTGGAAACGTGTTCAACTACAACCAGGATGTGACGGCGGGCTATCTGTCTTACACGCTCACCACAGTCAACAACTACAGCGTAAAGGCAGGTGCCCGCTACGAGTACACCACCATCAACGCCAAGTTTAAGGAAGTCGAGGAAGATGTGAGTATACCGTCATATGGCGTGCTGGTGCCGAGCATTAACCTGTCGAAGCGGCTGAAGGACGGCAATACCGTGAAGCTGGCCTACAACCGCCGCATCCAGCGCCCGTCGCTGGAGTTCCTGAACCCGAACGTTCAGAACCCGAACCAGGCTTTGCCAACGGTGGGTAACCCTGAACTGGACCCGGAGTACACCAACAACTATGAGCTGTCCTACAGCACGTACTTCAAAACAACGTCGCTCAACTTCTCCACTTTCGTCCGCAATACCAATAACTCGATACAGGCGGTGAGGAAACCAATGGGTGACGGGGTACTGGTGACAACCTTTTCAAACATCGGCCAGGAGGAGGCATACGGCGGAAGCATTTTCGGCAGCATCAACCTGAGCAACAAACTCACGCTGAACGGCGGCACCGACATTTACTACGCCGTGCTGAACAACAACGCCGAGGACCCTGCCCAACAGGCAAGCAACAGCGGCGTGGTCTACAACGTCCGGGCGATGGGTAACTACAACCTGGGCCAGGGCTGGGGCATCCAGGGCTTCGGCTTCTATCGGGGCAGCCAGGTGCAGTTGCAGGGCAGCCGGGGCGGCTTCGGCATCTACAGCCTCAACCTGAAGAAGGATTTCAACGAGGGCAAGGGCAGCATCGGGTTCGGCGCTGAGAACTTCCTGTCGCAAACCATGCGGATGAGAAGCGAACTGAACACGCCGACCTTCTCCCAGACGAGCACCAACGTGATGCACAACATGAACTTCAAGGTGAACCTGAGCTACCGCATCGGCAAGATGACGGATGGCCCCCGAAGAAGAGGCAAATCAGTGAACAACGACGACCTGAAAGGCGGCGGCGAAAGTGGCGCACAGGCTGGCGCTATGCCGCAGGCGGCAACTGCAGCGCCACAGGGCGGCGGCATGCCGCAGGGAGCAGCCCCAAGGGGCGGTGCAACAGGCAGTGCGCCGCAGGGGGTTCGCCCAGGTGGAGCACCCGTACAGTCGCCAGCCACAGCTCCTGCCGTAGAAGCACCGGCCACGCCCGCAGACACCACAGTGGCCAACCCTGTGCAGGCCGACAGCCCACAACAGCAGAACCTGACCGGCCGTTGGAAAGGCACCGTGGGAGGGGCTGAATTGAACCTGGACCTGGTGGCGGATGACACCACCTTGACCGGAACCATGCAGACGCCAATGGGCCAGACGCCCATCACAGACGGGATGGTGATGGGCGATGAATTCACCTTTAATCTTTCTTTCGAAGGAAACGATATCCTCCACAAAGGACATATAGCAGGTGACAGGATTACGCTGAAGGCAGAGTTCCAGGGCCAGCCGATGGAAATAACGCTGGAGCGGGTTCAGTAAAAATTACGCCATGGCGTCCGGGCTATATATAAACCGGGCGTATTGGCTTATATTACACAGGTATAAACTATAACCTATAAACCGATCAAGTATGAGAAACTATCCTGTCCTTTTAAGCGCCCTGGCCCTGGCCACCATGCTGCACAGCGCAAGCGTTGCCGCCACAGACAATCCTATTAAGGGAGCCACTGCAACCACCGCCGTGGCCGTGACCACCCTGCCGGTAAACACCGCAGGCAGCACCATGACCTGGAATGCAAAGAAATTTGGCGGCGAGCATACCGGAACGGTGCAACTGGCCAGCGGCAACCTGGAAGTGAACGGCCGCAAACTGGTGGGGGGCAGTTTTGAAATCGATATGACTTCCATTACGGACACCGACATCACGAACCCGGAATTTAACGCGAAGCTGACCAATCACCTGAAGTCAGAGGATTTCTTCTCGGCGGAGAAGCACCCGGTGTCTACATTCAAGATAACGAAAGCAACCCCCATAGCGAAAGCAAAAGCGGGAGCTCCCAACTACACCATCACCGGCGACCTCACCATCAAGGGCATCACCAACGCCATCACTTTCCCGGCCACGGTAAAAACGGACGGAAAGGCAGCGGAGGCAGCCGCCAGAATAGAGCTGGACCGCACCAAGTGGGACATCAAGTACCGCTCCGGCATGCTGGGCACGGCGGCAGACAAAATCATCGAAGATATCTTCACCATCGACCTGAAGCTGAAGGCGGGCGGCGGTGGCCAGTCGCTGGGCAGCAGGTAAAATATATGCTGAGGGGGTTGTCGCGCGTTACTTATTTGGGATTTTTATAGATGTAAAGCAATAGGTATATGAACAGCAAGAGGCGCCGCATTTTGTCCCTCATCGCCGCTATTCCATTCCTGGGCCTGGTTTCGGCTGTTCCCTTCTTCAGACGGAGGGAGCTGCTGGAGCCAACGCCGGAGTGCGACGACCACGATGAACCTACCCCCTCTCAGACAGAAGGTCCCTTTTATACCCCCCGCTCCCCAGAGCGAAGCAAC